>DIVV01000189.1 GCA_002423385.1 bacterium UBP16_UBA6123
TTGCCTGCCATTCGCTTATCCATCTCTATTCATGCATTCATTCATTCATTCATTTGCTTGCTTGTTCGCTTGTTTCTTTGTTTGTTGCTTTTTACTTATTTTCCTGCCAGCTTGCTTGTTTGCATGTGCGCGCGCCGCGCGCGCACATGCGGTGCATTAACGGATCAATGCAACTTAATTTAATTGCTCGCGGGAAAAACTGCCGCAAATCGATTTTAATAATGGCACAGTTAAAAATTAATCGAATTGTATGGAACAAAAGTCTTAGTAAATTGAGTTTAATTTAATTAAATATGTTTAATAATGCTTTAGTATAGTAAAAGTTGTTTTGCTTTAAAGCATTACCGTGAGCCGAAATCTTAAGTTCCGGCGGTGCGTAAATAGCACGCCTTCGCGCGCGTTGCGCGCGGAGGCAAAACTGACAAACGGCATGAAAGAAATTTATGGCAGAACAGAAAAGAGCGAAGAAAAAGAGAAAGAGAAATAATGGCAGGATCTTTGTAATGCGAAAATAAAAGATATCTGTAAAGAAAACGAAAAATTTACCCACACGAAACACTGAAGATCTAAAAAAAATTATTCATCGAGCACGTCGCTGTCTAAATCTATGCCTTTTTTCTTAGCTTCTTCTTTGGCTTTTTCCTGGGCTTCAATAAAATTTTTGATCGAGCTTTCGTCTATTTTATAAGCCCCCGGCGGTGGATTTTTAGTATATTCATATTTTTCACGCGCGGCTCTGGCGATTTTGCTCTCTGGAGCGAACTGTTCGATGAGTTTTAAATATTTTTCAGCATTATCAAAATCTTCTTTTGCAAGATATGCGGAACATGCAGCCTCGTAACATTCCAATTCAAAACCATAACCTTCCGGCATTTTAATTCCCTTATATTCTTCACTTAATTTTACAGCATATTTAGCAGCTTCGTCATAATTGCCGTTAAAAAAATACGAATTGGTTTTAGACAGTTTGATTAGCGGTATAAATGGATGGTCGGGAAATTTGGCGATTATTTCATCCTGAGTTTCAGTATCATTTAAGCCGAGAAATCTTAATGTTGCTAAAATTGCATAATCTTTATCTTTGTATTTAGACAATTCTTTCAATGTATTAAATGAGATGCTGGTGTGTTCTCTATTTAACTCTTTGTCCTGCCATGACCAGCGAAAGCTATCATGCATAACACTTGAATTGTTGATTGCCAACATCAATATGAATTTTTCGGCAAGGTTATTTTCAAAATTGTCGATTTCCTTCAGATAAGTTTCTTTAAGTTTGTCTACCTTGTCTAAATATTCTAAAGACCCACTAAAAGATGTATGCTGAAATTTTATTACAAAAGTATATGCCTCGAAAGAGCGCGGCGCCTTTTTTACTAATTCAACGCCATAATCTATTAAATCGACAGCTAATTTATCGTCTTCTATTGGACGGTCGATATTGTGTAAATAACTAAATAATTTAAGCGTTTTATTATATGTTTCTGTAACGCTTGTTTCAATTGTGCTTTGTGCGTGAACGTAAGAAGTATTTGAAAATAAAAATATTAATAAAATAGTTAGGATTCTAAAAATTAATTCGTTTTTCATATGCTTAACCTCCATAGTTTTACATGTTTTTTTTATCAAACTTAACAAATTGATAATACTCGTTTTTAGCATTGTCGAAAATTCCTTTATATTTTCTAAAATAAAATGGACATATTCCTCGAGTTGTAACAAGATCACTATCGTCAGCGTTCGTGTTTTTTAAAATAGGACTAATCCATAGTTTATCATGAATAGTGGAGGCATTTCGTGCACAATAATAACCTCCGAAGGAATTGTTTTTTATGTTATTTAAATGACGTTTATATGCCAGTGCGTTAGCTAAAAACCACATATCTGAAAGCTCTTTTTGGCCAAATTTTTGAGTATGATCGGCTATGGCGTTATTAATTAAAAACATTACATCATGGTTAGCTTGATCATGAGAATCATTTTGAAATCCTAAAATAATTCCTTCCGGCAATGCTTTTTGCCAGCCGCGTGAGTGCGTTTGACTGTTTTTATCGAATTGCCATTTTAACGAGTGACAGGTAAATAAAATAAGCACATCGAGGTCATTGCTATAAGCCGATACGCCGTTATCGATTAATTCATAAGGGTGAAGACGTTGCGTTTTACCGTTAGCATCAGACCATGCTATACCGCCTGTGGGCACTGATGTTGAACCGTGGGCATCGACAATCAGCCAATCCGCCTGATTTTTTATCAATTTTGTCGCGCCGCCGGGCTGCGCTTCGATTAATTCAACCCCGCCCTTCTTTAAAAAATTCGTGGTCGGAAGCGTGATTACATATTTATTAATCTCATACGGCTTTGCGCAGGCGGGAAACATTTCAGAGTTTATTGATATTTGGTTATTGACAGTCTCCGAATAATCTTTGTCAATTGCATAACCCATATAATTGAACATTCCATTGGTTGTAAAATATGAATTGGTGTCATATATCTTGAAAAGAGAGTCGGTATATAACTCGGCATTGAAACATGCGATAAAATTATCTTTAGAAGCGCTTCCTCTGTTATTATTTATTAAATTCTTTTGCCTGTCAGTTTGGTTTTTGATTTGCAGCGGCGCTCTTGCCATCACCGTAACCGGCCCGGACGGCATTGGCGGAGGCGGTTCGTCGGCGGTGTCGGTTTCATTCGGTATAAAGACGGCGCTATAATAAGGGGCCATCGAATCCTGTTTAAACTCCATTATGGCGCTTTTCTCGCGGCGTGAAGCCGAACTTTTAACGATGATTTGCATTTTAATTGCGTGCCTCGGCGCCTGACCGTCGGTTACGAACCAGAGCTTGAGAGTGTCGCGTGGATCGAGTATTTCATCCTGCGGTTGATATAACCCTTCACTTCTTGTGAATGCGGAAAATACGAATTTAACTTCGTTTCTGTAATAAGTATTTTCTTCGTGCATGCTCGAAGAAGCGGCGTGAGTATTATATGAAATTAACTTTTCATCCGAAATACGCTCGCCGGAAACGGTTTCGTTACCCGCAGCCCTCTTATACGTTTCCATTTTTTTGACATATTTTGCGATTTCCGCTCTGAGGAAAGCGTTGTCGGCGTTTAGCTCACCCTGATACGAAACAAGCGATACATACTGGCGTATAAAATCCAGATGTTCTTCGGCATTTCTAAATACTTCAATGTTTTTAGTAAGGAGAGTATCGCTGTCGTACCAGTAATATTTAACGGTGTGAAATCTTTTGATGCCGTTAGCATAAAAATTTTCGTAATCGGCCATAGCGCTTGAAGCAGCATTATAATTTTTCATCAAAAGATAATTTTTGATAAGTTTCCGATAATTTTCCAGATAATAATTATACTCCACCCAGAATGACTTTTCACCTGGAACAGTTGAAATATATGGGCTGTCAAAATATTCTTTTTCCTGGATACGCTCGATGGTTTTCGCTAAAAAAGCCGGATTCAAGCGCCATTTTATATATTCATTCTCTCTGGCTAACTGTGAATTATTGGCTTCGATCTGTATTTTACGCTCTTCGCACTTTGAAAGAAGGAAAGCATAAATTTTATTTTTAGAGTTTTTTTCATGCAAATATATCGCGGATAGCTGATTGTAAGCTTCATAATAAGTCGTTCCGTCATAAACATAGCCATTCGATTTCATAAGCCGGCATTCTTCGAGATAAAACCGGGCGAGGGCTAATATATATTGGTAAGACGGGTACTTTTGAGTTAATTTAATATAGGCTGAGTCTATCAAATATTCGTCAGTGCCATTGTGTATCTCCTGATACATTTGCTTTAAAAGAAAAACCGCCGCCGATTCGTCTTCGCTCATATCATCTGGAAACATATAATCCGCCGGAAATTCTTTCAAAACGAGTTCTATAGGCTTAGCAGGCGTGCTGTCTGGCATTTCGGGAATGTCGGGAGTGTCGTCGATGCGTACGGGCGCTTTAGCGGCGCCGATTCTTAACGGCTTTTCACTTTTAACTTCAAGTTTTTGTACCGGCCGATTGATTATAGAAGGTTTGATAGGAACGGGTTTTTTGATGACGAACGATGTATTATTGACCTTAATTGTTTCGTATTTATAAAGGCCGTGAGGAGGCGTAACCGGCTTATTTTCAGACGCGGCTTCGGAGATGTTTTTAGCGGTTTTTGATTTTGGATTCGAAGGGTTAACGGCTTTAACCGTTATGGCCGCATTATCGACGGAACCGCTTTCCGGCGTTGAAATATCGTTTTGATTTAATGCCTTTTTAATATCATTGACGCCCGCCGGATAAGAAGGCCGGGGAGCTAAGACCAAACTAAGCATGACGGCGGTTAATAGAAGCGCCGAAAATAAGCGTTGGCGCCGGAAAAATCGGGGGGTAAAAGCGCCGAACGGCGGCGCTTTGCAGCGGTGGTCGAATACTTAAATATCAAAATACACCTCTTTTTTAATGTTTTTTATCGCGACAAAAAGATATAATTTCTTTAATTTTACTTCATTTCAATCGATTTGTCAAGTGTTTGAAAATGCTTGCAAACAAAGAGCCGCGAAGGTGATGCGTTGTAAAATAGAACTTGAGACGGTAAAATGTTATCTTATTAATATATTGTTTTAAAGTGGAGTATTACGGTAATGATGTTAAAAGAAATAGACATTTTTTCATGTTTAATGCGGATAAAAACATATTTTAAGAATTTGATTTTTTTAAATCAGGGAGGGAGAGAAAGGGTTAGCAACCCTTTTCTCTCCCTCCCTGAAACCCTCCCTCTCTATCCGCAAATTGCCTGACGCTTTATTGTTAGATTGTCGATAGTTTTTTCTGTCAGGGCTTTAATTCAGTGATGTGTTGGAATCTTGCCTATAAGTTTTAACGCGACTTAAATCAACAGCTCGCGGTAAAAAAATGCCGCAAATCGAGTCCTTTTGTGTGATCGAATTAAATAAAGTCGAAAAATATAATTAAAGTTTGATGATGTTTGAAAAGGCTTATTATTTACAATCCAACTGTATTTTTCGTGCTGTACTGAAGATAGATGTGCTACAGAGCATTTCCGTGAGCCGCAATATTAAGTTCCGGCAGTGCGCAATTGCCACGCCGCCGCGCACGCTGTGCGCGGCGGCAAAACTGAGAAACGGCATGAAAGAACTTTAGGGCATGAAAGAAAGAAAAAAGAAGAAAGAAAGAAGAAAGAAAAAAATGGCATGAAAAAAGTTTATGGCAGTAGATAAAGAAACGGCAGGAACTATAAAAAAAAACTTCGAAGCCGGTATAAAGAGCCGCCCGAAATAAAAAGGCTATGATAATAGCCTTTTTATTTCGATGCTACAAAACTGCGCGTGTGCGGCATACGAAGTATGCACGCGCACGCGCAGTTTTATGTTCAGGGAGAGTAAAGGGGGCAATGNNCTTTTCCCCCGTCGCGGTCCTGTATTTTTTTAAAAAAGCCGCCCTGCGAATGCTTTAAAAGCGGCACCGAAAAAGAATTTTAAATATGTTTCAGGTTAAGATATTTTAATAATAGAGCTGCCGTCGTTATTTTTAATAAGTTCGATTTTAGTTTCGATGCGTTCTTTCACCTGCTGGATATGGCTTATTATGCCTATTTTGCGTCCGATATTATTGAGGCGCGATATCATGTCGAGCACGTCTTCGAGGGCGTTGGCGTCGAGCACGCCGAATCCTTCGTCTAAAAACATAAATTCGATGCGGCCGTCGCCGGCGCTCACCTGGCTGAGTCCGAGCGCGAGTGAAAGGCTTGCCATGAAGGCCTCGCCGCCGGATACCGTGTTTATTTCGCGTTCGCGGCCTTCGTTGAAGTAGTCTTTAATGAATATGGCGTTGGCCGAATCGATATCGAATAAAAGCTCGTAACGTCCGCCCGTGAGCAGTTTCAGATATTGATTGGCGAGCAGCAGCAGGTTTTTGAGATGGAATGAAAGCACGAAATCGCGGAATTGGTTATCTTTAGTGAGCGAGTAAAGTTTTTCGAGCGTTTTATGTTCGCCGCCGTGTTTTTTTAATTCGGCTTCGGCGGCGTTAAACTCGTTTAGTAACTGGCGGTGTTTATTGAGTGCGGCGTTAATTTCGCCCGATTCGCGGTTGAGCGCTCCGACAAGTTCGCTTTTTTCGCGTTCGGCGGTTTCGAGAGCGGTCATGGTGTTTTCGTCGTAAGGCCGCGAGTCGATTTTAGCGTTTAAGAGATTTATATGCGATTCTATATTATTTTTAAGCATCAGTTTATTATTATATTCATCTTCGATGGCGGATATTTTATTGAGCTGTTCGTATTTTTGGAGTGCGAGTGTTTCGTTGAAGTTATTTTCCGAGAGGGCGGCTTCGAGGGAAGTGCGGGCGGCGTCGAGCGATTCGTTTAAATTTATAATTTCGCTTTCAATATTTACGATCAAATGTTTTTTAGCTTCCATGGCTGAATTAGCCGAGTTAAATTCGTTTTCGGCGCGTGAGTGATTTTTATTTAATTTTAATCTGGCCTCGTCTAAGTCTTCGCGCATTTTATCGGGAGTGAGTCCGCCGGTAAGAGTTTTAATTTCGCTTTCATATATTTCTTTTTGTGATTGAAGTGATTTTAATTCTTTTATGGACTCGTCAAAATCGTTTTTATATTTTACGATATTGTTTTCAGCGGCGGTTTTGTTATTTACCGATATGGTTATTTGATTTTTAATTTCGATTAGATCGTCTTTCACAGAAGTTAAAAATTTAACGGCTTCGCTCCATTTTAATGCTGCTGCTGTGTAATCGCCGTTATCGATTTCAAACGGCGCGCGCAGTTGGCTTTGAGCGGTTTTTAATTCGGCGGCCTGGCGGTTTAATTCTTCGCCGGATATAAGGGCGGCGGCAGTTTTGCGGTCAAATTCGGCTGCGTGCGCGGCAAGCGTGGCCGAATCGCCGGCGTATATTTTTTCGGCCTCGATTAATTCGTCGCTTCTTTTTTTAATGTCGGCCTCGGCGTTTTTAATTTCGGCTTTTATCTTTTTAGTGTCGCGTCCCTGCGGCAGGAAAGTTCCGGCGTCTGGATGAGTGATGCTGCCGCATACGGGGCACTTTTGTCCAGCGGCGAGTTTTTCGCGCAGCGCGGCGGCGGCGTCGAGGCTGGAGCATTGTTCGTATTCGTTTTCTAAAAGGACTTTTTTAGTTTCAGCGGCTATTTTATCTTTTTTTATTTTGTCGATGGCGTTCAGATTTATTGAAAGTTTTTCGCGCAGCGATAAAATCAGCTTTTGCGCAGAGTTTGCGGCTTGTTCGTTTTTTTTGATTTCAGCGTCGGTTTTTTCGAGTGCGGCTTGCAGGTGTTTAATTTTTTCGAGCGCGGATTTGAATTCGAAAAGGGCTTCGCCGCTATTTTCAAATTCAGGCCCGTAGAGGCTTTTTTTATCTTCGAGTGTTTTCTTTCTTTTTTCGAGCGTTTTAATTTCGGCGGTTACGGTTGCGCTTTGCGTTTCGGCGGTTTTTAGTTCGGTTTCGGCGGCTTTATTTTTTTTAGCGGCTGTTTTGAATTTGTCGCTAATTTCAGCCAGCGCGGTTATGCGTGCCCGCGCGGTGGCTATCTCGCTTAATTTATCGGCGTAGCGCGGCTCGAATTCGGTCCGTTCTTTTTTTAAATTTTCATAGCCATCCGCGGCCGATTTTAATTTAGCGGCGAGATCTTTTATTAAAAGGCGTTCGGCTTCGGCGGCTTTATTTTTCGCGCCGAGCGCCGATGTTATATTTTTGATATCGGTTATTATCGCGCTGAATTTATCGCGCACGGCGCGAAGTATTATGATTTCATTATATTGCGCGCCGAAATCGTAACCGGCGGCAGTCGTTGCGAGTTCGTCTTTTTTTTGCGCGAGTTCGGCGTGAAGCGCCTTGAGTTTTTCGTATTCGTTTTTATTTTTAGCGGCGGCAGCCGATTCTTTTATGACGGTTTCGAGCGCGGCTCTTTTCGCTTCGAGCGCCGCCGCCATTTCATCGACGTTAAGTTCGGCTGTAAACGTTTTGAGCGTTTCGACCTTTTGATTTAACGCGCCGTATATTTTTTCGAAGTTATCGTATTGGTCTTTGATTCTTTTTTTGACGGCTTCGAGTATGCGGTTATCGGTAATCGCTTCTATTATTTTACGGCGGTCCTCGGGTTTTGATTTAATGAATTCGTCGAATTTATTCTGGGCGAGCACTATGGTTTTAACGAAGGTGTCGTAATCTACGCCTATAAGTTCCGCGCTCATAGCGCCCAGTTCGTTTATTTTCAGCGCGCGCACCAGCTCGCCGTTTTTATATACGCCGATTTTTTTATTATCGCGTTTATCTATCTGCCAGATATTTTTATAATTATCGCCTTTGACCGAGTAAGATAGCTCGATGAGAGCGGTGTCGGCCGTCTGGCTTTTGAGGGCGCGCGTGGTTTTACTGTTCAGGCGCGGCGTGCGGTCGAAAAGCGCCGCTGTTATAGCGTCGAGAATGGTCGTTTTACCGCTGCCGGTCGGGCCGGTTATCAAAAACATATCGCAGCCGGAAAGCGGGGGCGCGTTGAACTCTATTAAATGTTCGCCTTTAAGCGAGTTTATATTTTTTAATTTAAGCGATATTAATTTCATTCGCAGCCGCCTTTTTCGGTTTCGGTTAAAATTTCGCACCGCGAGATAATTTCGCCGAATTTAATTGAAAGCGTTTCATCTTCGTTCCCGGAGGCTTTCAGGTATTCGTCGAAAAGCGAAGGTATGGACAGGCGGCTCATTTCGATAGCGTTCATATCGCCGGCGCCGTGGAGGGTTTTAATATCGAAAGCCTGCGACACTATTTTAATTCCGTTATCGCGGGCGGTCTTTAATATCAGGTCCTGCCGCTCTATATTAAGCGCTTCGGTGAACACGACGGATATATAAGCGTTTTGTAATATTGAAATTTCCGAATATACTTTATCGAAATCGCCCGTAATATTTTTATAAATTGAAAACCCGGGAATATCGATTAATTTAATTCCGCCGTCAGCGGCAGTTTTTGCGGTGTCGATTAATATCATTTTTTTCGGATGTCGCGCCTCGTCGATCGAGACGGGAATTATAGAACCGCTGTAGTAGGCATTTTCAGTTATTTTCTGACAGCGGTGAAGATGGCCGAAGGCGCAGTATTTAAAATCGCCCGAAAAATTTGACGCGTCGGCAAGAAGCGTATTACCGCGCTGTATATTTCTTTCGCTGCCGCAGTTTATAGCGCCGGCGAAGAAGGCGTGCGCCATTAATATTTTAAGAGGCGCAAGGCACTTTGCCGCGGCGGCTTTTATAACGCCCGAGTAGGCCGCGGAATAAGCCGCGGCCGCTTCTATTTCGGAGTCGAGCTCGGTCACATCGAGCACCTGGCCGTCGTAAACATAGGCTATAGGCGCTATCGAGATCTTTTCGCCTTTTATTTCTAATTCGAAGGGTTGATAATCGTTTTGAGGATTATTAACCGATATCATGATATTGTGTCGTTTTAAAAAGCCGGCGGGCGCGCAAAGGCGTTCGTGATTATCGTGGTTGCCGGCTATTATGGCTATAGCGGTTCCGGCCGCGCTGATGGAGTCTAAGAAGTTATAGTAAATATCTTCGGATTCGCCGGAAGGATTGTATGAATCGAAGATATCACCGGCTATTAAAAGCAGGTCGGCGCCCTCGGCCGCGCAGAAAGCGCCGATATGCGAAAGCGTTTTTTTAATGTCGGCGTTCTGGCTGTGGCGGCCTAATTTAGCGCCTATATGCAAGTCGGATATATGGATTATTTTCAAAATTAATCTCCGTATTTAATTGCGAATAGATTTCGTTCGATTAAAATTCGAACTAATCTTGCCTGTTAAGTGTTATCAGAAATTATTTTATAACTATTAGCTTTATTTGTCAATTAATTAATTAATTAATTTTAAATTTAATTTTAATTTTTTGACATTTTTTTGGCCTTTTTTTTGACAAACGCCGTTTTTTTTAGTAAAATATATGCACTTGTAATTCATGTTTAAATTAAATCACAAACAATAGACGTGAAGATAGTAAAAATTCTTTTTTAGCTCTTTTAAAACGGCTTTTAAATAATATGCTTAACATAATAAAACTTTATTAAACTAAAATTTTTTATCAAATATCAGAGCAAAAAAACCAAAATAAAGACAGGGGGCGCTTACAGTAGTATGAATTATGTTTATATCTCACCACATTTTCCGCCAAATTTCTATAATTTCTGCGTCAGGTTAAAAGAAGCGGGCGCTAACGTATTAGGTCTCGCCGATGAGTATTACGATAATCTGAAACCGGAATTAAAATGGGCGTTGAAAGAGTATTACAGAATCGAAAATATGCACAGCTACGAACAGTTAATATCGGCCTGCGGCTATTTCACGCATCGTTACGGTAAAATCGACCGTATCGATTCCCATAACGAATACTGGCTTCAAACCGAAGCAAATTTACGAACCGATTTTAATGTTTTCGGCGTTAAAAATGATCAAATCCTGGATATCAAACATAAATCGCGCATGAAGAAAAAATTTATGGAAGCTGGCGTAGAAGTCGCGCGCGGAACGCTTATAAACCGTAAAGAAGACGCGCTCGATTTTATTAAACAAGTCGGATATCCGGTAGTGGCCAAACCCGATAACGGCGTTGGCGCGGCTAATACCTATAAAATTCATAATAAAGAAGAACTTGACAGCTTTTTAAGTTCGAGGCATCAGACCGTTTATATCATGGAAGAGTTTATCGAAGGTAAAATATTTACATTCGACGGTCTCGTCGATAAAAACGGCAATCTCGTTTTTTATACGTCGCATACATACAGTGACGGTATTATGGAAGCGGTCAACGACGACGCGCACGTATATTATTATTCGCTTCGCGATATCCCCGCTGATTTAGAAGATGCCGGCCGCAAGACTTTAAAAGCCTTCGACGTTAAAGAAAAGATATTCCATTTCGAATTTTTCAGGCGTAAACAAGATAATAAAATAGTCGCGCTCGAAGTTAATATGCGTCCGCCAGGCGGCCTTACCACCGATATGTTCAACTTCGCCAACGATATAGATATTTATCGCGAATGGGCTAATGTCGTTCTTTATAACGAATTCAGGGCGCCTTACAGCCGCAGGTATCATTGCTGTTATATCGGCCGTAAAAACAGCAAAAATTACGTGCATTCGCACGATGCTATAATGAGCGAATTCGGCGACAAAATAGCTCATCACGAACAGATTTTTTCGGTATTCAGTGCCGCTCTCGGCGATTACGGATACTTAGCCCGCGCCGAAACAATCGATCAGATAAACGAAGTCGTCGATTTCGTCCATCAGATAAAAAAGTAATCAGGCTTTTACATACACGCCGCCGTTTTTCGCCGCGCGTGAAGCCCTGTAAAAAAGCGCATCTGCATAACTTAATGCCGATGCGCTTTTTACTTATGATTGATTTGAAGAAGTGAAATTGCTATAACTTAAATTTCATCGTGTTATTTGTTCAATATTTAAAAAACGATTTTGCGTTTTCGGCTTTATTTTCATCGGTCGCGGCGGACGCTTCACCTTTTGCGCCGCCGATTTCAATGTTTTGCGCGCCGCCGGCCTCTTTAACTTCGCCGGTCTTAGCGTCCGGTTGCGGTGTTGGCTCCGGCGAAGCCGCTTCCGGCCTGTCTTTTTTGTCGTCAGCTTCCGCCGGCGTGCCATCGGGTGCGATTACGGTAGTTTTTATGTCTGCGCCGCCGCTTCTGCCGGAAGCGCTTTTGATATATTCGTCGATGTTAGGAAATTTAGGGTCGCGTTTTTTAATTTCAGACCACAGTTCATGGGCTTTTTCGTATTCGCCGATTCGGAAACGGCAGGCGCCGAGGTTATAAAGAGTTCTTAAATTTCCGGTGTCTAATTTAGTTAACTTTTCAAAGAAAGTGGCGGCGACTTGATAATTTTTCTTGTCGTCGAAGTAAATGCGGCCTATTTCTTCGTTAATTTTAATGTCGTCGGGATATTTTTCAAGACCGCGCCCGAGCTCGATGAGTGCGCGGTCAAAGTTTTTCATCGCGGCGTAAAGCCTTCCGATTTCATAAAAATATTGGGCGCTGTCTCTGGTGCGATGGTACTCATTGACTATTTCAATGGCGCGTTCGAACATATTAAGCCTGCGGCATACGGTTACAAGGCTCGCGTAAACCTCTTGATCTTTGGAATTTTCTCGGGCAGCGTCTTCTAAGCATGGAAGCGCTTCTTCGTAGCGGTGTTTGGTTAGTAGAAGACCGCCGAGATATTTGCTCACTCCGCGGGCGTCGCGTTTATAGGCTTCGCTCATAAAATTTATAGCCTCGGTGTCCTCTTTTAGATAGTAGGCCGAAATGCCGGCGAATTTATACGATTCCGACGCAAGGGCGTCGCCGCTGTCCCATTTGATCGATTCTTTGAAGTATTCGACGGCTTGCTTGAAATTGCCGTTGTGGAATTCGTGGTAGCCGAGGTGAAAAAGCGGCTGCGGGAAGTTGGGGTTGATTTCGATCGCCCGTTTCCAGTCGTTTTTGGCCTGTTCCATGAATTCGGGTTTGCCTTCCTGCTTGAATTTTTCAAAAAACGCTATACCGCGCGAATAAAAAACGTGTTTGGTGCTTGTATATTGCAGGGCCTGGTTGAATTTAGCTATTGCATCGTCGTAACGGCCGATCAGCTTGAGGGTATCGCCCCACCAGAATATGGCTTCGGAATTATATGGAACGCGGCGAACCGAGCGCTCGAGGTAACGGATTCCTTCGGATATTATCAGGTTGAATTTTTGAATTTCGTTACGAGACATCTGCGCCTGCGATATGAAGGTATGGCCGGATTTTAAATCGACGTTACCGAGAACGTAGCGTGCGGGCAGGTAGTTTAATAGCAGCACTGAAACTGAAATTACGGCGTAGAAAGTAATGTTATGATTAAGATGATCGCGGGTTTCGCGCGGCATGGATGCTAAAGCGAGGTGATCGTCGTAGAGCGGCGCGTCGCTTATAGCCTCCCGGCTGTTGTAATTGTAAGCGCGCGGCTGGAAGGCTTTATTGCCGGACGATTCTCCGCCGGTTTCGTCCGCGGCGGCGGTATCGGCCGCTTCGCCGCTTTCTATCTGATCGCCGAAAATGCGGCGTCCGTTAAAGATCATCGCGAAACCCACGCAGGCTATTAAGATCGGCATAATGCGCTGAAAAGGGAAATTAGCGAGCGATTCAACGAGCATGGCTACTACCGCGCATAAATATCCGATTATTATGACGCGGTCCGGCGAATTTTTAAGTTTATTTAACAGCCAGCCGCCTTTATAAAAATAATCGTAAAAAGCATAAAGAAAGATACACAAAGCGAAAATTCCGACATCTGACCATACCTGCAGGTACTCGTTGTGAACGTGGGAAAAACCCGCGGAAAGCCAGTAGTAATCTTTGGGATTTACGGACATTATATTTTCATCGACGCCGAGATATGATTTTTTAACCGTTAAAAATCTTAAGAACACAAGTGCGACCGGTAATATTATAAATAAAAGATATGCGGTCAGAGCCGTTTTGAGGCGTGATGTCCCGGCGGCTAATTCTTTGTAATAAATTATAAGCAGCATGCCGCCCATTATGAAAATAACGAAATAACTCATCATTAAAAATTGGAAAAAACGCGAGGTTGTGACTTTTTCAAAGCACCAGACGGTGAAATTAATCGATTTATTCGGAAGCGTCTGTTTGAAAAACGAGTTAATGCCGTCTATTAATAAATGAAATTCGCCTTTATAGAATTTAGCCTGATGTTCGGGGTAAAATTTGCCGTAAGTGCCAAAACCCTGTCCGAATAGAGGGTTTAATCGTATTATATTCAGAGTGATATCGTAGAGCATAAGTCTTTGAAGTACGGTAAAAGAAGAAGTGAAGCGGCCGGCGATGGATTCGGTGCCGGTATTGAGTTGATTGGGCTTAAAGTAAATGACGGTTAAAAATATGGTCGCGACGATAAAGGCGAGCGTGAATGAAAGTATCCATTTGCGATAGGAGTATATAAGGTCGTGCGCGTATATGAGTATATAAATGGCAAAAAAGAAAAGCGATGCGGCCGTGGCTATCCATGCGGTTCTGGTAAAGGTGACGAATATACAGACGAATATCGCCAGAAACGAAAATAATCCATTTGCCATGCGGTAGATTTGCTTTTCGTGTTCCTGCCAGTAAGGGGTTACCTGATAGAGCATGAAAGCGCCGAAAAGCAGGCATAAAAAGACGGCCGGCGCCACGATGAACGAAGTCGATCCGGCGGCGGTTATTAAATCGGATACCTGAGCGTCGGTAACGGCCGTGCCGCCGGGCATTTTAGAAGCGGATATAAGCGAATCAACCGATGAATTGGCTAATCCCATGAAAACGAAGCAGTAAACGATGGCGAATGAAAGCAGCATGATCTGCGAGCGGAGTATTAATTTTTCGTACTTATGCGCCCAGCGGGCTCCGGCGGCGAATGACGAGAAGAACATCGCAAAAGCTATCGGAAGCGCGGCATCGAGATATACACCCAGAAAGACGGGATTGCCGAAAAACGAAAAAACCCTCTTGCGGTCGGTGTTGCCGATAACTTCACCTACTCCGAAGAGCGGATCGTAGTTATGATTGGTGCCGGCCACTCTGTAATATTGTAAAATTCCGTACATCGAGGCGATGGCCGCGGCGGTTATTAAAATATCGGAAATAGAGTAAAACTGCCAGGGTTTTCTTAAAGTGTCGGAAGTTACAAGATAAAATATGAGGTAGGAGACTAATATCATCGAATAATGAAAAGTCATAAACGGCGAAGCNNCGTAAACGCGTAAAAATGCCACGGGACGCGCTTGAGCGAATCGAAAAAACCGCCAGTAGATAATTTTCTGAACATGAATATGGCCAACATTGAAATTAAAAACAGCCTGAGCGTCGTCTCTTTAACTAATAGAAAGTTTTCCTTGGTATCGCGCGAATAAGCGAATGGTAATATCAGAAAAACCGCGATTAACAGCCAGAAGTTGATTTCAGAAATTATTCTTCGCGGATACAGTATAACGATGGCGGTAACTATAAATCCGGTCGTTATTATCAGCGTGTAAAAAACATTGAGCGAGGCATCCAGCGTCAGGTGCGCGCCTAAGAACATCGTTACGAAAAAAGGCAGTTGGATGGGTATAATAGAACCGGGCAGCACTGTCAGGGTTATAATAAGTAATCCGACGTAAAATATAACCGCCGCGCAGAATCTATTTAAATAGTTTTCATAATTTAAAAAGTCCACTTCACATCTTCCTTTGTATATATAGATTTTAGTGCATTTAGTGCAATCGGCCGGTTTAATAAGGCCGGAAAAGCAATACCGCTATCACCGAAAAGAATAGGTAAAAATATAGTAAACGATATTAACACGATTTTGATAAAAAGTAAATATCTTATTTAAAATTAGTTCGAAGTTAATTAAAATTATTCGCGGTGATTTATATTATTTTATGAGGACGGAGCATGAAATAAAGTAAAATAAAAAAAACAAAATAAAAAAACAAATTGACAAGACGCTAAAATAATGTTAATATGTACGCACCATAATCTTAAACTATATTCGGATTATGAGTATTTAATTTTGTTGAAAAAAATCAACATTTATAAGTAAAGGAGTTTTGTTTAATGAACATTAGGTTTAAGGTCATGTTCATTTTCGTATTGGTTTTGTTGTCACTGTGGAGTATCTACCCTATGGAGAAAAAAATCAATCTCGGTCTTGATTTAAGAGGCGGCATCGATTTAATTTACGAGGTAGATACCGACGAACTGTTTAAAAACATGCTCAGCAGCAAAGTCGAGCAGTTAAAGCAGTCTCTGGAAAAAAACAACGTTGTCGGCGCCACTTTTAAAAGCGAAGATAACGGTAACGCCTTTGGCATTACGATAACTGAAACTTCGGCCGAAAATATAAAACGCGCCGATATTTCTCTCGAAGTCGCTTCCCCTGCTTTTTTAGTTAAAAGCGGCAATAGCTGGCGTTTGACAATCGATAAAGAAAAGGCTAAACAGTCAGTAACCGATGCCGCCGCTAAAGCGGTTGAAATCATAAGAAACAGAATCGATCAGTTCGGCGTTAAAGAGCCGCTGATATCTACAATGGGTGAAAGCCGCATAAGAGTGCAGCTTCCCGGCGAAAAAGATATACAGAAAGCTATCGACGTAATCGGCTCGACTGCTCAATTGCAGTTCCGCCACATGAAAAGAATCGCATCTTCATTAAACGATAAAATAGACGAAGCTACCGAAGAAATAATGCCCGGCGTAAAAGAAGATCCTCGCGTCGATATGGTTCCTCTTTACGTTCTCGATAAAACCGTTCTTTTAACAGGCGACTATGTAGTCGATGCCCGTCCCTCTTTCGACGAAGCGCAGAGAATTTGCGTATCGATGGAATTTAACGGCGAAGGCGCTAAAAAATTCGCTGACATAACCGGCAAATACCTGCACCAGAATATAGCCATCGTTCTCGACGGTAAAGTTCAGACCGCGCCCACGGTACAATCGGTAATTCCTAACGGCCGCGCTCAGATCACCGGCAGTTTCAGCGATGAAGTAGCTCAAAAATATTCCATCGTTTTAAGAGCCGGATCGCTTCCAGCGCCCGTAAGAAAAGCCAGCGCTACACTCGTAGGTCCGACGCTCGGCAACGATTCGATCCATAAAGGAATCGTTTCGTCTTTGTTCGGCGCAGCGCTCGTTTTCGTTTTTATGGTTATTTACTATAAATTCTGCGGTTTAATAGCTTCCTTAGCTCTCACTTTAAATATGATATTCCTCTTTGCGGTAATGGCGCTTTTAAACGGCACGCTGACGCTTCCGGGCATCGCGGGTATCGCGCTTACGCTCGGCGTCGCGGTTGACGCGAACGTTCTTATATATGAACGCATCAAAGAAGAACTGCGCGCGGGCAAGACCGTCAGGGCCGCTATCGAATCCGGCTTCGACAGAGCTTTTTCCGCGATATGGGATTCCAATTTAACCACGCTGATCTCGGCTCTCGCCCTTTATTATTATGGCACGGGCCCGATTAAAGGTTTCGCGGTAACTCTTTCGTCAGGTATCATTATATCAATGTTCACAGCTATTTTTGTTGTTAAAGTAGTTCTTGATTTATTACTTGCCGGCAGAAAAGTGAAAACCATAAGCATCTAATTTATTAAAAAGGGTGATAGTAAGTGAGAAAGTTTGATTTTTTATCACAAAGATACGTCGGATATACGATTTCAGCAGTGTTATTCGTTTTAACCATTGTTTTATATTTTACCCCGGCTTATACTTTAAAGTATGGCGTTGATTTTAAAGGCGGCACGGAGCTTCATTTTAAATTCAGCAAACCCGTTTCCGACGATAAAATTCGTCAGGTTTTAAAAGACGAATGCGGTATGGGGTCCAGCGTTGTGCAGTCCACATATACCGGCGATGCAGAAACCGCCGAAACCGTTATTTTAAAAGGCGAATCAAGAGAAAAAATAATTAAAACCGAATTTTTAGCCAACGAAGCTTATAAAGATAAAGTAAGCGGTAAAGAAGTTAAATCGCTTAAAGAAATGCGCGAAAAATTCGACGCGGGCCTCGCTAAAATCGATAAAGATCTTAAAATCGAAGATACGCTCCGCGAAACTTCAGTCGGCCCGGCGGTCGGCTCCGAATTACGCACTCAGGCGATTTTTGCCGTTATGATGGCGCTTATTGGTATATTGCTTTACGTAACCTACAGCTTCGAGTTTAAATTCGCGCTTCCCGCTATTATAGCTTTGTTTCACGATGTTATAGTAGTGCTCGGCGTTATCATGCTTGTCGGAATCGAATTCGATATGGCCCAGCTCGCGGTTTTATTGACAGTCGTGGGTTACTCGATCAACGACACAATTATTGTTTGCGACCGTATTCGTGAAAATTACAAAATAATGAGAAAATCGAGTTATTATGATATGGTCAATGAAAGCCTCGGTCAAGTTTTTTCGAGAACTGTAATCACCGTTTTAACCACGCTGCTTCCGTTAATTTCGATATTTTTCTTCGGCGGCGAGGTCCTTGGCGGATTTGCGATCACGATGATTGCCGGCATGATAGTCGGCTGCTATTCGTCGCTTTTCGTCGTAGCGCCAATGATAGTTCTCTGGAAAACTTATGAGGAAAAGGTGGTGGCGTAATCAATGAGCTCGTCATCTAATAAAAACAAAAAGGCTGTAAGTTTCAGCCTGAAAACTTCGCCTCAGGCGAAGGGAAAACCTGTTTCAAAACCTCAGGCGCCAGTTGCGGCGAAAAACCAAAAGCAGCCTGTTAAAAACGCTTTTCAGCCCAAAGCGGCTGTCAAGCCGTCGGTTCAGGCCGGCGCCGTAAAGAATACATCGTTTCAGTCCAAACCGCAGCCGCAGTCTCAGCCGAAACCAAAACAGGCAGCCGCGCCGGTTGTTAATAAAATTCAGCCCAGGCCGGCGCAAGCCGCTGTGGCTAAGTCGAACAAGGGATCGAATACTAAAAATATTCAGCCGATTAAATCGCAGCCGCAGCCAAAACATCAGCCGGCTAAACCAGCCCAGCATCCTCAAATTAAATCTGCACAGCAAAAGCCTCAGCACCAGCAGTTAAAGACCCAGCCTAAAATTAGCGTTGAGCCGAAACCGCATGTGCAGCCTAAGAATCAAGCGGGCCAGAAGGTTTCGCAGCACAATCACTCGCAGTCGAAGCAGCAGCCTCAACCGAAGCAGCAGCCTCAATCGAAGCAGCAGTTTCAGCCGAAGCAGCCGGTTTCCGCACAGCCAAAATCACAGCCGCAGCAAAAAAACAGTCAAAACGCTCAATCATTTACAAAACAACAGCCGTCAAAAGTAAACCCGGCAGTTGAACTTAGAAAGGCCGCAATGACATCCGATAAAGATAAAGTTAAAGTACAGGCGCCGGTAAAACATCAGCCGGTCCACGACGCGACTCCGTTGCATCATAGCCAGCCTGCGGGCGTATCGCATGCCGCTGATTTCAGCGCGGAAACTCTCGCGCTTCTTTTTAAGAATGCGAAAAAAGTCAGTGAAAACGCTTATGCTCCGTATTCCCGTTTTAAAGTCGGAGCGGTTTTAATTTTAGAAGACGCGGCGGGCGATGCCGGGCAAATTTCAGCCTATACCGGATGCAACGTAGAGAACGCTTCTTACGGCCTGACATGCTGCGCAGAGCGCATCGCTATTTTCAAAGCGGTTTCCGATGGAAATAAAAAATTTAAAGCCATGATAATATACGCTTCGGCTAAAAAACCCGTTTCTCCATGCGGCGCATGCAGACAGGTTATCGCCGAATTCGCCGCGCCTGATATGAAAGTGTATTCCATAGGCCAGTTTAAAGATGAAGACGTTTCCAAAACGCCTTATGCTGTTTATACGGTTGCGGAATTACTTCCTCACGGCTTCAAGGCTTCAGATTTTATCGAGAAAAAATAAATAGAAAGCAGGTACTTAATGAGTAAGGGCGAGATATTACAATACAGAAAAAACGACGGTACACTTTATCTTTCGTTAAATCCGGAACTTAAAGTCGTAAAAAATGAAGACGTCGCCGACGGCATAGCCGTAGATATAGCGTTTGGCAATGAACTTGTCGGAATAGAAATACTCGGCGTTGAAGAATGGCCGGCAAAAGTTAAAGAAGCGCTTCTTAAATACTTCGAAGGAAGCTCCATACACGATAATTAATTGCCGTTAATTCAATAAACGTATTTAACTCAACTAAAGATAACCAATAAATGCAAAAGGCAGGCGCTAAATTTAACGGCTTGCCTTTTGCCGTTAACATGGTTGTCCGCGTGTAATAATGTTTTTAGTTTAATCTTCGCGACTTGAATATGAAATTACTTTTAAAAAATCATCGCATTTATTTAAATCAATTATTTCATTCAGCCGTTTTGCGCAGCATAACAGCGGATGCCCTGTCCGCATTTATTTTTATTTTTATTTTTTTTATCGCCGGCTCGTTTGCCGGGTTCTCTTACGCGGCCGAAGAGCCGAAAACCGCTTATTATTCGGTAAAGCCCGCCGACGACGCCGGAATTTTCAATGAAATATCCCGCTATATCGACTCTCTTACTATCCAGGTTAAAAATATAAATAACTTCATTAATTATTTAACCTCGGAAAATCCAACGCTTTCAAGCGAAGAGATTTTAATTTATAGAGATGAAAAAGCTCATAAATTAAAAGGTATTTCGGCCAAGTATATTAAACTTAAAAAAGATTTTGAATTACTTTACCGTGATTACGTTTCCATAAAAGTAAAAAACGAAATTATTAAAACCGAGCAAAGCGTTAAAAAAGGAAATATTATCGAGTTTGATTTTAAAAATGCTAACTTAGTCGATATTTCCTATGAAATTACTTTATTAGAAAGTGTTTTGAATGCTAAAAAACATGAAATGACGGCGCTTGGCTCTGAAATGGCTTCATTTTCTTCGATCCAGGATGAACTCATAAACGATATCGCCGGAGCGGATAAAGCGCAGCCAGTAAGCGGCGAATCGCTCGAAATAATTCTGGCGGCCCCGATAAAGCCCGATAACATGGCTAAATTTAGCGTTAATATCGAGCACGCTTTTAAATCTATCGAAGAATTTTATAAAAATAATTTATCCAGGTTTCTTGAGTTGAAATTATTTTGTCTGGGACAGCAGAAAAAAATAATTAATTACGAAATTTCCGCGACGCGCTCGGAGCTCGATGAAAAAAAACAGGTAAACAGCTTTATAAAAGATAATTCAGCGCTTTTAAGCAGTAATAAAAGCCATTCTTCAGGCTTATCGAGCGAAGAAATCGAGATAAGCCGTATAAATCTGGCTGAAAATAAACCTCGCTTAGACGATTCTTTAAAGAAAATCAACTCGATTATGGAGGAGATTAAAAAAGAAAAAAGCGCTTCCGACGATAAAATCAGATCGGCGCAGAAAATAAAATATCTTAATTTAAGTCTGCAGCTCGAGCAGGAAATTATAAAACATAAATCAAGCCTTTCAAATGAAACCGACGAGCTTTCGAAATTTTTAGTCAGAATCGCCAATTATTCATCGAAAGCGGCAGATGAAGAAACGGATAATATTCAAAAACTATATTACTTTACCAACGCCTCCAGCTTATATGATAAAAAAAATTTAATCAAAGATGAAATTCAAGATTATAAAAATCAGAGAGAAGAAGCGCTTTCTTTAAATAATTTAATTAAAAGCGGCCGCGTTAAAATCGAAAATCAGCTTCAGATTTTAAACGGCGATCTTATCGCAAGGCAAAGCGAGTCCGCCGAGATCGCCCTGCAGATTAAAAGCGGCGGTTCCGATAAAGAGCTTAAAAATATTAATGAAACCATGGGCGCAATGATCCGGCTTATTAAAAATCGTATCGCTCTTAATCAGCAGCACATTCAAAGCGCCGTTAAATACGAAGACTGGCTTAAAGAAAAAATTAAAACAATCGATAATTCCGTAAAAATATTATCAGCCATGGTGAATCAGCTCGAGGAGCGTCTCGATTATAAAACTATATCTGAAGCGTTTTTCGCCTTAAATAATATAGGTAAATCCGCGTATTTTAAAATTGAAAAAACCCCCTCTTATATCTGGCGTGTCTTATTTTCGAAAGAAAAATGGCTCGAGTTTTTTTTATTTATAAAAATATTGACGATTCTTTTAATTTTTTCTTTTTTGTCTTATAAAATTATCATTTCGCTGTTTTTAATAAATGCTGAAACTTCTTATATCAGGCTCTCTTTGAAGCAGGTATTGCCTTATGTTTTATTGGCGGCAAGTGCAAAGATATTCGCGGCTTCGTTTTTGCAGAATTCGTCCCTGATTAATATTTTCGTTTTATCGGCGCTTATTTTTTCCGCGTCGAAAATTATTCTTATAATACTGCATAATCTTTCGCTCGGTAAACGTCTAGACTCAGATATTTACTTCCGTCTGTCTTTATTTATTAAATATCTATTTTTTTCGACCATAACGTTAATAATAATCGATAATGCTTCGCAATCGGCTCATTTAATAATATTGTCGAAGTTCATTTATAAAGTAGCCGGTTTGATTCTGATTGTATTACTCACCAAAAAATACTCTTCGACGCTGCTTTCGTGTTTTTACATTCCCAGAAGGCAATTAAAGTTAAAAAAATATAATTTTTCCATTTTTCAATTTGCCGCCCTGCACAATCATATTCTTCGAAAATATCATACGCTGATAACCTTAATACTTCTTGCGGCCGCCATTGTTTATTTTGCGGGTTATTACCAGCATTCTTTTTATATTATAAACTCTTCCTTCTTGACTTTAATACTGTATTCATTTTTTTTCCTGGTGCCAAAATATTCTATGATGACTTTCGAATGGCTGTTTTCAGAGGAAAGCGAGCTGATAAATTTAAATATCTACAATAAGTTCAAACAGCGCGCCATATCTTATATAAAAATTATATATAAAATCTTTTTTTTAGTTTTTTTCGCTTTTTTTACTCTTAAAATATGGGGTATCAGGGTTAATTATATAGTCGAATTGATCACCGCTGATTTAACGGTATTTGTGGGTAAAAAAGTAATGCTTATAACCGCGGTAATCGTTACCGGATTTTTAGTCTGGTATTTAATCGAAAAAATTATTGAAGACTTTTTTAAAAGCGCTTTATCACACCAGAAATCCGATAATATTAAAAAGCGCGGCGCCACTATAGCGCCTTTGATTAAAAGCACCGCTAAATATATCATCTGGTTTCTTGGCATATATCTCATACTCAAAGAAATAGGCGTTGACGTTACACCCATCGTCGCAGGCGCGGGTATTTTTGCGCTGGCAATAGGTTTCGGCGCGCAGAATTTAGTAAAGGATATAGTCGCCGGTTTTTTCATTATTTTTGAAGACCAATATAACGTCGGCGATTACGTTACGATCGAAGGAACTTCCGGCACCATTGAAGAAATATCGGTGCGAATCACTAAAATACGCGATTTGGCAGGGGTTTTGCATATAATTCCTAACGGCGCGATTACAAGAACTTCTAATTTTTCAAAAGATTATTCGATTTCCAGGTTCGAAGTTTCCGTTGCTTATGAGAGCGATTTTGATAAAGCTATAGCGGTTATTGAAAAAACGGCCGCTGAACTTTGTATGGATTGGAACCTCTTTATTATAGAACCGACTAAAATGCTCGGAATAGTCAATCTCGGCGAGTCGGAAGTCGTAATCAGAACGCAGACGAAACTTAGCGTCGGTAAAAAAGTAGATTTCGAGTGCGAGCTGCGCAAGAGATTATTGAAACATTTCAGAGAAAATAATATAGAGATACCTTACAAGCGGCTTTTCGTGATTTCTGAAAAAGAATCATAACTTTTTCGGCATATAAATTGCTCTTCAAAAAATATAATTGATTTTTCACAATTCAGCTTCCAATCACTTTAAATTGTGATATAATTATATTAGAGTGCTTTAGTGTGCCTGCATTAAAGCGCGGGTTGTGTTATTTAAAACCGCGGTGTGCTTGTTGCTGGGGAAATGTGGCGGAGGTAATAGTTATGAACGATAAAAGATATATATTAAGCGGACGCAGGGGCCAGTCGATGGTCGAATTCGCGCTTGTATTGCCTATATTATTGATTTTTTTTATTGGAATTATGCAGATCGGATTTTTATTAAACGATTATATCGCGCTTAACCGCGCGGTAGCAGAAGCATGCCGTTTCGGCTCGACTCTTGTCGGATATTCCTCCGCTGAAGTATTAGTTGTTGGAAAACTCCTCGATAGCATTGGGGAAAATATAAAAAAAGAACATTTGAGAGTTGTATCCTTTACCAGTCAAAAATATGGACCATATTACAAGAATGTGTATGGTCAACTGACCAACTCGGGCGGCAATATTATTTCTTCATTTGCCGAACCTCTATTTTTCCGAGCCGACAATAACTCGCCTAACGATTTTACCGACGATTCCGCTCTGCGGCCGCCGCGTTTCGACTGCACATATATAAGCGTTAAGGTCGAATACGATCATCAGGTGGTTATACCGTTCGCGGAGCTTATAAGCGCGTCCACCATATTGCTTAAAGTGTCGAGCGTGTGGCCGGTAAGCGCTTATTATCCTAATCTACTCCCCGCCGGGCAATTCCGCCTGGAAGGCGCGATGCCAATAGCGGTAAATGAAAATATCTGCGTTCTAACCGGCAATCCCGTAACCATTAAAGGCGACTGGCTTGTCGCCGGCGGCTTCGGCTGGCTCGATCTTTCCGTTTATTACGATAGCGGTACGAACCCTAACGCCGGGCCTAACGAACTTGCTGCCTGGATATCTAATCCCGATTCAGCCGATATCGCTATAACTCCGCCGCAGAATGTATATTCGATGACGGGGCAAAAAAATGCCAGCAATGTGCGCGACGCACTTAACCCTTTGCTCGGGCGAAATGTACTGATTCCTATCTACGATACTACCGGCGGTACGGGTAATAACGCTTACTATCACATAATTGGTTTTGCCGTATTCAAACTTAACAGCGTTCAAGATTATCCCGATTTAACGGCGACTTATATTAAAACGATCAGCAAGGTTAATTAAATATTATCAAACAATCGATATTGACGGGAAAGTTTTAAGGGGCGAATTATATGGATTTGTTAAAATTATTTCAAATATTTAATAAAAACTCTGCCAGAAACCGATTCGATAATAATTTTAATTTTTTAAATTTAAAAAATAATATCGGTTCGGTTCTAATTATAGTGGCTTTCGGCATGGTGGCATTCTGCGCCGTAGCCGCCGTGGTCATCGATTTATCTCGCGTTTATATGGAGGCCGCGCGCGTTGAAGAGTCGGTTGAATCGGCTGCTATGGCTGCTTCACGCGAACTCGCCGCGCAGAAAACCACCGCCGCGCAGCTTACCGCCACGCAGGAAGTCGCGATTAAAAACGCCGCTATATCTTTCGCTTTGCAAAACGGGCTTACCCTGACTTCCGATGAAATAGTAATTGCGGGTAACAGGGTTTATATCGACGGTAACCGTAAAATCGATTATTCCTTCGCTAAACTTATCGGTTACGACAGCACCGAAGTCACCGCGCGCCGCGTAGTTGAAGTCGATCGCGACGGCAAACCTAAACTCGTCAAGCAGGCGCAGTATCACGTAATGCCATGGGGCATACCGCATCGTACATTGGTCGAACCCTACGATATTAGCACGCGCCAGATCACGATGGACCCTGACGATACATACGGCGAAACCGAAAAATTCACTCCGGGCCAGGAATATGTATTAAAGCTCGGCAGCGGCGTCGCTTCGGGCGATCCGGCAGTGCCTCTCGGAGCGCAGATTTTAATCCCGATGGGCGCCGAAAATGGGATCAACGATCAGTGGTCTATCGGCTTTAAACGCGCCTATGGCCTTATATTGTGGCTTTTAACATCCGAAGCGCGCGGCGGCGCGGGGCTTGAAAATGTTAAGTGGCTGCTCAACTATCGCGGCGGCTCCTTTATGTTTCCATATAATCCGGCGCTTTTAACGCGTCTCGGCGCGCTCAAACTTTCAGGCGGCGGCCTTTTCGGCTCCTACGGCATGTTTACGACTACGACCGATTTCGATACGGGCCGTCAGTTATTTCCTTACGTTAAATATTGGGTCGTCGAAGATCCGACCTCTATTATGAGCCAGACGACCGCAGTTATAAATCTTACTACCGCCCCGCGCATAGGCGTTTATTCATCGGGCGAAGACGCGGTTACCCGAACACTTATAGATGCCGGTATTCCATACGATAATTTTTACGACACCGAGATTCTCGCCGGCATTCTTACAACCCCGCTTACCGAGCCCGATATTCCTTATACCTGGCTGCACCTGCATCATGAAAACTTTTACGGCGGCAGCGCCAGCCAGACGCCCGTACCGATGATATCCATACGCGATACTTCAGGTAACGATCAAACAGGCCCGCACGGCGCTATTTTATATGTGCGCGGCTGGAACTGGGCCAGTTATAAAGATGGCAATAAATTCATAAGAATATTCTTCGGCGATCAGATCATGACGCCGACGCTTACCGGTACCTATAGCGGCTGCTCAACCGGTTCCGACGCCAACGGTCCTTATGTGAATGCTAATGATAGCGGCAATTTTGAAATTACATTCACCATACCAGTCAGGGCGAACGGCGATTATTTCGTTTATGGCCGCGTCGGTGGCGCCGAAGGCGACGAAACTTCCAACTATACGACTTACCAGATAACAGGTTCTTCCGTTGCTCCGACGATTACTTCCGTTAATCATGTGGATTTATCCGATAACGTTTCGACGGGAAGTTTAATAAGAGTGGCAGGTTCGAGTTTTGGCGCGAATCAACCCGGAATTATAGTCAAATTTGACGGCATGGGCCAGAGCGTTACTAAAACCGGAACCTATCCCGACTGCGAAGTTATGAATTCACTCATAAAGGCCGATTCGACCGGTCAGTTCGAGGTCACCTTTTACACGCCTGATGTGCCTGATGGTACTCACGAAGTTTACGCACAGGTAGACAGCGTGCTTTCAAATAAAGTAATGTTTAATGTCAACAACTATCGTACACCTGTAATTTCGATAGCCGATTATGTCGGTATTTACGACAGCGGCCCGAAAGGCTCGATGCTCTTTGTCGAAGGAAGTGGTTTCGTTCCGAACTATACCGGCGTATCGATCAAGTTCAATTCGGTTACGATGAATGTCGAAGACGGCCTTAAATACACCGATGACTGGGTATTCGGCAGTACCGTAACCTCCGACGGCGATGGTAATTTTCAGGTTAAATTCATGGTTCCCGATAATATGGCCGACGGCACATACGAAGTAAAGGCTTTTGCCGGTTTGAGCTCTTCAACCGAAGTTCAGCTTTATACAGTTAAAAACCAGAATACCGCCGAAATCGACGTTTATGATCTTAGCGGCGATATGCACTCCGGTCTTGCCGGCGGCGAAATTATATGCCGCGGCGTTTATTTTACCCCGGCGACGGGCAATATTAAATTACACTTCGACACTATAGAGCTCGCTTTAATCGATACCACGACTTATTTTAACGATTATGTCTTTCCGCCGGATTATAAAGTTATTAAAACCGATTTTGACGGTAAATTCGAAGTTAAATTTAACGCGCCCGCATTACCCGATGGCCTTTATGCCGTAACCGCCTTTATTAACGATCAGACCGCTTCTAATGCCGTTACGTACCGTATAGGCGAGGGCCTGGTAAACCCCGCGCTCGCAATCAGCGACAGCGCTACGCCTTTTAACGAAGGGCCGGCGAATGAAGTGGTAAGAATCGACGGCGTCGGTTTCCCTGCCGGCGGCACGGGCATTAAAATTTATCTCGGCGTCGATGAAATGAATTTGAGCCTGCCATCGGGTTATGCCGGCGAGGCTCTGATAGTTGACGATAAGTTAATAACCGCCGATTCGACCGGCTGCTTCAGTGTTTGCTTTACAGTGCCGATGAAAACGCCCATGTCCTACACTTTGAGAGCCACTAACGGTTCGGTTTCAAGTCCGACTTATTCATATTCGATCCAGTCGGTTTCAACTTTTTATACCTCGTCTAATAGCGATTTTTCTACTAACGACGATGCATTTAACCGCAGTGCGCTCATGTATCTGAAGGTCGTTTCCACCGATCTTGATTTTAACAGTATTACCACTGCTAAATTCAGCATTGAATGCGCATATCATACAGGCGGCGCCAAACATATAGTTTCAAATATCAACCTTACCAATAATGGCGATTTTACATATACCGGGCTTTTCGACTGGAGCGCTTACGCTAACGTTCATAACGGCGTGTGGCAGATTAATTTCGATGTTAGAGACTCTAACGGCCGCATATACAACCCTACTAAAATAATTAATATAACCGGCACTAATGTGGCCACGCAATCCTCGATCGTATCGGTTAACTCTAATTTGTCCACTTCCGACGCCGGATTCGGGCGCACAGTTAATATTTATTACAAACTACAATCACCCAATGTCGAGCCGTCTTTTGTGACTGAGAATACGGCAAAATTGTACTGCGGCGCTAATTGGTATAATGCAGGCGGCGCTCATTACTATCCGCTTAACGATTTGACCAATAATTTCGACGGTACCTACAACGGCGGCTGTAATTTAAACGCGCTGTCGCCGCTGTGCCATTACGGCATGTGGGTGCTCGCTCTCAAGGTGCAAGATACCTATCCGCAATCTTATGAAGCCGCTAAAGAAATTTTTATGTTTTCGAATAACTCATATCTTCGCGCGATTCTCAGCGATAATCCTTACTTCGGCGAAAGTTACGACATAAGGAGCGACGGCAAGCGTTCAGATACCGCGGCTTATACGCCTTATCCGCTTTTTAATTCCGACGGCACGGTTTATATAGTATTCAACGCCGCGCCTTCAGGGGCGGCAAGTAAAGTTAATTACTCAAGCGTCGTCGTTAATACCTTTAAATTACAGCTTTCTGAGTATAACGGTTTTACCACCGGTAATTATGGCACCGGATCGAGCGTTCCGGCCGAAAAGCGCGGAAGGCCGAAAACTGTTTCCACAAATGATTTTACTCTTGCCAATAACGGCAACGGCTTATTTACGGCCGAAATAAATCTTTCATCAGCGGGCGTCACAAGCGTTAGAAGATCCTGGGATACATATTTCAGAATCGTAATGACCGTGCGCGATA
The DNA here is from genome assembly GCA_002423385.1 of bacterium UBP16_UBA6123. Classification (GTDB taxonomy): domain Bacteria; phylum Muiribacteriota; class UBA9980; order UBA9980; family UBA9980; genus UBA9980. Next base: position 28,746 of record DIVV01000189.1, read on the forward strand.
CGGCCAATGTAACCGCTTCAATTACAACCGGCGCCCACCAGATAGACGATGCGAACTCGCAGCCGGTTGAATATGTTAATTTGTTAAAATCGAATGAGCCGGGCGGTTTGCGCTCTGATACGCCTGATTATTTTAAGCGGCTTCGCATGCTGGCCGAAAAATTGGCTTTATCGGCATATATCAAATGCAGTAACCTTGCGCAACTTTTCAGAAAACCTTATTTTGATGAAGAAAAAATCGCCGGTATCCAGAACGATATTCAGCAGGCGGTATCATCATCCAATTATTTCGCCGATGCTGAAATGCGAAATGATATGGCGCTTCTTTCAACGCCGGCCGGTCGCAGTTTATATTTTAAAAAGAAAGTAAGCAACGCTTTAGTTAACTGCGATAATGCGAATAAAACAAGTGACTATGACGCTACCGCTGGCGGAGATAAGGCGGTTCCTTCATCGAAACCGCCAGCAGTATCGGTTCCTGTCGCTGAAGCGCAGCCGCAAAATAAAGGCTGCAAATGTTCAAGCTGCGCTTCGACTCGAAATAGGGGTGAATCATCCGGCGGCGTTTCCGCGGATAAAAACGATTTTATAAGCGCCGCTCTCGGCCGGATTTTAACGCCTGCCGCCGCTAACGCCGCTTCCTATGGCGGAAAATATGAAGTCGTGCATAGAATACGTGACTGGATATTAGCCGGCGGTTATATGTTTACTATGTGCTATGCGACCGAAACTATCGATAGAACTCTCGCCTGCGATGCGTCAGGTAATCTTGCAAGCTATGATTTTACCTTCGCGTTTAAAGATTTCGACCCGACCAAGGACGATCCTTCTTCGGCGGGTGCTATAGACGCTTACGACGGCACGATGACCTTAGTCGATCAAAGCGCTACCGGCGACCGCTATAAACGCCCGCTCGCCGTCACGCAGAACCATCAGGGCAGTTTCCCATCATTTAGCGGCTCTACTACCGCGTTTAAAAAAGTGTACCTTAAACAGTTTACCGGGCCTAAAAATTCGCCGGTTAATATACTCGCCCAAATTAGCGATACCGTCGTTAAATATATCGGCGCGGAGTATGGCGATGGATGGTTTTCTTTCCTCGGCGGTCACGATCCGCGCCTGGTTTCAACATACAGACTCATTCTCGATAATATAATGATCGGCTCGCTTTCAAATAATAATCCGCCGACCGCTACCTCAGTTTCATACGGCGTTATCGATTGGAATAATACCGATGACGGCTATGATGGCGAAGAACGCGATTACCAGGCCACTATGCTTTATGGACACGCTCAGCCGCTTTACGGCGAAATTACTACATCTTATCCTGGCGATTTATCCCAGGAAGTCGCCGTCGATTCACTGCCGTTTTGCTTCGAGGATATGACTAACGATACTATCGCCGACATATACGCCGCCGATGCGCATACTCCCCGCCATGAAGGGGCCGCGGGGGCACGCACTTATCAAGATTATACCGAAGGCTCTTCGCGCTTCGTTCTGGTGCCGATTGTCTCTAATTATTATTCCAACGGCGCTCCAGCTTTTCTACAGGCGCAAAACGTGTCGAATTCGCCTAAGTATATATACCGCATCGTCGGCCGCGATAAAGTCAGAGTTAAACGCTACGCTCTGTTTTATCTTTCAGGAAACGCGGCGCATCCAGACGCCGATCCGCTCTATAACGAAGTCGGCGCACTCAGATACGGCGAAGTAAGAGCTAAATTCGTTGGATATCTTAAGTAATCGCTTTTTTGTTGAGCTCGCTTTTTATTTATAAGATCATTACAAGTTCATTATAGGACCGCGACGGGGGAAAAGA
>DIVV01000056.1 GCA_002423385.1 bacterium UBP16_UBA6123
TTATTAAATTCGAGGCAAAGTTAATTGAAATAGAAAACTCGACGAGCGACGACGATCATAAAATTCTTAAAATATCTATAGAATGCGCTCATCCCGCATATCCAAAAACCATACTCGAAGAAGATATCGAAATTCCGCTCCAGGTGGAAGCCGCAACGTTATAAAAAAAAATTAAATATTATGAATATTTTATATTTCATCAGAAAAGCTAATATCGATAAACCGGCCGGAGTCACATTAGTCGAAATACTTATTGCGACGGCAATATTCGCTTTCGCGTTCATGCCGGTGGCATCGGTTATTTTCAGCACTTCAAAAAAAACGCACCAGATGAATTACGAACTTACCGCCGAATCGATAGCTAAAAACATACTCGAACAGGTGCTTAAAAACGTTAAATTCGATAGGGTAACCGCTAATATGACGGTGGGAATCGCCGAAAACGGTTCTGATATAAACTTGGACATCGAAGACGCCTCTATTTCCGGCAACACTTCAGGCGGCATAATCACTCATAACCTTGCCGATTATAAATTTGAATTTGAAATTAAAGATATTAAAGCCGATGAAATGGATATGTCGTTCGTTCAGTTTAAAAATGCTCCGCCTGCATGGCTTTCAAATGTTAAAGGGACGGGCGACGACGGTATCGCCAAGATGAACCACGATATGAAAAATAAAAAAGCTACCGTATTCGTCGGCGGAGACGCAAATACAGTTTTAATGAAAACTATCAAGTTAAAAATGTCATGGCGCAATGTAGGCGAAGTCGATTTTTTTGATCCTAAACGCAAATTCGTTTTGTTAACCAGAAAAGCAAAACTCGAAGGCGCGCTTAATTCAGATTAGAAGTGAATTATGAATACTAAACAGATTAAGTTTTTATCATGTACAGATAATAAAACTAAACACAAAAACCTTTCGTTGATATTTCACGAAAAGGCTTTTGCCATACCGCTTGTAATACTCGTATCGGTTTTATTGATGATATTCGCGGTTATGATGCTAAACTCAAATACCCAGTCTAAAAAACAGCGCAACTCAACGCTTCTTACTACAAAAGCTTATTTTATGGCGCAAGCCGGCCTCCAGCATTTTAAACTCAAATATAAAATCAAGCCCGATATAATGTTCGACTGCGGCAGGCTTTACGCCGGTTTTTCACCCGAATACAACGATAAAGACCAGTTTAACAATATAAACGACGCTAAGAAGGCTTATCCTCAATATCTGGCATGTTTTTTCGAAGACGTGACAACCGGTTACGATGCCAATAATATCTGCGATAACAATGAAACGACTACTAAAAACACCGCACCGTCATTAATAAGCGATATGGCCGGGGTTGCTAATTGCGATCAAACCGATATCAATAATAAAAAAGGCGGTTATAACACATTACCTCTTACTAAAGGCGGTTTTTCACTCACCGACGCCGATACCGGCGACGATTTCAAATATTGGGGCTATATGCCCGCCGCTATTCAAAACGGAAGCCTTAAAAGAGACGTAGATACCTCTACAGGCAAAAACGTTATGGAACAATCAATCACGGTCGAAGTAACCGGTTGTGCCGCTACTAGTCTCGGCGGAGCACAGGCTAACGAAAAAGTGCATAATGGATTCACCCTGCGAACTCATAACGTTCGTGAAACCATATTACTTAAAAAATGGAATAATTAAGCCGAAAAATACAATTAAAGTTTGAGTTTTTATAAAAATTCTTACTTTACTTTACTTTGCTTACTTTATCTCATTTTATTCTACTTTACTCTACTTAGTTTAATTTAGTTTTTTTCAAAAGCATAAAAACTTTCAACTGCCGATCGTTATTTTTTCAATCATTAATTCTTCAATCATTAAACTGTTATAAATTTTTAAATTTGATAATTTATAAATTTACCTTTGACAAACTTCCTATAGAATGTTATAATCATACACATAACATCTAAGATTTTTAATTTTTAACCGTAAGTAGTGAAAAAATTCTTTTTTAAGGGTTTTTTTCTTTTCATTTTTCTTTAAGTAAGTAATTAAGTATATAGTATGCACAAACAATAAAAATAAGCGGCAAATCAGGGGAGGTATTCTTTTTATGTCTACTTACAATCTCGAAGCGCTCGGAATTCACAATGTGACAAACGTTTATCGCAATTTATCGGTTCCCGAATTAATTAAAAAGGCTTTAACTGCAAATGAAGGCGAACTGGCATCGAACGGCGCGCTTGTCGTAAAAACAGGAAAAACGACCGGTCGCTCGCCTGACGATAAATATATCGTTGACGAAAGCGCCTATAGCAAAGATATCTGGTGGGGACCCGTCAATAAGTCAATTAAACCCGAGCTCTTTGAACATCTATATAAGTTAGTTACCGCTTATCTTCAAAATCGCGATATTTACATATTCGACGGCTTTGCCGGCGCCGACGCAAAACACAGATTGCCGATTAGAGTCGTTACCGATAAAGCATGGCAGGCTCTTTTTTCAAATACATTATTCGTAAGGCCGACTGAAAACGAACTTCAAAATCATAGTTCAGAGTTTACCGTTATAGCAGCACCTACTATGAAAGCGCTTCCGCGCATTGAAGGCCTTAATTCCGAAAATTTCGTCTGCGTCAGCTTCACTAAAAAAGTTATACTTATATGCGGAACTCAATACGGCGGCGAAATTAAAAAAAGCATTTTCTCCATCCTAAATTATATAATGCCAAAAAAAGATATATTTTCGATGCACTGCTCGGCAAATGTCGGCGAAAATAACGACAGCGCACTGTTTTTCGGATTGTCAGGCACAGGTAAAACCACTCTTTCAGCCGATCCCACACGCAAACTCATAGGCGATGACGAACACGGCTGGTCGTCAGACGGCATTTTCAATTTTGAAGGCGGCTGCTACGCTAAAAGTATTAAATTATCACAGGAAGCCGAACCCCAAATTTGGAGCGCTATCCGCTTCGGCTCCCTTTTAGAAAACGTAGTTATCGATCCACGCACTAAAACGCCCGACTTCGATTCGGACGCTATAACCGAAAACACCAGAGCTACCTACCCCGTAGAACATATCCCGAACTGCATCATACCAGGCGTCGGCACGCATCCTAAAAACGTATTTTTCTTAACCTGCGACGCCTTCGGAGTGCTTCCGCCTATCGCTAAACTCGACGAAAATATGGCCATGTACCATTTTCTGTCAGGCTATACCGCTAAAGTGGCCGGCACCGAAGCCGGAATAACCGAGCCTAAAGCCACCTTCAGCACATGCTTCGGCGCGCCTTTCCTTCCACTGCACCCGACGGTTTATGCTAAAATGCTCGGCGAACGCCTTAAATCACATAACTCGAATTGCTGGCTCGTTAATACCGGCTGGAGCGGCGGGGCCTACGGCGTTGGATCGCGTATGAAAATACGCATAACAAGAGCTTTATTGTCAGCGGCGCTAAGCGGCAAGCTCGATAAAGTCGAATTCCATAAAGACCCTATTTTTAACGTACTCATTCCTAAAGAATGCCCCGGCGTTGAATCGAGCGTTCTTTCACCCCGTGAAACATGGGCCGACAAAAGCGCCTACGAGAAAAAAGCAAAAGAACTCGCCGGATTGTTCATTAAAAATTTTGAACAATATAAAGAATTCGCTACCAAAGAAATGATCGCCGCAGGGCCTTTAGCATAATTTTTTGCTTTGTAGTTTTATAGTTTTTTAGTTTTTTATCAAACTTATCTTTAATTCCAGAATAGACGGCAAGACCGTACAGGACCGCGACGGGGGAAAAGA
>DIVV01000082.1 GCA_002423385.1 bacterium UBP16_UBA6123
AATACGAACAGGCGATAGCCGAACTTAATAAAGCGGAGGTTGAATAAGATGGCTGATTTTAAAGCTACCAGAAACGGATACGGCGAGGCGCTCGTCGAGCTTGGCGCTAAAAATTCAAAGATAGTCGTGCTCGACGCCGACCTGTCGAAATCGACGATGACATACATGTTCGGTGAAAAATACCCGCAACGCTTCTTTAATATGGGCATAGCCGAACAAAACCTTATGTGCTCCGCCGCCGGCTTTGCCGCCGCCGGATATATCCCGTTCGCCTCGAGCTTCGGAATTTTTGCATCCGGACGCGCTTACGAACAGATACGAAACACCATCTGCTACGCTAAACTTAACGTTAAAATAGGCGCTACGCATGGCGGCATAACCGTCGGAGAAGACGGCGCAACCCACCAGGGGCTTGAAGAAATAGCTCTGATGCGCGTTATCCCGAATATGTGCGTCATCGTGCCGGCCGATTTCGAAGAAGCTAAAGCCGCTACCATAGCAGCGAGCGAATATGACGGGCCCGTTTATCTCAGACTCGGCCGCGATAAGGTTGAAACTATTACCGATTATTCTAAAAAGCCTTTCGAAATTGGAAAAGGGCTAATATTAGCGGAAGGAACCGATCTGACCATTATAGCCACCGGGCTTATGAGCGCGCTCGCTCTGCGCGCTAAGGCTGAACTCGACGCTAAAGGAATATCGGCCGCCGTTATTCACCTTGCCACTATCAAACCGCTCGATACGAAGTTAATATACGAATATGCTAAAAAAACCGGCGCGGTGCTCACATGCGAAGAACACCAGACCGCCTGCGGCATGGGCTCCGCCGTCTGCGAATTCCTTTCGCAGAATATTCCGACACCCGTTAAAATGCTCGGAATTAACGATACCTTCGGCGAAAGCGGCACGCCTAAAGAATTGCTCGAAGCATACGGACTCACCACGGCTAATATAGTTAAAATGGCGTCGGAATTAAATAAACTGAAAAAATAAGCATCAAGGAGTTGTTTAAGGGCTATGAAAGCTATAGTTCTGCTCACTATTTCCAACGTGTTTATGACCTTCGCCTGGTACGGGCATTTAAAATATAAAACATCGCCGCTGTGGACCGCTATAATCGTAAGCTGGCTGATCGCCTTCGCCGAATACTGCTTTCAGGTGCCGGCGAATCGCATCGGCAGCAGCCAGTTTTCCACCGCGCAGCTTAAAACCATGCAGGAAGTTATCACATTAATCGTTTTCGCTTTTTTTTCGGTACTCTATCTTAAGGAAGAATTTAAGTGGAACTATCTCGTCGGCTTCGCTTTTATGATCGGCGCGGTATTTTTCGTGTTTAAAAAATGGTAATGATATCTAAGGAGCTTTATGTTTAAATTTTTCACGGCCGCCGCCGCCGCTTTAACACTGGCTGTGCTTTTTTCCAGTAATATTTCATGGGCGGCCCCGCATAAGTATTCCAACTTAAAAAATAAACTTATAATGCTAGATAGCGGCCACGGCGGCGAAGATTCCGGCGCCGTCCGGCACGAGGTCAAAGAGTCGCATCTCAACCTCGCCGCCGCGCTCGAACTTCTTAAATACCTCGAGCTGCTCGGCGCCAAAGTCATTATGACGCGCGATTCCGATCGCGCGGTTTCACTCAACGAACGCTTTGACGCCCTCGAAACGCATAAGCCCGATCTTTTCATTTCACTCCACCATAACGACGCTTCCGATAATTTCTATAAGGCCGATAACTTTAAAAATTATACCGAGGTATATTTTTCTTCACTATACGACGGCGGCCTCGAAAATATCACATCAGGCCTTTGCTTTTACGAAGCATTCAAAGAATTGTATAAAGTCAACTCGGTTAAATTAAAACCCGGTTACTTTAAAGTTATCAGAAGTAAAACCACGCCCTCGATACTCATGGAACCATTTTTCATGGGCGAAGAAGGGTTAGTTAAACTCGCGACTTCGCCAGCTTACATCCGCCACGAAGCGCTTACCTACCTCAAAGCCATAAACTCCTACTTTAACCGGCTGTCCGAAACGGCGGCCGGCGAACCATCCTTCACTCCGCTTGCGGGCCTTAACGCCGAAACGGCAGCAGTATTTTTGAACGCCAACGCCTGCGAAACATTTTTACAAACCGCAGCCAGCCTTCTCAATGCCGCCGATATCAAAACCGTTATTAATTCCGATAATTTTATGGACGGCCGTAATATCAGTCGGCATTACATTTCTAAACTACTTACCATCAAAAATCATTTCGAAACCGACATGCTCGCATCATATATCGAAGCCATCCGCTCTAACGCCGTATCCGCTAAAATACATATTTCAATCACATTCAACCCGGAAGCGCCCTGCACGGTTTCGGCTTACTACCGAAGCGATAACGGTAAAAAATTATCCGCTGCGCTAATTAATAATTTTAAACAAATCGGAATCGATATCGAATTTCAACCTGCCTCATTCTATGTGCTTTCATCGACATCCGCCGTCACCACGGTTATTAACCTTAACCCGCGCCGCGTGAATATAAACGATAAACATATCGTATTTACTATTAATTCAGCGGTTTATAATGCGGTTAAAACTTATTTAATTAATAAATAATGAAAAAAAATTAAATTTATAAGTTTATAAATAATTTCTTTTTTTATTAATCAATTGAAATTTAAACAGGACCGCGACGGGGGGAAAGAAAAGACCAATGGCCCTCTCTTTTCCCCCGCACCCCCATAAGCGCTAACTTAAGCGCTTGA
>DIVV01000249.1 GCA_002423385.1 bacterium UBP16_UBA6123
GGAATGGCTGAAATGGCTATCGATAAAGGCAAAGAAGCTATTGAAAAAGGCCGCGAAGTCGTCGACAAAGGCAAGGAACTCTTAGGCAAAATCGGCGATAAACTTACCTTCTGGGATTAATGCAGACGCCCGGAACCGGAAATTAAGATGTAGTTAATAACAAATAAACGAACAAGTTTATATATACAATTTAAAAAGAAGAAAGGATAAAAATTCCTTTCTTCTTTTATTTACGGAAACATGACAATTTTAATTAATGCAATATTTCGCTATTTTCCTGGCTGCCCAACCGAAAACTAATTCTTTACAACCGGTTTTCCAATTCCATCATTTCTTCGCGCTTAACCGCGTTATACTCTATCGAACGGTCTATCCAATCGCGGCCGTTAAATTCAAGATATTGATCATCGCCTGGATTGAATTCTTTATAAAGCATCGGAAACTTTTCCAGAAACCATTTGCCGCGCCATAAATCACAAACCTTCCATTCGATACCGTCCTTAACGACCATAAGATAAGTGACTAATTTGTTGACGCTCAAACTTTCGCTTCCGGCGTTATTAAACATTTCAATCGAATATTTAATGCTGGCAATTCTGCTTTTAATTACCACATCGATTATTTTAACGTCGCGAATTACGACTTTAAGGTCTTTTTGCGTCATACTTTTAATAAACTTCATTTTATTTCCGTTAAGCTTATACTGCATCGCCGACATCATATCATACATCTGCGAGTAATTTTTATCTTTGCGAGCTTTAAGAAAGGCCATAGCGCTGTACATTATACGAAGTTTAAGGGCTTCTTCAGGTTTTTTATTCTGTAAAAATTCCCCCATTTTTTCACATTCGATTAATGCGCTATCCACCCACTCCTGCTCAAATTGCATCTCAGTGCCCGTGTAACTAAGTACATCCGGGTATTGCGAACAATAATAAATAAATTTATCCACTACAAAATCAGGCGGTATAACGCTCCATTTATCTTCTTCTTTAACGAAAAACATAAAATTCTTCTTTTTTTCCAGAACCGTATTATACCCGCCCATTGCAGATTTTAATGGCTGTTTCAATTCTTTTTCGTAAATGACTTCAAATATCGCGACTCCGTAATTTTCTTTTTCTTTAAATCTTATGCCGTTTATCTTTACGTCGCGCGCCGTTCCGCTTAATTCCTCGTTGAGCATTTTCTCCATATGAGCGCTGTAATCTGCCGCGGTTATAGCTTTTTTGCAGGCCGCCGAAAAATAAATATAAGCCTCGTCAAAATTTTTGTCAAGATATAACATTTTTAAAAATTGCTTTATTTCTTCCGGCACGTCTGATACTTTGACGTGCACCTGTTTTTTAGCTTCTAAAAATTGTGAAACAGCTAAACTCGTATCGTTTCTAACTCCATCGCCCTGAAGTATTTTTTCGATACAGCCTTTAAGCAAAGCCTTTGCCCGAGCGTGCCCTGAGTCTAAAGTCAAAACATCCTCGCAGGCTTTTTTAGACTCGACGTAGCGATTGCCCGCCTTATAAAGCATCAGCGCCAGGTTATACCTGTATTCGACGTTGTGAGGCTCGGCGCTTAACGCCCGATACATTTTATCGAGGGCCTTTTCAATTTGATTGCTTTTAAAAAGCTCGACGGCCTCGTTATTTAAATCGGAAGCGCAAGCGGGTTCAACCATGCAAAGCTCCGCTGCGGCTAATAACACGGCCGCACCAATCATCGTAAAAATTAAAAATTTTACGGCTTTGATTGTCTTAATTTTCATTATTTACCTCCATGCAATTTTGAAAGCGCTTCGAGCACTTCTTCATCGTTGGATTTGATTTTATAAGCGCTGTTTAGATATTTAACGGCTTCGGCGTTACTATTTAATTTATAATACATTAACCCGAGGTTCTTATGGGCGGAAAAGCAGTCGGGAAAGATTTCGATGACTTTTTTATAGCTCTCGGAGGCCTTCGCGTATTCGTCGAGGCCTTCATAGCCGACTCCGACGGCAAGATAATACTGATATCTATCTGGACCGCTGAAATATTTATCGCCTTCGTTAAAAACCCTTATTATTGAATAAAAATCTTGAAGCTCGATAGCTATTTTTAAAAGCGCGTAATATGATTGATGCTTGTCCGGCGCTAAAAAAAGAGCTACCTGCACCTCGTTTAAGGCCTCATATAAAAGTTTTTCATTAAATAGTTTTTCAGCCTTCATTAAATGAATATACCACAGCACAGGATTTTTATCCGTGGCTTTTTTAAAATTTTCATGCGCGCGATCGAGCATTTTAAGTTTATAATAAGCCCTGGCAAGACTTTCGTATGAATTTTCATCCGGCCGGTTTAAATCGTAATATTTATTAAGAAAAAGTTTAGCGGGCTCCTGCATGGCAAGAAGAGTATTTGTGATCTGCTCCGAATTTTGATTGTAATAGTTTATAGGCGCGGAAAATTCTAATATTTGATGGGCGTTAGTATTGATTTTAATGCCCGGATATTTAGCCGCGAGGCCGAGAAGCGTTTCGCTGTCGAGAATCTGATGCGCGAGCAGGGCTTCCGTTGAAAAAATTTCAATCAAATTAAGCTGCTTTTTAATTTCGTCATTTTCAAATCTTTTTTTTATTAAATTAAAGTCAAAATCATAATCGGATTTCGTGCCTATAATCAACGCGTCGCCCCAGGAACTGTACCATAAAGTCGCGTTCGGAAATACTTTCTGATAGGTGACCAGTATTCTTATAAAATCTTCCCTGGACATCGAATATAACTGAAGCCACTGGCACATAAGGCCGTCTTTAGAAAGTTTTTCACGGCATTTGCTGAAATGTTCGTAGGTGAATAAAGATGCGATACCCGCTATCCACGGATTCGAAGGTTCGGATATTATGACGTCGTATTCGATTTTCGTGGTTTTCAAATGCGCCAGAGCGTCTTCTTCTACTATTTTAAAATTAGGCGCGTTAAAATCGAGGCCGCTTATTTTATTGAAAAAACGCGCGCCCTCTATTACATTAGGGTTTATTTCGACGCATTCAAGCAGATCGGGATTGTATTTAAGGGCCGCGCCCGCTGTAACGCCCGCGCCAAGGCCTATAACCACGATTTTGCGGTTATTGCGCGCGAGCATCATCGGCAGATGCGCAAGCAGCACCTGCGTATTCATATCGTACCAGCCGGTAGACGCGTCAGTTTTACCGTTGATCTTCAAATAAACGACTTCGTGTTTTGAATAAATGCCGACGGTAGAATCTATGCCTTCGGCAAGAAACACCCTCTTTTCTTTTTTTATATGATTAATAATTTCCTTTACGCTTTTTCCGGCGAATTTATCGGGATGATAATGCACGCCGGCCGATATAATATCCATATCCAGACCGCCGGAAAAAAAGAATATGGCAAGATAACAGGAAGTTAAAACAAAACTTCTTATAAGTTTGATCCGGCGCCCGCTGGCGGAGGCGGCTATAAGCGCAAGCCCCGTGATTAAATATAAAAACGATATGGTTATAATCGAATTTTGCAGCCCGAGATTTTTGATGAATAAAAAAGGCGCCGCTATAGTGCCCAGGACCGCCCCGGCCGTGTTATAAAAATAAAGCCTTGCAACATCGCCTCCGATAGTGCCTTCGCGTGATTTAACCGTGCCTAAAGCGCAGGTGAACGCATAACCCGAAAGCGTAGCCGGAAGCATTAAAATTAAAAGGCATAAAAGATATTCAACCGCCATAAAAGTTGAAAAATCAGCGTGAAACGCCCCGAAAATTTTGAGAAATATAAAAGGCGCGGCCGAAAGAAGCGGTATGGTTAATATTGAAGAAATCGCCATCAGCATCAAAACGACGCCAAAAGCGGCCATGCGAGGAGGTTTTCTGATTATGAGCGGCACGAGTATGGAACCTGCCGGAATGCCCCCTATGAAAGCCATTATTATAAGCGAAAACGCATAGGTCGAAGTGCCTATTATAAGCACCAGAAGCCTTGTCAGAACAATTTCGAGGGCGAGAGCGCAGAAGCCGACCATAAAAAAAGCGGCCATAGTCACAGCCAGAGGCGATAACCATGCGCCCCCGTTTGCCCCGGTCATGGTTTTAGCGTCCTGGTCATCAAGATCGGCTTTGGCGCCGTTAACCGCGGACGGTTTGACCGCCCGTCCCGCTATTAAAAACGCGAGCGCCGCGACTATAAAATTTCCGACGGCGGCGATAATAGTAGTCGTGGTATTGCCGTAAAGATAAATAAGGAAAAAGCCGGCGAGGAATATGCCCAAAACTCCGCCGAGCGCGTTTATTCCATATAAAAGACTCACGGCGAATTCTTTATTAGCCGGTTTGAATATTCTCACGTAGGCCGTAGATACAAAAGGCAGAGTGGCGCCCATTNNAAAGTAAATTTGGCGAAAATTCCGCCGAGCGCGACTCCGGCCGCGTCGATATGCGGCGAAAAAAACATGAATAAAAGCGCATAGGCGCCTATTAAAATTTCAAAAAAAGCGTAATATTTAAGAGGCGATATCACCTTATCGGCGAGCCGCCCCGGCATATACGCGCCTATGGCAAGCCCGCCCATATAAGCCGATGTCACCGCCGAAGCCGAATAAATAGTCGAGCCGATACAAAGCGCGAAAAAACGGACCCATAATATTTGATAAATGAGGGCCGATACTCCCGATAACAAGAATAGCAGCCAGAAAATATATGATGTCGACGATTTAAAACCGCCGCCGTTATTTTTTGAGTTTCGCATATTTCTGCATATAAGCTATTACTTTATAAACTAATTTAGCCGCTAAAAAATCAGAAGCGTGATTCGAAGGTATCGGCATTAATTCAACCAGATCGAAACCGCAAATGTTTTTATTTTCAGCCAGCGTTTTTATGAAATGAAGGGTTTCGTACCACAGGAGGCCGCCTGGCTCGGGAGTGCCGGTGGCCGGAACTATCGACGGATCGAAACCGTCGATATCTATGGTGAGATAAATATGGTCATAAGCGGATAGAGCCTTTAAAATATCGGGTGTTTTTTCAATAAGCCGGCCGGATACTTCGTGGCCGTGGAACACTTTGACTTTATGCTTTTTGATATAAGCCGCTTCTTCGTCGCAATAGGAGCGAATTCCGATATGGACGGTATCGAGCTTGAATTCTTCGCGCACCCTGCGCATAACGCATGCATGGTTATATTCGGTGCCTTCGAAGTCGCCGCGTAAATCGGAGTGCGCGTCGATTTGAACGACGGCCATTTTAAGCCCGCGTTTTTTAAGCATTTTATAATAAGCCGCCACGGGCGAATACGATATCGAATGCTCGCCGCCCAAGGTTATTAATATCTTTTTATCCGCAAGAATTTGAGAACATATTTTTTCGAGATTTTTTAAAAATACGCCCACGCCGCCCATATGAGGTTCAGCGGCGGAAAGCGTGCATATTCCCGCTTCGAAAGGATTGGACTGCGTTTCTATGTCGTAGAGTTCCATATTCATCGAAGCGTTTATAATGGCGGCGGGGCCTTCGCGTGTGCCGACCTTGTAAGAAGTCGTGGAATCATAAGGCACCGGTAAAATGACGTATTTAGACTTATCATAATCGCAAAATTCCGGCTCCAAACCGCCGTATCCGAATGCGGGCCGCAAACCTTCAAATATCATTAAAATAACCGCCTTTGCTAAATATTAAATTTATTGAATATTGTATTTTTAAAGAACGGCCGCGCTTAAGGTTCGTGGCGCGTGCCGTGAATCGAACAGCGTACGGTGCGTTCCTTGATATTATTATCGACTTTAGTTTCGATTATCCACTTTCCGCCCTCGGGACATTTTATTTCGTCTTTCAAATAACCGCCGCTGACAAGCTCTTTAATAAATACATCCGTAATGGCATCGGGATAATTTTCGTTATTATTATTAAGCGAATGTTGGGTTATCGCGCCGTCCAAGGTGAACATATTTTTTTTGCAGCTTTTAACGAGCGCCTGCTGCTTGGCGCGCTGATAATAAGCGAATCCGGACGACATCAATATGCCTATAATCGCTATTACTATCATTATTTCAATAAGGGTAAAACCCTGCAAACGCTTCGCGGCCATTATTTTTTTAAACATTAACTTCCTCTTTCATTATTTATAAAATACGAATAAAATAATCCGCTATTCGTCAATACCACTCGAAGCAATAAGCTTTTTATTTTTTTGCGGAGAATCGTATACCGTAGTGGCCGTAAGTTTTTCGCCTCTTAATATTTCAATCGCTTTAATAAGCTGTATATCGCCGGTTTTGATATCGTATTTTTTAAGGGTTTCGGCGCTCAACAATATATTTTCGGCGGGTTTTGATTCTATAATTTCGGTCGCGGAATTCGACGAAACCGTCGCGGAATCGTAAAGCCCCGCCATTTCTTCCGAAGAAAGCACCGACTGATCGATGGTGATATCCGCATCGATACCGACGTTGTGTATTGAACGGCCTGAGGGCGTAAAATACCAGGCTGTAGTTAATATAAGCCCTGCGTTATTTTCCATCGGTATTACGGTTTGAATGACGCCTTTTCCAAAAGTTTTAACGCCCAGCAGTATGCCTCTTTTATTATCTTGAATGGCGCCGGCGACGATTTCAGAAGACGAAGCCGAGCCTTTATTAATAAGCACGATTAAAGGATAAAGCGGATGTGAACGGTAATAGGACGATAAATTAAGCGTTTTTCCATCGCGGCTTTTAACGGTTACTATGGTGCCTTTATCTATAAATTTGCGTGAAACGTCGATGGCGGAGGTTAACAGGCCGCCCGGATTATCGCGCAGATCGAGTATAAGCGCCTCTATGCCTTTAGTTTCGAGATCGTTCAACTCTTTTTCCAGATCAGGCGCCGTCGTTTCGGTAAATTGAGAAATTCTGACATAGCCGACATTTTCATCTACTATCTTTGATTTAACGGTTTTTAAAGGTATAACGTCGCGGTTTAAAATAAAATCTTTCGGCTCGCTGAAATCGGGCCGCCAGATAGTAAGAGTTATATTAGAGCCCTTTTTGCCGCGCATTCTATTAACCGCGTCGTGAAGGTTCATTTTATCGGCGTCTTCGCCGTCGATTTTAATTATTTTATCGCCGGACTTAATCCCCGCGCGGGCAGCCGGCGTATTATCTATCGGCGAAACTACCGTCAATATTTTATTTTTGACGGATATTACTATGCCGACGCCCTCGAATTCGCCAGATGTATCAGACTGCATATCTTTGAAATTCTGAGGTTCGAGATAGCGGCTGTAAGGATCGTCGAGCGATCCGAGCATACCGTTAATAGCGCCGGTAAGTAAATCGCTTTCTTTAATATCTTTTTTTATATAATCGGTTTTTATGAGTCCGAATACTTTGCGGACTATATCGAGACTATCGAGTGAACTGATATCCACCGAGCCGGCATGCGCCGTTACCTGCGGATTTAATAAAAAAAGGCCGGCAGCGGCCGCCAGAATAAATATATTTAATTTGAAAATAGAACTACACCTTGATTTTAATTTCATATATGTTCGCCTCCATGACATTATTATACTACTTAATCCGGCTTTTTTCAAGTAATAATCAATATTTTATCGTTGAATATCATAAATTATTACAAATGCCGGTTACAGGTAATCCATAGGATCTTTAGTATTGCCGTTAATTCTGATTTCAAAGTGTAAAAAAGGCTTTGCGGTCTCGGCCGCGCTTTTTTCTTTAAGCCGCCCGATAACCTCGCCGCGCTTGACTTTCTGGCCCATGCCGACCTCGATCATTCCTAAATGAGAGTAAAGAGTGGTTATATTGCCGCCGTGATCCAATATTAAAAGTTTGCCGACGCTTTTCATCTCGCCTTTATATTTAATCTGCCCGTCAGCCGCGGCCAGGACTTCTTCGTTATAGCCGCCCGTTATATCGATGCCCGAATTGAAATAATTAACGTTATATTTAGGATCTTTTTGAGTGCCGTAAAAACATAAAACGCTTTTGCTTTCTTTTAAAGGCCACAGCAGCGCGAGTGAAGAAATATCTACGGCCGCGGCGTCTTTTGCGGCGTCTTTTGCGCCTTCTTCCTTTGAAGTTTTTTCGCCGGCGATTTGTTGAGTTTCGCCGTCCGAAGGATTCGCCGTTAAAGAACCGCCGGAATCTCGTTGCCCTGAAGAGCCGGCCGCCTCCGGTTTTACATCTTGCGGCGCTTCGGTGACTATTTGCTTTTCGACACGTTCTTTTTCAAGGAATAAAACGCCTAATTCCTGTTTAAGGCTTATTTCCCGATCGTATAAAGAGCTTATCCGGCCGCCCATTTTAACGCTGGAGCTCTTAAGGTTTTTTTCATATTCACGACTGTCGCGATTAATTATTTCAAGTTCTTTGATTTTATAACCGAGAATTTCACGCTGCTTTTTAATATCCGTAACTTTTTTCACAATATCGGATATAAACCCGGTATCGAATTTAATAATGCGCGTCAAATAATTCAAATTAACGTAAAAATCAACGAAAGAATCTGATTTTATAACGTAACCCATTTTTTTTCTGAAAGAATTTTTATAAGCCGCCCTTATACGGTCATTTAATAAAGTTTTTTTTCTGAGAAGATTGTCGGTATTTAATTTAAGATTTTTTGATAATTTAATTTTCTGCTCATAAAGTTCGCGCCCCTTTTTTTCGTTTTCATCCAGGCGTTTGCGAGCGGATTGATATTCTTCGTCTTTAATTCGACGGCCGCTTTTATTAGTTTCGATCTCCTCTTTAACCTGCTCGATCTCGTTCTGCTTTTTATTGATCAAAGCCTCTATCTCATAAAGCCTGTCTTTAAGTTTTAAATTTTTCGGACTGGCCGAAGAATCAGCGGAAGTTTCCGCTGAAGTTTCCGCTGATGCAAATACCGCAAGACAATATGAAAAAGAACAATCGAGCGCCGCCGCTAAAATAACGGCGGCAACGATATAAAAATATAAACCGCGGTAATTTATTCTTTTTCGGATAATATGCTTGAAGCCGACCATAACGCCCCGATAATTCCCTGTAAAATACCTACTACCAAAAGTTTCCACGCTATTTCAAGCATGGAAATCTCCGAGTTGAACCCGCTCAAAAATTGAATGCTTTTAGCGACTTCGAGCGCCGCGCTGTTTTTTAAAAAAAGCACCAGCATAATCGCTAAAAAAGATGAAAAAAGGCCGAGAACTACTCCCTCTATTATATAAGGCCACTTGACGTACCAGTCGGTAGCGCCTACCAGTTTCATAATTTCGATATCGCTTTTGCGCGAGTAAATGGTCAGCTTGATAGTAGAGGAAGTGACGATAACTGAAGTTATAATAAAAAGCGTAAGAAAAATAACGCTGAACTGCTTAAATTTTTCGGACGCCTTCAGAAAATTACGGACGTTTTCGCCTCCGTAGGTTATTTCATCGATAATAATTCCGTTTTCTTTTTTCAGACGCTCGGCTACCGTTTCGAGAGCTTCCGGCGCGCTCACGCTTACCCGAAGCGAAGACGGCAGAGGATTGTCTTCTATGACGGAAAAAATTTCATTTAATTCGGATATATCTTTTTTTAATTCTTCACGCGCCTGTTCCTTATCGATGTAATCGACTTTGCTTACCTGCGGGTATTCTTTGACAGAAGGAATAATAACTTCTTTAAGCGTGCGCTCGTTAAAACCATCTTCTAAGAAAACGACGATCTGGAGATTGTTTTCGATATCTTTCAAAACAACTTTCAAAAAATTTTGTGAAACGATAAAAAAACCGAGCAGACTCAGCGCGGTCGTAATTATTATTACCGCGCTAAAAAGCATGGTGGCGCTCTTTTTCATCGACAACCACGTTTCATATAGTATATATCTGAGGCTGTACATATTCCTCCATGATAAATGATAATTAAATTAATCGCTTTGCCGCAAAGCTAAACCGAGTCGTAATCAAAATTACCGCGCTGCTCGTCTTTAACGAGGCGCCCGTCCTTCAACACTAAAACTCTTTTACGCATCCGATCGACAAGTTCTTTATTATGCGTCGCAAAAACCACGCTTGTGCCCTTGCTGTTAATATCTATCATCAATTTCATTATTTCCCATGAAATATAAGGGTCTAAATTTCCCGTAGGCTCGTCGGTGATTAAAATCGCGGGATTATTGACTATAGCGCGCGCAATACACACTCTCTGCTTCTCGCCGCCCGAAAGCTGCGTCGGATACATCCTTTTTTTTGTGGATAATCCGAGCTGATCGAGCACTTTAGTAACCTGATTATTAATAAGCGCCGGATTAACTCCCATTACCTGAAGCGTAAATCCGACATTTTCACCGACCGTGCGATCGTTGAGCAATTTAAAATCCTGGAAAACCACGCCTATATTGCGGCGCAAATAAGGCACTTCATGGCGGCGCAGGGGCGTTATATCGCGCGAATCTATAAAAACCTGCCCTGAGGTGGGCTTTTCCTCGCGGAATATCATCTTTAAAAAAGTCGATTTTCCGGCGCCCGAAGGGCCTATCAAAAAAACGAACTCGCCTTTTTCGATACGCAGCGAAATATTATTTAAAGCGACTATACCGTTATCGTAAACTTTAGATACTTCGTTAAATTCGATCATATTATTCCGTCATCAGCTTCTTTCATATTCTGCCTCTCACGGTCTTTTTCACGGCTGTAAAAAACGAAGCCAAGATGAGCCGCCATGCACAAAACCGCTCCAGCGGCTAATCCCAGTAAAAGTCCGCCGAGAGATTTAATAAATATAATATACAGCGGATAATTGACGCCGCAAACCGACATAACTACACCAAGCGGCGCTAAAATACCAAAGGAAATCAGAACCGGATTAAACGCCCTTATTTTAAGATGATTTAAATAAAAATAAAGCAGAAGAAATGGATAACCTATTAAAAATTCAGTATACGAAGGGCAGACGCCAAATAATTTTTCAAGCAGATACGAAAGATAGCTATAGTCGCTTGCGTAAGTTCCGCTAAAAAACGAGGCGCCGCCTCTATTGAAAAATAATACGGCATAGGGCGCTAGCGCCGCGATAAAAAGCGCGGCAAAGACGAGCTGGTATATTTTGACCGGTTCGCTCAATATTTTTTTTATTTTCCTGCTCAAATGCTCGGTGCGCACGGACAGTGAAAAACCGAACAATACGGTAAGAATCCAGCTCGCTTTAACGGCTGAATAAGTGTGAATGCCGTTTACGAATTCAGCCGAAGACAGAAGACCGGTTATTAAAGTGGAAAGAAGCGCGGTGACAAAAATTACGTTAAGCATGCAAAACACGCTGCGGTAAAATAAAGTATAGAAATTACGCTTTTCTTCGGCGTCCGCCGGCTCGAAATTAAATTTATATAAAACCGTAACCATAGGTATTATAATGGCGCACATAAAAGCGAGAATCTGCCGGTAATAAGTCATAACGTAGTTAGAATACCATTTAAGCGTAAAAATTAAAATAAATGCCATAAAAGAAATCAAAACCAGATATGAAATTTTACGCGGCATCTTGAAAACATATTCGAAAAATAATATATACAACACCAGAACGCCCCAGCTTATTATAACTATGATTATAGGCGCAGCAAGATCGCTTTCGATAGCGGCCGAAGATTTAATGTTAAAACCAGAGGACTTTACCTGCTGCACTAAAGAAAGAAGAAAATTAAAATTCTGAACGAGTAAATTAGAAGATACTCCAAGTATTTTTTCGTTAATGCCTTCAAATATGATCATTTTAACGTTACGCTCGCGAATCGCGCGCATAAATCGCGATATGCCTGTATTATATTCTTCCAGATTCACGGGCGGCGGCGTGGCCGTTGAAGAAAGCCTGTGAGCGTTTATGGTCATATGGCTCAAATAATGGGAAATCGAGTCGAGGCTGAGAATTTTTTCATTTTCCAGCAAAGCGAATTTAGCTTTTATCTTACTTAATTCCGATATTTTTTTACCAAAGTAATCTACGTTTTTATCATCGGTCTGCGAATAACCCGGCACCACTCCGCCTTCTATTAAAACAGCCGACAAATTAGGGACATTTTGAATATTTTCAACAAGGCGATCGATTTGGTTGATAGTTAAAAAATTAGAATTTGCGATACCAAGAACCACTGAAAAACCGAGGTCATTAATTAACGATAAAGTTTTAGGGTTAAATCCGAGCCCGAGATTATAAAGTTCGGCGCTGGCGCTATTTACCGATATTAAATAAAGCGCCTCCGATTCCACTCCGTTTTCGAGAGCGATATTTTCTGATTTAACGGCGGTTTTAAGTTCATCGTCTTTAAAGCGGATCTTTAATTCGCTGTAAATTCTATCGTGTATTCTGGTGTCTGAAACTATAATATACGTGTAATTCGGCTTAATCGATTTTTTTTCGATAATTTTTTTTATCATGGGGTTAATTATAGCCAGCGATTTTAAATTTTTAAGCAGTTCATTGCCGCTCAATACCGATATTTGAGAAGAATTAGAAAGCGAAGTGAGCGTATCTTCATGAATTAAAACACTATTAATGCCGCTTTTGAGAAGCACCTGAAAACCCGAATAGACGTCGCCGCCTTCGATATTACAAATTTTTTCGAATTTCTGAAAATCGATGCATACCTCGATATTGTTATTATTATTTTCTAATATTATTTTTTTTATGGATATGACCAGCGATAGAAATAAGGCCAAAAAAATAATAAGCAAAAATATTATATTTCTTTTTGTAAACATTATTTTTTTTACCTACTTTGAAGAGAAAATTAAATATTTATCGGATACGGCTATCGATTTCATTACTAATTTAAACGGAAATTCATCCAGATCCATTATGGGATTAATTTGCGAGATGATTTTACGTACGAATTTGCCCGGCATCCTCATTCTGTTGACCTCGAGTTTTTTAATATCGAAATGAATTTTGGTGTCGTCCACTATTTTAAAAACGCCGGCCGCATCGAATTTAATCACGAATACGCCGTATTTCACATTACCGCCAAGCATAAGTTTTTCATTGTCAAACTTTACATATGGACGCCTTACTTTTATTTTTTCCGCTTTGGATTTTAAATATTCATTTAAATCGCTTTCGGCCATTTTAATTTCAGCGCTTATTTCCTTCTGGCTTTTCACTCTTAACCTGCCGTTTAAAAACAATGCCACGGCGTCGAATGAAATTTTATTAATATCGATGGACGCGGTTTCCACGTTAAGCGAATCGAATAAAGCGTTATTTAACTCGATAGAAAGCGAATCGAAATATATTTCGTTGCTCGAAGCCGAAAAATTAAGGCCGGACGACGTATAGCCTAAATACCGCGGAAAATGCAGCAACTCGTTAAGGCGCGATTTAAGCTGTAAATCGATAATCCCGGGATTTAAGGCAAACTCTTTTTTCACGGCGGCAACTACCTCATCGGTAGAACTTATTCCATTTAAAAAATCGGGCGGGCGGTATGGCGCCGCTTTTTTATCCGGCTGCGCCGCGTGCAAAGCGAAAAAACCGCCGCCGGCTAAAATAAATGCGCAGATCAAAAATAAAAAAGAAGAGAAAAACTTGATATAAACAAAGCGAACCTTAATAGAAGCACTTAAATCGTAACGATAATTTTTTTTTGAGTTTTTTACATTATTCATTAATTTAACCCTTCTTTTCTTTTTTAGTAAGCCATTCTTCGAGGTTAGGTATCATGGAAGCGACTGCGACCCGGTTGCGGCCGTTTTCCTTTCCGAAATAAAGCGAAAGGTCTGATTTTTTAACGAGCTCGATATTGTTTTGAGAATCGACCGGATAAGTAGCCACACCGAGAGTCACCGTAACTTTAAGCGTCTGATCGTTGATCTGGTAAGTTTTAGACTCGACCGCTTTTCTGATGCGTTCCGCCATTACATAAGCGCCGTTTACATTTGTTTCAGGCAGAAGCGCTATGAACTCTTCGCCGCCGTAACGGGCCATTACGTCTATATTTCTGACGCATGATTTAAAACAGGCCGCGGTTTGTTCTAATACGTAATCGCCGGCCTGGTGGCCATAAGTATCGTTAAATCTTTTGAAATGATCTATATCGCTGAGTATTATAGAAAACTGTTTCTGAGATTTCGACGATTTTTCAATTTCAGACTTCAATACTTCCTGGAAGAACCTGTGGGTATATAATTTAGTTAATCCATCAGTATTAGCGAGCATTTCAACTTTTTTAAAGAGACGCGAGTTTTTAAACGACAATGAAACAAAATCCATCAAAATCGAAAACAGGCGGGCGTCGTCTGGACTCAATTTAGATCCGCCTTCGATCTCTTCGACGCTTACCACTCCGATAGATTCGCCGACATGGCTTATTATAGCCGCGCACATAAGCGTTTTATATTTCGACTCGCGCTGCATGGCCGCAAGCACGTGATCTTTGCTTATTTCGGCGGAAGTGAGCATCGCGGTATTTTTAACGGCCCAGAATAAAACTTCGTTTTCCGACACTATTGTAAAATCAGCCGGATTAATCGCCGGCCAGCCGTAAGTGGCCTTAAGCAGCAAATTATTATCGGGCCCTTTTAAAAAAATCGATATTTTTTTAGCTCTCAAAAGATCGTGAGTAGCTTCGAGAGTGGCTTTTAAAAGCTCGTCGATATTAAGGCACGCGCCTATTTTACGGGCTATGCTCTGAAGAGAAACCATTCTCGAACTTAAAAAATTAACTTTGGAATTACTTTCTTCGAGTGAAGCCTGTTTACCGGCAATCTCTTTTTTCAACTTGGAATTTTCAAAATTAAGGTCTTCGTTATCGTTTTTTTGCTTATCTGCCGTATTTGACAGGCTTCCAAAGATAACTTCTGAAAAATCCAGCGCGATTCCTATAACGAAAAAAACCAGACATTCCGCCACCATCCCGCTTGAAAGAAAAGCGGCGCCAAAACTTTCAGAAGAATCGGCGATACCGAATTGCTTGAATAAAAAAGTCGAAACCGCTATCACTATAAAAGACGAGGCAATTCCGCCCGCGCCTTTAAACAAAAACGCGCCGGTTAAAACCGGCAGCACCATGATATTATAAAGCCATATCTTGCTTCTTATTTCCGGCGGCATAAGTATTACGACGAGGCAGGAAACGATTAAAACGGCCGCGAATATAATCGCGCTCACCGTATTAAATCCGCCATTTTTTCTAATATTTCGACCCGGAATTTTTATAATCATAATAATGAATCAATAAACTAATGGTTAATAAATTATTTAATCGGTATTCTGCTGCTTCATTTGAGCGAGCTGCTCTTTGGTAATAGGGGCCACTTTAACCCGGTTGCGACCGGATTCTTTAGCGATATAAAGCGCCGCGTCCGCTTTTTTAATTATTTCGGTAAGCACCTTTGAATGCAGCGGATATGAAGCCACGCCTATCGAAACCGTAACTCTGAGTTTCTGACCGGTTTTCTGATCTTCATAAACTTTGCTTTCCACTAACTTACGAAGTCTTTCGGCGAAAGTGAAAGCGCCCTTGTAATCAGTTTCCGGCAGCACCGCCACAAATTCTTCGCCGCCGTAACGGGCCGCGAGATCTACGTTGCGCACCGCATTTTTGAGGACTTTAGCGGTTTCTTCAAGAACGAAATCACCTATCTGATGGCCGTAAGTATCGTTAAAACTTTTAAAATGATCTATATCGCTTATTATAAAAGACAATGGATGATTGTACCGGCGGCTCTTTTCAAGCTCGGCTTCAAAAAAGCCTTCCATGTAACGCCTGGTATATAATTTAGTGAGACCGTCGGTATTAGCCAGCATTTCAGTTTTTTTGAAAAGATTGGAGTTTTCTATGGCTACCGCTGAAAGCGTTGAAATAAGTTCGAGCATTCGAAGTTCTTCCTGATCGGCCTTAGCGTCTTCCTGAAATTTTTCGATATTGATGATTCCGAGTTTTTTATCGCCGAGTTTAAGAGGAGCGCAAGCCTTAGAAGGCATTATAGCGCCTTCGGTGGCGTTAGAAAAGCCGCGGTGCTCGGTTTCGACCATGACGCGCCCGTTTCTGAGAGCCTCGCCGACGATACCGGCATCTTCGGTGGGCGAAGAATTAAAACTGCTCTTTTCTTCGTCTTTCCAGCCGCTGCATTCTTTTAACGAAAGTTTATTGCTGTTTTCTTCAAGCAGCCATATGGAACATTTTTCAGCATTAATAACCTGCTGGACGACTTTCAGCGTTTCTTTGAGCACTTCGTTGTAATCGAGGGATTTGCTGATCACGCGCGTAAGCGTCTGCAGTGAAGTAAGACGAGCGCTCAAAAGCCTGAGCTTATCGTCGATTTTTTTTATGTCGGTCATTACCGTCTGGAATTTATTGTTTTCAGCCTGATAACGCATGGACTCCGATATTTTGTCTTCGAGCTGAGTAATGTAGCTTCCGGTCCTCTTATCGAATAAAACGGAGGCAAGAACGGCTACGCTTAAAAATAAACCCGTTTTAAGCTGCCAATCAAAAGCGAGTATGCTTTTTATTATTATCGACATGTCGTAGTAACGGTCGGCGAATATTTTAACTTCGGTTCCGCTCATATTCTGCGTGAGCGTAGCGAAAGAATAGATGTAACACGCTTTTAGCTGTGTTAAAATATTAGGGATCTCCCTTACTTGATTGAAATAATAAACGAGACCGCTTGAAATAAGCGCGACTACAACGGAACCCAGAATGCCGCTGAAAACCGCCGAAAAAACTACGGCGAATAAATAACAAAAGCCGGCGCCTACTAAAATAATGACGTGCGAATTAATTTTTTTAACTATGGAATTCGCGCCGGCCGGATCGAAACCCATGTTAAAATCGCCGATTTTATTATAATCTTTAGCATCGGGCAATTCGGAAAGGTCTCTTTCACGGCCGCTTCCCAATTGAGAACTCGACGATAATTTTTGAATATCCTGATTAAATAATTCTGAAGTTACATTTTTTTTAATTTCTTCAATAAATGATTGTTTGAAAATAATTTCCGGCGTCAGCATCGAAAAAGCGCTTCCGGCTATTATGCCAATAATAACGACATTTATTGCTATTATAATAATTTTTTCTTTATTGAGAAGCTTCATAATTTATTGTTTTAACCACCAGGTACTTATTAGCACTTTTACAGATTCGTATATTTAGCGTTCAAAAGAGACATAAATGACGGTAGATCGAAATAACCGCATATAACCGCCGCCGGCGCTTTTTTTCAAACCGCGCCAGCGGCGGTTAATTCGCTCCATTATATTTTAACGGCTTTTTTTATCATTTTAACTTTATCGAGAGCTTCCCAGGTGAAGTCTTTATCATTGCGGCCGAAATGGCCGTAACGGGCAGTTTTATGAAATATAGGCCGTCTTAAATTCAAGGCTTTGATTAAAGCGCCGGGCCTTAAATCAAATATCGAGCCGTCCATTAATATTCTTTCTATTTCACTTTCCGCAATTTTAGCCGTACCAAAAGTATCGACCATTACCGAAACCGGATGCGCAACGCCAATGGCGTATGCGACCTGAACTTCACAGCGGTCAGCTAAACCTGCCGCTACTATGTTTTTAGCTGCGTGTCTGGCGCCGTAAGCACCGGTGCGATCGACTTTTGTGGGATCTTTACCCGAAAAAGCGCCGCCGCCGTGTCTTGCCATACCGCCATAAGTATCCACTATTATTTTACGACCGGTAAGTCCTGAATCGCCGTGAGGTCCGCCGATAACGAAACGACCGGTAGGATTGATATAGTACTTGGTTTTTTTATCGAGCATGTGAGCTGGTATAATTTTTTTGATTATCTGTTCTTTTAAATCTTCTTCAATTTTTTTCAGGCTTATTTCGGGCGAGTGCTGAGTTGAAATAACGACGGCGTCAACTCTTACGGGCGTATTGCCATCGTATTCGATGGTAACCTGAGATTTGCCGTCTGGACGAAGATAAGGCAGTTTTTTATTCTTTCTGAGCTGAGCTAATTTTTCGCAGAGTTGATGAGCGAATGTTATAGGCATCGGCATATATTCTTCAGTTTCGTTGCAGGCGAAACCAAACATCATGCCCTGATCGCCGGCGCCGAATTTTTCATCTTCGTTCGCTCTTGACTTCGAACGTATTTCGAGGGCTTTATCGACGCCCATGGCTATATCTGAAGACTGTTTATCGATGGAGGTGAGCACTGCGCAACTGTTAGCGTCAAAACCGAAATCTGGAGAAGTGTAGCCGATTTCGCGTACGGTATCTCTTACTATTCTGGGATAGTCTATGACTATGTCGTGTTTATGGGTAATTTCACCCATAATCAGGCACATGCCTGTTGTAAGAGCTGTTTCACAAGCAACGCGGGCCATTTTGTCCTTAGCGAAAATCGCGTCTAAAACCGCGTCGGATATCTGATCCGCCATTTTATCCGGATGGCCTTCAGTTACCGATTCTGAAGTGAAAAAATATTTTTTGCCTTTTTTAATGACTTCTTTTACCTTTGAATTACCTTTTGCCATTATTACTTATTTCCTTTCTTAATAAACGAATTACCGCCCGCCATAAATTGAAAATAACCTTTAAAAGGCATGGTTTCGCGATAATTAATTATTAATTAACTTTATTGGAATAGAATTGTATTTAATTATATCACTATAACCTTCAAATTGTCAATATTATTTTTTCATAAAAAGTTTAAACCATACGCGCACAATTTATAAAGAAGCGGCGGTGGCTTCGATAATTGATTTGTTTTTTAGAAGATGGCCCAGCACTTCTTCTTCACTGATTTTTTCGCCGAATACAAAATTAAAAATATCTTTATCGATGTCGGCCGTGCTGTCGTTTAAAAAACCGGCCTCGATGCGCGCGCTGAATTTATCGGCAAGATAAACGACCGCCGAAAACATTATAACGTCTTTTTCAAAAAGCGTCGAATTTATCGGGGGCTGATGATGGCTGAAAATTACCGATTGTATTTCACGCGACATCTGCCAGCGGACCGAAAGCCAGGAACCTATTTCGCAATGTGAAATAGGAAAATCGGCGCGCTCGCAATGATAAAATGAAATTTCAGGATTTTCTTCTCTTTTCTTCATAATCGCATCGAACATTTCGGGCATGTACTTTATAATTATCAATATCCCCAGATCGTGCAAAAGACCCGCGGTGAATAAATCTTCGGTGTCCCTGAAGCGCGCCACCTTTCCGATTGTACGAGTATTATAGGCGACGGCTATCGAATGTTTCCAGAAATCTTTAATATTGAACCCGGACGCCGCATATTTATCGAAAGCGTCTAATATCGAAATTGAAAACACGAGGCGTTTTATCTGCAGCAAACCCATGCGCGTTATGGCGTTCTGAACGCTCGCGCAGGGGCTGTAACCGGCATAATAAGCGGAATTTCCTATTTTAAGAAGCCTGGCGGTAAGCGCCGGATCGTTTTTTATAATATCGGCTATAGCTTTAGCGTTAGATTGAGGATCGTTGATAGCCTGTATTACTTTATTGGCTATAGACGGAAGCGTGGGCACGTCCTGTATTGAATCGAGAATTTTATTAAGTTCTTCGACGCCAAGAAAGGTATGCGGCTGAAGCGGTTCCGCCGCGGTTAAATCCGGCGGCCCGCCATGGGGCGCCGCTTGTATTCCGGCCGGAAAGGCCGCCGCTAAATCGGGTTTCTTTTGCTCTTTAGCCCTTTTTATAGCGTCTAATAAGCCCATTAAAACCTCCGGAAAGAATGAATTTAAAAAACATGACCGTCAAAAACGACATAAAAAATAAATGTCATTTACAAATTTATGACAGATTATATCATAGTATTTTTTTAAAAACAAGACCTGAATAAAAATGTTTGTTTTTTATTGTTTGTTTTTTATTTGTTTTATGTTATAATAATTTTTATATCAGCCATGTTTTAAAATTTTATCAGGATGTAAGTTGTTATATGAACACTATAATCTCGATAAGCTCGGGAGGAATAGCAGGCGCGCTGGCCCGTTATTTCCTTTCAGTTTTTGTTCAAAGACGCACCCGGACCGCCTTTCCATATGGGACCATGGCGGTCAATATATCCGGGTGCTTTTTTATGGGCTTTATCATCGATATTTTTATTTCAAATCCTGGCTTTTCGCCTTCTTTAAAACTATTTTTTATAACGGGATTCGCCGGCGCTTTCACTACTTTTTCTACTTTCGGCCATGAAACCGTATCGCTTCTTATATCCCGTAATTTCAAAGCCGCTTTATTAAATATTTTATTGACTAATTTTATCGGGCTGGCTGCCGTATTCGCCGGCGCAGCCACTGCAAAGGCGCTTGGAGCCGTTTAATAATAAAAAAAGCGCCCCGCGGGCGCTTTTTTTATTATTAAAGTCACTTATAAATTAAGGGTTCTCAGGTAATAAACTATTTGTTTATGCCACCAGGGCCAGTCGTGGTTCACGTCGTAACCCCAGAATTCAACATTATTTGCAACGCCTTTAGAATCCAGGATATTTTTCAGCTCGCGCGTTTCGTCTATCATAGGCTGCTCCCATGCGCCCTGGCCGACGCATACTATTATTTTATTAGCGCGGTACATATCTAAAAACCAGGGGTCCGATAAATTTTTAAGATATTCGAGAGGCGTGTTATAATATACGTTTTCGTCCATATAATCGCCGATGCATAAATTGAGACGATAAATTCCGCTAAGAGCGATTAAAGTATCAAAAACATCGGGATGACGGAAGAAAAAATTAGCCGAGTGGTATCCGCCCATACTGCATCCGGTAGCCACAAAACCGCCGTTATAATTAAGCAGGTTACGCAGTCCGGGAATTAATTCGCCGACTACGTAACGGTCGTAATCGTTATGGCGCCTTGCGCGGTCGGCGGGATGCGCGTCGTTATTAAGCCATGACTGGCCGTCGATTCCATCGATGGCTATAAGTTTGATTTTACCGGCATCTATAAATTCACGGCAGGCTTCGATCATTCCGAAATGCTCATAATCGTAAAAACGGCCGTTCGCCGATGGAAATATAATTACGGGTTTTCCCCAGTGACCGTATATTTTAAACTCCATATCATGGCCGAGATTGGAACTCCACCACTTATAATACTCTACATGCATTAAATCGATCTCTCCTTATAAATATTTAAATTCAATAAACCGCATTTTAAAATACGGGTATCGCAAAGAGCGGAAACTTTAAATTACCACCCCTTTTTAACTGATTTTATAGTCTGGCGAAACACTTCTAAAAAGTAATCCAGAGACTTTCTTGAAATATTGAGCGCAGGTTCTATTCTTATGGTTTTTGAGTTCAATAAAGTTCCGGCGACTAAAATTCCTCTTTTAAAAAGCCCCGCTGCAACGGCATAACCGAACTCCGAATCGATAAATTCCATTCCGATTAAAAGACCGAGTCCGCGTACGTCTATCAAATAATCTTCATTTTCTTTCTGTATCTTTCTTAACTCGTCGATAAGATATTTTCCTGACTTGGCGGCCTTACCGGCTAAATTTTCGCTGAGAGTGACGTTTATAGACGCTATTCCGGCCGCGCACGCCAGAGGATTGCCTCCGAAAGTAGACGAATGTATAAAAGGATTCGGCTCCATTACCTTCCATATTTTAGGAGTGGACATAAAGGCCGAAAGCGGCATCACTCCGCCGCCGAGAGCTTTACCCAGGCACATTATATCGGGGGCGACGTTCCAGTGATTAACTCCAAAAAGTTTTCCGGTGCGCCCCAGGCCCGTCTGGACTTCGTCGGCGATTAAAAGAACTCCATAACGATCGCAGATTTTACGAAGTTTCGGAAAAAAATCGTCGGGCGGAACGATAGCGCCGGCCTCGCCCTGCACCGGTTCGACCATGACCCCCGCGATATCGAAGCCGACCATCCTGGCTCTTTGCAGCTCCTGCTCGACCGCGGCGGCGTCTCCGTAAGGGACAAAATAAACGTCTTGCAGCAGAGGCTCGAACGGCACCCGAAACTCGGCTTTGCCCATCAGCGAAAGCGAACCGTACGATTTTCCGTGAAACCCTTTTATAAATGAAATAAAACCGGATTTACCGGTATATAAGCGAGCGAGTTTCATAGCGCCTTCGACCGCATCGGTGCCGTTATTTATAAAAAAACAATATTGAAGATCGCCGGGGGCTATCTCGCCTAAAATTTCGGATAGCGCACCGCGCAAAGGGTCAAGCAATTCCTGCGAGGAAAGCGACATTCTTTTAAGCTGGTCGCGGACAGCTTTAACTATTTTCGGATGCCTGATTCCGGCCGAATAAATTCCGAAGCCGCCCAGAAGATCGAGATATTTGCGGCCAAGCACGTCTGTAAAGTAAGAGCCGCTGCCATTCCATTCTACGGCGGCAAAACCGTCAGATTCGGTAACCGATTTGCGATATTCTAAAAAACCTTTGTTATAGTAACTTTCAAAATTTTCGAGCGTTTCAGATACGATGCGCCGGGCGGTCGGCTCGCTGATTTTTTTTGTAGAAATAATATCCAACCATTTTTGAGACTCGTCTATTATTTTTTTATCATTCGCCTTCATAATAAAACCATCCATTTTTTCTTCTTTAACTTCTAAAACCCGATTACAATTATAACACATTAAACTCATAAAATCAAATGCAAAATTTTAGAATCCGTCAAAATTCAGAAGCTGTAAACTCATATCAGCGCCTCACAAAGCGCCCGGAAAATAAAAAAACTGCCGGCCAGCGCATGCTTCGCTTTACACGAGCACGAACATAAGCACGGCAGATTTTCATCGGACGCTCAAAAATTACAACGCCCTGTATTAAATTGTTAAACCTTAAAGGTATTACGGCTTGACTATTGCAGCGTTATAAAATCTAAAAATCCGAGAAGTTTTATAAGCATTGCATATGTTTCTTTGTGTTCGGGTTTGCCTTTTAAATATTTGAGAATAAGCGCGAGTTTTTCTTCGGTAAGTTTTTTTCCATTTTTACTGAGCACGGCTTTTTTAAGATTGTTCAAGCTGTCGTCAAGTTTAAGCGAAAAGTCGGTTTCTTTATAGCCGTCGGGCCTTTCAATGCCGAACATCCAATCCGTGGAGAGTCCGTTTTTAACGCAGTATCTAATTAAAAGCTCCGGAGGGAATTTGTCATTTTTTTTAAAACCGGAAAGTGCCTGCGGGGTGACTTTAAGGGCGCGAGCTATTCCTGCATCGGTTTTTTCGCCGCTAAATTTTTTTAACTTTTTAATCGTCTTGTTGAAACTAAACATAATCACTCTCTCCACAATATAAATTACCGCCGACTGTCGCGTTGCAAAGTTTTAGTTTATACTCCCCGTTGATATTTTCATCGTTTTTCTTGATTTCTCTTGACATCATGGAACAAATAAGTCATAATCTACTTTAGCCGGAACAAATATAACAACAACAGTCAAGGTTAAACTTCTTTAACATCATTCTACAATAAAAAATATAAAAATGCAAGATTTTTTTTATTTTTTTTTTATTTTTTTAAGAAGTTTTTAAGAAAGTGAAAGATTATAAGCGATAAGATTCAAAAATCAAGGGTTTATTAATGATGAAAAGCTTCACCATGGCTAATATCGCTAAAACGATGGATGTAAGTTTAACTTTCGTTTGTAATTATTTATTTAACTTTGATAATTTTTAATTATCAAGCAGTTATAAAGAACTTTATAAACATAAAAAAAGCGGCTGACGGCCGCTTTTTTTTTATGTTTTTTAATTTTTCAGGCGGTTTTAAACGCCCTGAATAAAACGGGAATTATATTTTTTCAAAACTGTCTTTTCCTACGCCGCAGGCGGGACATACCCAATCGGCGGCGATGGATTCAAAAGGAGTTCCGGGAGCGATTCCGCCGTCAGGGTCGCCGGTCGCCGGATCATAAACATAATCGCATACAGTGCATCTCCATTTATCCATTTTAATAACCTCCTGTTAATTTGATCTTTATTGATTCAATAAAATTATATGTGTTTACGAAATCTAAATTAAAGCGAAATAGATCAGTCTCTTTTACGAAGGCCGAGCTGGTGGTCGAGCATCATAATAGAACTCATTTTACCGCCGGACATCTTAATTTTTTCAACGATTTCACTGGCGTTAGCTTCTTCTTCGACCTGTTCAGTTATAAACCACTGCAGCATTACCTGACCCGGATAATCTTCTTCGCCGAGAGCTAATTTATATAATTTGTGAATGCTCGCGGTAATGTATTTTTCGTGCTCATATGTCTTTTCGAAGATATCGGCTACGGATTTAAAATTTGAAGGCGGTTCGTCTATTTTCGGAAGAACAACTTTAAAGCCTCTGTCGATGAGATGTTCGATCATTTTTTCGGCATGTTCCGCTTCTTCTTTAGCCTGAACGTTAAGCCAGCTTGCCATGCCCTTTAAATTATTGATCCTGCAATAAATCGACATCGATTTGTAGAGATAACTCGAGTATAGTTCGAGGCCGACCTGTTTGTTTATAGCTGAAAATAATTTTGTACTGATATTAATCCCCTCCTGTAAGTTTTAATTCATAATACTATAAAAAAAATAAATTGTCAATTAAAAAATGGATGATCGATAAAATTAGTCCAGTATGACTTTATAATGCACAAAAACAGCCTTGAAAATCATCGCCGTTCCAGCAACGTCGTGATCGATCAAGGCTGTCTTATAAATATATCGATTTACTTTAATCTATTAAAAACTTGTTTTTATACCGGATTCATATCGGAAATAAATACATTATCGCTAAAAATATCGGTTTTAGATTTCATTACTTCCTGCATTATCTCAAAAGTATTTTTAACCGGATTTCTTGATTCTTTAAATAATCCTTCGAATAAGTGAGAATGATATTTGCTTCGATTCATGCTGCGTCACCCCGTTTTATTAATTATTTAAAATATCGGTTGAAATCAGGGATAGTTTAGTTATATAATTAAGAAAATAATTTTGATTCTAAATGAAATTTTAATAAATCCGTAAAAATCAAAAATATAACAGGAGGCT
The DNA here is from genome assembly GCA_002423385.1 of bacterium UBP16_UBA6123. Classification (GTDB taxonomy): domain Bacteria; phylum Muiribacteriota; class UBA9980; order UBA9980; family UBA9980; genus UBA9980. Next base: position 24,924 of record DIVV01000249.1, read on the forward strand.
TTATGAAATCAAACGGAAATTCAATTCAAAAAGCGAAAGTATTTTTTAAAAAAACTAAAACCGGTGAAACGGCTAAACAAATAGCTGTTGATAATCTTGAACTTCTCGCTAAATTGGACGCTTTCGAAACTATCAAAAACGACGATTTCGTCGCTATAAAAATGCATTTCGGCGATAATGGCAATATTGGCCATATTAAACCGGAGGCGGTAAAAGCCCTTGGCGATGCCATAAAAGCAAAAAAAGCCCGTCCGTTTCTGGTTGAAACTTCGACGCTATATGTGGGCGAACGTTCGAATGCTTACGACCACATCAATATTGCTTACAAACACGGTTTTACCTTTGAAAACACCGGAGTTCCAATAATTATGGCGGACGGCCTTATGGGCAGCTCGCAATCTCCCGTAAAAATAAACGGTAAACACTATAAAGAAGTTTTTGTCGCAAGCGACGCTCTTCACTATGACTTTTTAATTTGCCTCAATCACGTTACCGGCCATATTATAACGGGCATAGGCGCCGCCATCAAAAATATAGGAATGGGTCTTACCGCGCGCGGCGGCAAGCTCAGCCAGCATTCGGGCGTTCTTCCTTCGATAGTCGAAAAAAAATGCATCAAATGCGGCCGCTGCGTTGGATTTTGCCCCGTCAACGCAATCAACGAAGCGGAAAAAGCCTACCACATCGACGCAACGAAATGTATAGGCTGCGGCGAGTGTATTTCGATCTGTAAAAACGACGCGGTAAAATTTTCATGGAAACAATCATCCAGGATAGTACAGGAAAAAATGGCCGAACACGCCCTCGGAGTTGTCAGCGGCAAAAAAGACAGGCTTTTATTGACGAGCCATATCATACACGTCACAAAAGAATGCGACTGCATGGCAAAAGATGAAAAATGCGTAATAAAAGACACCGGCATACTCGCATCGTGCGATCCGGTAGCCCTCGATAAGGCGACTATCGACATAGTGAACAGGCTGCATTCTTATACGTTCAATTACGAAAATGAAAACCCGCTCAATCCTTTGCATCAGCTCGAGCACGGCCAGAAAATAGGACTCGGAGTAATGGATTACGAGCTGATTGAAATTTAAACTTCACACGCGGCACATTCTCTGACACAAAGAATTTAAGGTTTTAAAGACGGCCGCCGAAATATTTTTTGCCATACGCGAATAAGCCGCCTCATCGATTTAAATTCGGGGGCGGCTTAAATTCAGAGGCGGATCAATTATTCCTCCGTTATTTCAAGAGCTATTTCGGCCATTTTGGTGAAATTTTTTTCGCGCTCTTCGCTTGTAGTGGCTTCATGCGTTACCAGACTGTCGCTGACGGTCAATATAGTAAGAGCGCGGACATTAAAGCGCGCGGCGATGGTGTAAAGCGCGGTGGTTTCCATTTCGACTGCGAGAACATTGTATTTAGCCCATAATTTCCAGGCGTCGGGGTTTTCGCCGTAAAAAACGTCGGTGGCTAAAATATTGCCTACTTTAACTTCGACTCCCATTTTTTTCGCGGTCTGGTAAGCGCTATGCAATAAAGAAAAATCCGCCAGAGGCGAATAATCCGCGCCGTTAAAAACTAATTTATTATAACTCGAATCAGTCGATGCGCCCATAGCCAGTATTATATCGTACAGCTTGACTCCGGGCTGCATCGAGCCGCAGGAGCCTATCCTGATTAAATTTTTAACGCCGTAAGAAGATATCAGCTCGTTTGCGTATATGGCTATGGAAGGTATTCCCATTCCGCTGCCCTGGACGCTGATACGACGGCCTTTATATTTTCCGGTAAAACCGAGCATACCCCGAACGCTGTTATAGCAGACTGCCTCGGTTAAAAATTTTTCGGCTACGAATTTAGCCCGGAGCGGATCGCCCGCCATCAAAACCGTTTTTGCAATTTCTCCCTCTTTTGCACCGATATGAATACTCATTTATTTCCTCCTGATATTTATATTATTCAAAACTTTTAAAAGCTGATAATATCTTTTGCGCATCTCCACGGTCTATAGCTATCAAAAAGTTCTTATTCAAATGCCAGTCGCGGCCCTCATCGCGGCTTTTGCGTATACTTTCGGCTTTAGCCGGAGTTTTTACCTTTAAAATCCTGATGCTGAAATTTACGCCTTTATAATCGACGCGCTCCATTATAGACTCATCCATGTAAGCGAATCTATCTAAATGAACGAGCTCGCCGTTTATGTTATTGCGCTGAAAATGCTTGATCAGAGAGACGGGAGTCAATTCGTCATTTGACGATTCGTAATAAATGCCTATCGCGGCAAAAACCACGAGCGCAAAAATCACGAATCCGATAACCATATTTCTGAGGGTATTATCGACATCCGCGGAAACGGGCGTTTTCGTTTTTTTTCTGCGCGCGGCTGGCTTATCCTCGGGCAAAACCGGGAGCGGCTCGTCTGAGGCCTTAACCGGGAGCGGCTCACTTGAGGCCTTAACCGGTTTACTTTCATTTTCAACTTCAACGGGCGGCTTATCTTTTGCGGACTGAAGCTGAGACCGCTTCGTTTTTTTCGCTAAAGGCGGGACCGGCTTCACTGAAATTTTCGAAGACGGCGACGCGGAAGATGAATTTTTTTCAACCGAAGATTCGGACTGCTTCAATGGCTCCGGCCGCGGAATTTCTTCGGCCGTTTTTACTTTTTGAATTTCAACCGCGGGGGCTTTCTCGGCGATTTCCACTTTCACTTCAGCCGCTTCAGGTAAGAGCGGAGGCGAAGATTTTATTTTACCGGCCGATTTTAAAGACGCCTCGTCGAGCGATAATTCCATAACGATTTTAAACGCTTCGGCGCTTTGAGCCGAAGCGGCTTGCGGGCCTTCGTTATTGCTTATTTCGTCGATCAGACGGTCGATTGCGTCGTTAGCATCCCCGGTGCCAACCGCATCCGCCGTGGAAGCCGATTCGTCGATCAAACGGTCGATCGTATCTTTTATCTCGCGCTGGCTGACTTTTTTATCTTTAGGCTGACTGAAAACGTTCGAAGTGAATTTGACCTTCCTCGTCGCCTCGAAACACTTATCCGCCCCGATATCATCGCCCGACTGCTGAAGTATCAATGCCTTGTTATAAACGGCATCTTCATCGCCGGGATTTAATTCTAAAGATTTTTCAATACATTCGAGGGCTTTTTTAAAGTTTTCGAGCTGCGAGTAAGCCGAGGCCTTCTGCTTCCAGGCGCGGGCATACAACGGATTCACGCGGGTGCTGCGGTTAAATTCGACTATAGCGCGTTCGAAGTTACCCATATCGAAGAGTAACATTCCCTCGTCAAAGAAAAATTCCTCGTCTTTTTTTATGCCGTTAGCGATATCAAATATATCGCGGCCGGTCTTATCATCCAAAAAAGAAGAATCGATAAAATCGTTATCAAAACCGACCGCATCGTATTTTTTGACAAATTCATAAGCGCGCGGCTCGGAAGATTCTTTTAAATTTTTAATTATCAATGATTTCAACTCGTTATTAAGCCCATCGAAATGCTGTTCGTATAGTTTAATAAAAAGCGCCGGCTCGTAAAAAAAAGTTAATTTAATAGCAAACGCCTTTAAATCGTTATCGTTTCCTCTGAGAATATTACCGATCTCGCTTATCATTACGTCTTTATCTATGCGGGCGAAATACTGAAAAGCGCTTATCTTGACTCGCTCGTCGGAATCGGCGATAAGCGGAAGCACGTCTTCGAAAACTTCATAATTAGCGCCGAGCATACATAACGCTTCTATGGCGTTCGACTTGACGCGGTTGTCATTATATGAAACGTAATCTATCAAAAAATTTATTTCGTCCGCGCCGCCCGAAGTGCCTATTGCCTTAACATATGTAGCGATAACCGCAACGTCTTTTTCGGAAGCGAGCCTTTCTTTAAACAAATTAAGCACGCGCGGGTCCTTTACACCATAAAAAGCGGTAATCGCGGCTATTTTATTTTCTCTCGCGCCGGAAGAAATGTAATAGATAAGTTTTTGAATATCGAAACCGGAATCTTCAAGTTCCTTTTTTATTTCTTCCTTATGCCGCAGGGAAACCAATGGCGCTTCCTGGCTGTATTTTTGAGTCAATATTCCCGTTATTTTAGAGCTTATCCGTCTTATTTCCTCGGATTCGTCATTTTTCAGAGGAAGTAGTACTTCTATAACCTCGGGAGTGTCAATACGCGAAAGCATCAAAACGCTTTTTTTACGAACTTCAAAGTCAGGGCTGTTTAGACCTTTCTTTATTTCCATTATGATCGAATTTAAATTTTTGCTCATGACTGCTTATTATACCATTAAACCGATATTTTTTTCAAGTATTTAATCATAAGGTTAAATCGAAGGCTATTGAGGCTCGAACCATAAACGCTAAAAAAAATAAAAATATTAATCAAAAAGTTGAATTTTATCATTTTTTTTAGTATAATTATCGAAACATTATATGAAACCTAAATTAAAGCAAATTTATATTCCTTTTTATGATTATATTAAAATAAATAAATGAGGTGGTTATTATGACAAGCGGTATGAAGAATTTTTTAAAAGTATCTGTCATGGCCTTTTTAATGTCTTCACTTTTATTGGCTCCGGCTTACTCCGAAACGAACGGATTAAACCTTAAAGCTCCCACAAATATGAAAGAAGCCGGCAATATGATGCAGGCCGCTTATAAAACCTGCATGCAGGCCGTAAGCGATTTCAACGATGGAACAATCACGGGCACCGATCTGGATAATAAACTCAAAATATACACTTATTACAAGCAGCAGTACGAAAAACTAAACAAAGCCGCCCAGAGCGAAATTCAACCGGTCGCGGAAAACACGGCATCCGCCCCCGCGCAGGTTTCTAACGTCGCGAGCGCTCCCGCTGTGAGCGTTTCAGACCCGAAAATACAGAAAAAATTAGACGAAATATTAAAATTCGACTCTAAAATAGGCACGCCGCCTCAAATTACCGGCGGGGCCGGCAAATTTTTCAGAAATTTATTCGGCACTCATACCTTAGCCGATATTATGTCGGACGGCTATATCGAATTTCAAAAAGGCAATTTTTCGGGCGCATCCGCTAAATTTGAACAGGCCGCTAAAAAAGATCCGAAAAACAATAACATACTCTACTACCTGGCATTAAGCAAAATTAAAGAAGGAAAATCGGCCGAAGCCGAACCTTTCATAAACTCAATGCACAAACAGCTTAAAGACGAACAATGGAATAGCGTATTCCGTTCATTTACCGATCCATGGGTAGAAGCGGATGTCGCATTTAAAATAGGCGGCTTCGATTCGCTCGATCAATACAAACAAAAAATAGCCGCCGGCAACCGTAAAGAACTTCACGGCGACGAATATTACGAAAAATACGTTAATCCGCGCACTTATAAATATTATTCGGAATCCGCCCGCAAAGAATTCGAAAGCATTGCCGGCATCGACTGCGGCGGTTTCGTACAGCGCGTTTATATGGATATGTGTGAAAAGAACGGCATTAAGCCTCCTTTCAACTATAAAGTGCCGGGCAGACAGCTCCAGAATTATGGCACTCAGCTCGCCGACGACGGCATTATCCCGCCGATGAGCGCCAAACCCGGCGATTTCATCCTGCTCAAAGAACACGACGGCTGGGGACACGCATTTTACTTTGCAGGCCGCGACAAAAACGGCACGCCTTTAATAGTCGAAGCCTCCGGCGAGGGAAAAGTTCTCGCGCGCCCGATGCCCGATAGGTATTACCAGTGGTATCAGGGAACGTATAAATTTAAAGATATGGATAAAATCCGCGAAAAAATGAGTCTGCCGAATTAAATTGGTTTAATGGACAATAAACTTTTATTTAATAAAATAAAATTAATTAACCATAAATAACGGCTCGATTTAAATACCCCTTCGCGCTCCAAAGGCGAAGGGGTCGCTTTATTATAAATTACGGCTTTATTTTAATATATCGGCCGCCAGGTAAAAATCGCCAATAACTATATAAAGGAAGATAATTATGCACAAAAACGAAAACATTCAAATCGACCATAGTCTGATTAAAAATTTTTCAGACTCATATAAAAAACTCCAGCACCAGATAGCCGGCGTAATAGTCGGCCAGAAAGATGTCGTCGAAAAGGTACTAATAGGCCTCTTCGCGCGCGGCCATGTATTAATAGTCGGCGTTCCCGGCCTGGCTAAAACGCTTTTAATTTCAACTATATCACGCGCGCTCGATCTCAAATTCAATCGCGTCCAGTTCACGCCCGATTTAATGCCATCCGATATAACCGGCACCGATATAATAGACGCTGACGCTAAAACCGGCGAACGGGCATTCCGCTTTATCAAAGGGCCTGTTTTTTCGAATATATTACTTGCCGACGAAATCAACAGAACGCCTCCTAAAACTCAGGCGGCGCTGCTTCAGGCCATGCAGGAATATAAAGTGACGGTCGGCGGCCGAACCTACGAACTAGCCCCGCCGTTTTTCGTTTTAGCCACTCAAAATCCTATCGAGCAGGAAGGCACCTATCCTCTTCCCGAAGCGCAGTTAGACCGATTCATGTTCAACGTATATATCGATTATCCCGAATATAACGACGAAGTTGAAATCGTAAAAAATAATACTTCGTCAATTATGCCCGAAATCACTCCGGTTTTAAGCGCCGGAGAAATCATCGCCCTGCAGGAACTCGTGCGCCGCGTGCCTGTATCCGATACCATAGTCAATTACGCGGTTACAATGGCGTCAATGACAAGGCCTAACGATAAAAAAGCTCCCGAAATAACCAGAAGATACGTTTCATGGGGCGCCGGCCCGCGCGCCTCGCTTTATTTAATATTAGGCGCTAAAGCCAGCGCGCTTTTATGCGGAAGAACGGCGGTTTCGATCGAAGACGTAAACTCGGTCGCGCATTGCGTACTGCGCCACAGGGTTATAACTAACTTCCAGGCGGAAGCCGACTCGATAGACTCCGTTAAAATAATAGACGAAATTATTAAAAATATCGATCAAAAAACGCTGTAAAAATTATAGATAAAGGACCTCCGATGTCTCAAAACCAGAACTATAAATACTTCGACCCGGCTATGCTGGCTAAACTTCAAAACCTTAAATTAGCCGCCGGACATATCGTTGACGGCTTTCTCGCCGGATTGCATAAATCTCATTTTCGCGGGTTTAACGTTGAATTTTCGCAGCACCGCCAGTATATGCAGGGCGATGAAATTAAAAATATCGACTGGAAAATATTCGCCAAAACCGATAAATACTACGTTAAAGAATTCGAAGAAGACACCAACCTCAAGGCGCATATTCTCCTCGACTGCTCTTCGTCGATGATGTTTAAGCCGGGCGGCCCCGGCGGCGGGCAATTTTCAAAATTCGACTACGCGTGCTTTTTAGTTATAGCCTTAAGCTATATAATTTTAAAACAGCAGGATTCGGTGGGGCTGATAACTTTCAGCGACCGCATTATAAACCACGTTCCCGCTTCGTCTAACGCGAGCCATTTTAAAGTGCTCTTAGACGAACTCGAGCGCGCAAAATTAAATAAAAAAACCGCCCTGAGCGAGAGTTTTAACGAAGTCGCCTCGCGCATTAAACGGCGCGGCCTTATAGTAGTCATATCCGATCTGTACGACGACGAAAACCAGATATTAAAAAGCCTGAAGCATTTCAGACATAAACACCATGAAGTGGCGGTTTTCCACCTGCTTTCCAATTTCGAGCTCGACCTGCCGATATCGGGCGAAACGCAGTTTATCGATCTTGAAAATTCATCGCAGATAATAACTAACGCCGAATCGCTCCGCGAAGACTATAAAGCGGCGTTTAATAAATTTATCGCCGATTTTAAGGCCAACTGCCTTGGCTCTTACATCGATTACAATATGATCACAACCGACACGCCGATCGACCGGGCGCTCAATAAATATTTGATCAAGAGGGCGAGAAGCTGATATGCCGTCATTTTCATTTATTAACACTTCATATTTCCTTTTAATGCCGTTAATTCTGCTTCCGGTTTTGATTCACCTCATATCCCAAAAAAACCGTAAAATTATCGATTACCCCAGCCTTAAATTCATCCGCGCCGCTTATTTAAAAAAGGCGCGGCGCCTCAAAATAAACGAAATACTTCTTCTTATAGTGCGCACGCTTATAACCGCCCTATTGATATTCGCCTTCGCGCGCATGCTGATGTTTCTACCCGACCACGCGCCAGCCGCCGGCCAGAAATACGCCATTATAATCGATAACTCATATTCCGGCGCTTATACCGACATTTCAAACCAGCCCGCTAAATATTTCGACGCAATAAAAACCAGGGCGGCCGAAATAATATCCGGCGCTCAAAACGCTCCTCTATTCACCATATGCCCGGCTTCTTCGCCCGGCGGCGATTCCGGTTTTCTCACTCAGCCGGCCGCGCTCGAATATATTAAAAACATGAATTACACCTGCCGGATTTTTTCAATCACCGACACTGTATCGGCGCTCGAAAAAAAAGAATATTACCAGGATTTAGCGGGCGTATACGCCGTATCCGATTTCATTTCAGCCGAGCGCGGCGAAGAGGCTAAATTAAACGCTTATACCGACAACAACCCCGCCCTGAAGAAGGGTCCGCGCTTCGAACTTATTAACTGCGGCCCTGAAAATATTATTCAGGCGCGGGGCAATAAAAATTTATCGATAATATCCGCGCGCGTTTCAGATGAACGCGTTGCCGCCGGCAAGCCGCTGCAGATAATTTGTAAAATCAAAAACCATTCACTGCACAATATAAGCTCCGAAGTATCGCTTTTATCCGACGGTGTAAAATTAGCCTCCACGGCTTTCGGCGCGGGCCCCGGCGAAATCTGCGACGCGCATATAAACCACGTGTTTATGAATTCGGGCGAATACGCGCTTAAATTATCTCTCGCCGACGACGCGCTCGCATTCGACAACGCTTATAATATGGTTATAAACCCGGTTTCATCGCTTTACGTTTTAATCCTTTGCCAGCACGATGCGGCCGACCGGGAAAATTATATTTACAAATACGTTTCCGCCGCGCTTAATCCGCTTAACTCAATTTCGATCAAAGACGGTCTCATTATTCAGCCGCTGATAATTAATCTGGCCAATAATCCGCCGCTCGACTTTAAAAATTTCGACGCCGTCATTATTAGCGGAGTAAAAGACGCTTCCGCCGAACTTTCGGCGAAACTCGAAAAATATGTTAACGACGGCGGCGGGGTTTTATTTCTGCCGCCAGAAGGGCCTTATTTAAATTCTTTTTCAAAAACTTTTTCAAGGCTTATGCCGCTTGATTTAAGCAGCGCAACGCCGGTTTCATCGCCGGACGATAAAAATTATTTCAATCTGTGCAATATAAACTACGACCATGATATTTTTAACATCTATAAAAATAAAATTTCCGGCGATATCGGACGGCCTAAATTTTATAAAATAATCCCGTGCGGCACGCGCGATAAAACGGCATCAGAAGTCTCGGTCGCCGCCGATTTTGAAAATGGCATACCCGCGCTGGCTGAAAGAAAAATCGGGCGTGGAATTTCGATGATTTTTACCGGCTATCTCGATCCCGCCGGTTCAAACATATCCGATTCGCCGCTATTTGTGCCATTTATTCATCAGATCGCCTATTACATCAATAAAAACAGGCGCGCCGGAACTCGAAGCTATACCATCGGCGAAACTATTCGCCAAACCTACGGCGTAAACGAACGTATCAGCGGCGTATCGACTTTAAAACCCGATTCGGCGGTCGAATCGCGCTTAGATATCAAAACTTCGTCGGACGGGCTTTACAGTGAAATTACCGATACTTTCACTCCGGGCTTTTACACTTTATTTAAAAAAAGCGACGATAAAATAACTAAAAAATTATTCGCGGTTAACCATGATGCCAGAGAGTCCGAATTGATATCATCCGATTACGAAGTCTTCACATCCATTTTCAACCGGCATTCTCTTCTTAAATCCGCCGCGGCCGTTTCGCAGGGCGTTAAATCGGAGAAAAAAACCGAGGTCACGCCTTACTTATTTCTTTTAATTTTAATTTTAATGGCAATAGAAAGTTATTTAACTTACCTGATCAAATTGTAAGTATTTACCATAAAGAGTTTATTCAATAAAGAGTTTATTCAAAGGTGATTTAATTGGATTTTAAAATATCGACCGGCACTTACGAAACATATATATTCATAGCCCTTTCCGCGGCGCTTTTCGTCATGGTTTTATTTTTATACAACGCCGCTTTTAAAAAAACCGCTCAAAAAAAACCGCTTGTAACCTCGCTTAAATTAATGAGAATACTCGCATTTCTATTCATAGCTTTTTTAAGTTTTAACCCGTCGATAACCTACCAGCGGCTTGAAAGCGAAAAAAAACCTTTTCTTTTCGTCTTCGATACGAGCGCGTCGATGAGCTTTCTACAGCAGGGGCTGAAGTCTTCGCGATTCGAAGGCGCGCTGGAAGCCGTTATAAATAACCGCGTAATCGAAAAAATAAGCGAAAATAACGATATCGAATTCGCCTCTTTTGCATCCGAATATAAAGCGGCTAAAAGTATCGACGATATCAAAACTATCGGTTTAAGCGGCACTACCGACATATCGGCGGCGCTTGGCGAACTTATACGCCATAGCGGAGCCGGGGCCGCGCTCATTATTTCCGATGGCCGCTCTACCAGCGATATTCCCCCTCAATCTTTAGCGCGTTATATAAAATTTCCCGTATTTACTCTCGGCGCCGGCGCGGGAGAATCGATAAAAGACGTTTCAATAATAAACGCCGACTATCCAAAAAACACATATCTCAACGAAGCCGCCGAAATTTCAGTCGATATATCGCAAAGCGGTTTCACCGGCGAAAAAAATATAATCGTTTTAAAACAGGACGGCGAAACTCTCAGCAGAACGCCGCTTTCATTAGACCAGGCGCGCCGGCGCGTAAACATTGCGCTAAAACCTTCTAAAACAGGCCTTGTCAAATACGAATTATCGCTGCCCGCGCTCGACGGCGAAATAACCGATGAAAACAATAAATTCGCATTTTATATAAACGTCACCGAACATAAAATAAGGATTTTTGCCATTCAAAACACGCCCGACACCGATTTTTCATATCTATTAAAGTTCTTCGCGGCAAGTAAAGACATTAAATTTAAATTTAAATTTCTCAAAACCCCGAATGAAAAACTTCAATTTAAAACCTCCGATCTAAACGACGGTTTCGATATATTAATCCTCGGCGGAATCGATTTTACTTCTTTAGATAAGGCTTTAGCGGCAAAAATCGAAGAGGCGGTTTCGGCCGGCGGGCCTTCAGTATTATTCACCGGCGGCCCTTATTTTAACATTACGAACGAAAGCCCTGTAGCGCAAAGATTTCCAATTTCTTTATCCGGCGAAGGCTTCGCTTACGAGCCGGTTAAATACAGGCCCGTTAACGGTTCCGGCCCGGCCGCCGCTCAAATCAATAAACTATCGCCCATAGCTAAAATTAACAGCTATATGTGGAGCGATATTCCCGAACTTTGCGGAATAAATTATCCCAAAAACGGACAAAAGCCCCGAAGCGTTACCCCGGTGGGTTTTGAAACGGTTTTACTGGCCGGCTTCAAGCCGCAATCGGCCGCAGCGGCGATCGAAATGCCGGTATTAGCCGTCAGAAACACGCCGGGTAAAAAAAGCGCCGCTCTTCTCGGGAGTTCATTCTGGTTTTTAAAGTCCGGACAGCTTTTTTCAAAAAACTCGAATTTTTATGACAGATTTTTCGGCAATCTCATACTGTGGCTATATTCAAAAGAAGATTACACCGCTTATAAAGTCGAAACCGACCGAGCCAATTACTACGACGGCGAAAGAGTATTCGTATCGGTAAATGCCAGAAACCGTGATTTTTCACCGATGATCAATCCTTCTTTTATCGTTAAACTTAAACGCGGCGATAAGACCGAAATCATCCAGCCGCAGATAACTTTAATCGACGCGGGTTATTATGAATTTTCCTTCAAGGCCGCAGGCGGAGGCGAAGCGGAAATAATAGTCGAAGCTTTGGAGTCGGGAGGAAAAAAAGAAGCTATGGCGGCGCGCTTTATAGTTCTTAATTCTTCGAAGGAAATGCTGGATAACACAGCCGATTACGACTGCCTGAAAAAAATATCCGAAACTACGGGCGCTAAATTTTACGAAAAAGACAATATAGCGTCTTTATTCGCCGATATCCCGAAACGGCCGGCCTTAAAAACCGTAAGCGTAACGGTCAAGCCCTTTGAAAACGGATTTTTTTTAACGGCGATATTAACGCTTTTATGCCTTGAATGGGCTATAAGACGCTACAGCGGACTCGAATAAAATATTAACGGGAGCGTTTATGACCACGAACAAAAACAAATATAATTCTAAAACCGCCGCAACGGCCGTTTTACTGTTAATAATCCTGGCGGCGGCGCTTCTTATCGAAGCCTCCGCGCTGTATGCGGTAAGCCAGCCCTTTTTTGCGATAGGACGGCTTAAATATAAAGGCGGAGGCGACTGGTATAACGACCCGGAAATAATACCTAATATGCTTTCCGAGTTCGAAAAACGCGCCGGAATTAAATGCCACTCTAAAGAAATAGTGGTAACCCCCGACCAGCCTAAAATTTTTGAACTGCCTTTTTTATATTTAACGGGGCACGGTAATTTGAAATTAGAAACGGCCGATATCGAAAACCTTCGTAAATATCTTTTAAACGGCGGATTTTTATACGTCGATGACGACTACGGCCTCGATGCAAGTTTCAGGCGCGAGGTAAAAAAATTATTTCCGGAATACGAATTAAAAAGACTGCCGTCCGATCATCCCATTTTTAATTGCTTTTACAACTTTTCGGACGGTCTTCCAAAAATACACGAACACGACGCCAAAGCGCCGGAGGCTTTCGCCGTTTTTCACCAGAACAGGATAATTTTATTATACACCTACGAATCTAACGTCTCCGACGGCTGGGCTGATCCTAAAACCCATAACGATCCGCCGGATGTCAGGGAAACGGCTTTTAAAATGGGCGTTAATATACTCTACTACTCATTAATAAGCAACCAGGCCGAATTATTCAACGAAGACACGGGTGAGATCGATGCGAAATAACGAAAATAAAATATCGCTTAATAATTTTATAAAAAATTTTATAAGCAGGCTTATACGGCTCAACCTCATAAAACTTTTTCTGATGCTGATAGTTATTATATGGGCGGCGAGTTTAACCTTTATATTCATGGATTCGGTTTTCAAGTTAAATCCCCGCTTTATTCATTACTATAGAGGCGCGGCCCTCGCGGCCGCTTTCATTTACGGCTGCCTGTATTACTATTACCGCATATATCAAAAACCCGGCGTCGCCGAAGCCGCGAGGCATATCGAAAAAATAGACCCCTGCTGCAATTATTTATCGACAGCCGTTGAAATCGGCGCGGAAGAAGTCGAAAAATACGGTTTTTCAGCCCCGCTTTACGAATGCACCTTAAACGCCGCTGCGGAGCATTATTTAAAAAAAGACAGCAGGCGCTATATCGATTATTCGATATTAAAAAAACTTCTCTATGTCATGCTTGTTTTACTCGTCGCCAGCGCCGCCGCTTCTTTTCAGCCGGGCGCGCTCAAGCGGCTGAATAAAATCTGGCCTTCCATCGCGGGGCTTTTCATGCCCGCTCCGCTTGAAATAACCTCGTTAAACCGCGATTTTACTTCTTACGTCGACGAAGATATCGACTTCGCCTTTCAATTCAGCCGGGGTGAACCGGTCGAACTTTATATACAATACTCCGCCGAAAAAAATAAAAATCCTTTTCACCAGATAGACTTTGAAGACAACGAAAGACCCAACGACACTCGTATTTACAGGCTGCATCCCGGCGCCTCGCCCGACGGAAAATATTATATTTACAACTTGAAAATGCCGGCGCCGTCATATAATTTCTACTACCGCGCCCGCTCTGTCGCATCCGACTCGTTCAGTCCCAATTATTTCGTAATTTCTAAACGCAGGCCCGAAATAATCAAAATGACGGCGGCTTACGAATTTCCAAAATACACCCGCATCGCCCCCATGATAGAAGAAAACGCCACTTCGATAAGCGCGCTTTTGATGAGCTCGGTTAAAATAACGGCCCATTCAAGCGCCCCTTTAAAAAGCGCAAGCATGATTTTTTCCGACAACCGCCAGCTCGACATGGAAATCAGCGGTGAGGGCAAAGCCGCCTCGGTCAAATTCAATATCAGCAAAAAAGATGCGTATAAAATAGAACTTACCGATACCGAAGGCACTAAAAGCCGTCCCGGACGCTATTACGATATAAACGTTTACGAAGATAAATATCCTTCGTGCGAAATAATCGAGCCGGCCGGATTAATAAACGCGCCCTACGAAAAGAAAATCGATATAACCGTTAAGGCCGGCGACGACTTCGCCGTTTCGAAATTAGTGATGAATTACTACAAAACCAAGGGCGAACAAGAATCTTTTGAAATCACCATGTCAGAAAATAACGCCTCCGAAATTTTTTCCAGAACCGTTTTAGACTTTAGTTCAATGAATTTCAAGCCGGGCGATTCTCTGTATTACTATGCCGCCGCATTCGATAACGATGATATATCAGGCCCCAAATCTACGAAAAGCGCCGTAAATAAAATCGTTTTTCCGACGCAATTCGACGAAGCCATCGAGCTGGAAGCGCTTTACGGCTCGATCGAAACGCGCCTCAATAAAATCGCCGGCGATCAAAAAGCCATAGCCGAAAAAATAGAAAAAATGGACGCGTTATCCAAACAGGGCGCCATGAACGATTACGAGCTTAAAAAAAATTATGAAAACATAGCGCGCGGCCAGCAGAATTTAATGAACGAAGCTAAAGAGCTGACTTCCGATTTGAAGGAAGCGCTCAAAAAAATGGAGAACAATATTTATATAAAACCCGAAACTCTGGCTAAAATAAGTGAAATACAGCAAAAACTCGAAGAAATGATAAGCGACGACATGAAACGCCTTATGAGCGATATCAATAAAAATATCGAAAAAACAAAACTTAGCGGCGACGACGTTAAAAAATTATCTGAAAAGTTCGACGAAAAAAAATTAGTTGAAAAGTTCGAACGGCTTAAAGAACTTTTTTCAAAAGCCGAAAAAGAACAAAAATTAACGACCTTTATCAAAGAACTTGAATCATTAGTATCCAAACAGGAATTCGTGGCCGAAAATACCGAAAAAGCCGCGCCTGAAACCGGAGAATTAAACGCCGAACTCGCGAGCGAACAAAAAAGTATCGCCGAAAATTTCGCTAAAGCACTTTCAAACTTCGAAAAAAACATCGGCGCGATTTCCGAAATCTCCGAAGAAATTCAAAAAGCCGCAACGAACGCGCTGGATAATTTAAAAAAAGACGAGGCCGCAAAATCACTCAAAGAAGCCGGCGACAGCCTTTCGAATAATATGCCCGACGGCGCTTTCGATAAGCAGCGCAAAGCGCTTGAATCGATGAAATCCAATCTCGATATATTAAAAAACGCTTTCGACAAATTCAAGCAGGATAATAAAAAAGAACTGATGGAAGCGCTTTCCAGATTAATAAGACGCACCGTCGCCATGTCTGAATTCGAAATGGAAATCATCGCTGAATTTTCGGCGGTTCGAGGACTTATGAAACCCGCCGCGGNNCCGCGGCCGATAAATTCGTCGAAACACTCGACGAGATTTCCGAAAAATGCATCGAAATCGCTAACGTATCACGCGAAGTGGCCGGCGAATTGACGAGGCTTTCGAAAAAAACCATTTTAATAGATTCAAACCATATCGCGGTAGCCGGTTCCATAATCAGACAGTTCGCCGCGATCCGACCCATGCTCGCCAAACGCGAATACAACGACTCACTCAACCTTTCCAGTCAAATATATTACAATATCAGCATACTTAACTTAATGCTCATAGATATTTTCGATACCCTCAATAGCTCGAAATCAGGCTCGAATATGGACCAGCTTATGGCCATGATTAAAAAGCAGGCCGAAGCGCAGGCTAAACTTAACGCTAAAACTAAAGACATGATGAAAAAACGAGGCGAAAACGGAATGCCTGAATTATCAGATGACGCCCTTAAATCTCTTGCTTTCGAACAGCAGATGATACGCCGCTCGCTCGAACGCATTATGGATTCCACGGAAGGCGACGGCGAAATGGCCAGAAAGCTCCGCGAGCTGCGCTCCGAAATGCAAAACCTCGAAGTCGAATATTTAAAAAAGAAAGTCGATTCTAAGGTGCAGTCGCGCCAGAAAGTCCTTCACGAAAGACTCTTAGACATGCAGCAGGCGCTGTTTAAAGAAAAAGAAACCACCGAGCGCAAAGCGGAACGAGCTAAAAATTACGCGCCGGCTAAACCCGCCGATTCAATAGAAGCGCAAAAATACGAAAAACGCGAATTAAAACTCGACGACGCGGTTAAAAACGAAAAATATCCAAGATCATACGAAAAAATTATAGAACTTTATTTTGAAGCCGTCAAAAAAATGTAATATGAAAAGGCCGGTGAGTAATTAACTATCATGATTCAAATATCTTCTTTCATCCATATAAACTATCCGGGCTATAAACAGGGCCGCGACGCCCGTGTCTTATTATTGGCGGCGACAGCCGTTCTGATGGCGGCCGTAATCTCCTTCCTATCGCCAGCTCCGGCCGCAGCCCAGGCCGACGAATTCTTTTCGGTTTACGACCGCGCGATGAAATACTACGAAAACGCCGATTACCACAACGCCGAAATACATTTTTCAAAAATAGTAAAAGCTACGCCCGATTCAACTTACGGCACTCAGGCCGCTTTTTATCTGGGCCGCTCGCTTATCAAACTCGGCCGGCAAAAAGAAGCGCTCGATTTATGGCAGACATTCTACGATAAAAATATGTTTATCGGATCGCGCGCCGAACTTTTCAAATTATACGAACGCTTTGGACTGCTCGATAAAAAAATCGAGGAATTTAAATCGAAAATAAAAAAAGACCCTGAAGCGCTTTCGCTGCGCCATGAATATATCGAATTGCTGATATACATGAATAAAGTCGATCAAGCCGTCATGGAATATAACTACATTATTTCCATCAAGCCGCGCGAATTTTATTTATTAAAAAACGCGGGCGATCTTCTTGTGCGCTTCAGGCGCTATAAAGAAGCGCTTTATTATTACGAAAAACTCGTAACGATCCAGCCTGACAACGAATTATATTTAGAAGCCGCTGGCAACGTTTATTACCAGCTCGGCGATAAAGAAAAAGCCCGCCAATACTGGTTTAAAATTATAGCCGACGGCGCGCCCCCTCATAAATACAGCGCGCTGGCTAATATATTACAATCTCATAATATGATATCCGACGCTATTTCGGTCTACGCGTCCTGCCGAAAAACCTTCGACAACCCTTCGCTTTTTTTCAGCGAGATCGCCGAACTTTACGAGGTAAGCGACGATTTCAACAGCCTTTTAACTCATTATTTCGAGCTGATCGACCGAATGCCGGTTCTTTTCACCGCCATCGAGCAGCGCCTCGCAGAAACCCTCAAACGCAACCAGGATGCGCGCGAACCGCTTTGCGCTTTAATTTCAGACTCGTTCAAAAAAAATATCGCCGATAATCCTCAAAAATTAAGACTGGCTTCATTGATTTTTCTCATGTCTAAAAAATATAAAGATGCGCTCGAAATTAACCTGATGCTGGCAAAATTAACTTCCAATCCGCTCATCCTCGAAGAATACGCCCGCACGCTCGACGCTCTCGGATTATACGAACTTTCGCTCGAAACACTCGACTTTATCGCGGCTTCCTATCCCGCCGGCGCATATAAATACAATGCGCGCTTCCTCAAAGCGCGGTTTCTCAAAGCGCAAAAGCGCTATGACGAGGCGCTTTTAATTTTCGATGAAATCAAAAACGATAAAAATTTCAGCGAGCTTTATAACGACTCTCTTTTTAACAAAGCCCAGATATATTTCGACGGCCTTGACAATCACCAGAAAGCCATTGAAATTTTTAACGGACTCGAAACTTCATCGTCTAATTTTTATTATGACGCAATTTATTATAAAGGCGCGCATGCGCTTTATAACCGCTCGTTTGAAACGGCCGAAGCACTTTTAGAACAAATACATAAACTCAAAGACCATCCGCGCTCAGCTTCGGCTTTAGCCTTGATCGGTTATTCAAAAATATACCAGGGCTCCTATGAGGCAGGCCTGGACAGCCTGCGCGATTTAATAACCGGTTTTCCGGCATTCGAAGACGCCGGCGGAGTTTTTTTAACGATGAAAACCATAACGGCCGCATTAAAAGATAATAAAGACGATCTTTATAATTACTTCGAAGCGCAACGCGAATTTAAAGGAGCGCATTTTAACACCGCCGAGATTTTTCTCGCGCCGTTATGCCTCAAAGACGGGCCGCTTAAATTCGACGCCATGCGCCTTCTTTATAAAACCAAACTTAAACAGAAAAAATACGACGAATATAAAAAACGGACCCTTGATTTTATAAACACCGCGCCCGAAGAACAACTTCGCGCTGAAGCGCTTTTCGAACTGGCCTCTTATTACCTCGAAAAAGAAAAAAAGACGAGCGAGGCCGGAAAATATCTCGAAACTATATTAAAAAAATATCCGGGCGCACTTCTGAGCAATAAATCAAAAAAAATGATATCTGCTATAAAAGGAGACGATAAAATTGATAAAAAAACGCGCGATTCTTTTTTCGGTTATAATTAACGTAATAGCGGTTTTAACGATCGCAGACGCGGCTTCGGCCGAAAAGATACTCATCTATATGGACAGGATGCAGAACGACCATTTAAAAGCCTACGGTGTAGTTTATAAGGCGGTCGCTAAAGGCATCGGGGCGGAATGGCTGCTTAACTACAGAAACGGGTCATTTTTAATGGATAACGCCGATTTTGTCCGCGAAACGGCCAACTACATGGGCGTTTCATTTCAAACTATCGGCGACGGCGAAGCGGCCGAAATCTATTCCATAATAAAAGAAAACAATATGGACGCGGTTAAAATTGAAAAAGCCCCTAAAATCGCCGTTTATACTCCGCCCGATAAAAGGCCGTGGGACGACGCCGTTACTCTCGCTCTCACCTATTCGGAAATACCTTACGAAACACTATGGGACGTCGAAGTATTAAAGGGCGATTTAAAAAAATACGACTGGCTGCACCTTCATCACGAAGATTTTACGGGACAGTACGGAAAATTTTACGGCGCATATAAAAACGCCGTATGGTACCAGAAACAGGTCGCCTTATATGAAGCTAACGCCCGCGCCGCCGGATTTCAGACAGTTCAGCAGCATAAATGCGCGATAGCTAAAACGATTAAAAAATACGTCGAGGACGGCGGATTCCTGTTTATGATGTGCAGCGCGTGCGATTCCATAGACATAGCTCTGGCCGCCGAAGGCGTCGATATCATTCCCGCCGAAATCGACGGTACTCCTGCCGATCCCAACTGCATGCAAAAACTCGATTTCAGCAAAACTTTCGCATTCAAAGACTTCACTTTAGAAATGGACCCCTATATATACGAATTTTCAGACATCGACATCGACGCCAATAAATTTTTCAGAAATCCCATGGACAAAGGCGATTTCACGCTTTTTGAATTTTCGGCCAAGCTCGACCGCGCCCCCAGCATTCTCACTCAGTCTCACGAAGCTTCCGTAAAAGCCTTTTTAGGCCAGACTACCGCTTTTAAACGCAAATGCATCAAAGATAACGTTATCATACTCGCCCAGATCAGTGAAGACGAAGTCAAGTATCTGTATTCAAGTTTAAAAGAAGGCAGCTTCACTTTTTACGGCGGACACGATCCCGAAGATTTCGCGCACTTAGTCGGCGCGCCTTCTACTAACGTCTCGCTTCATAAAAATTCCGCCGGCTACAGGCTTATTTTAAATAACATTTTATTTCCGGCCGTCAAAAAGAAAAAATTAAAAACGTAAATATGACTCTTTTATATCGGATAACACATGAAAAACAACAGGGCCGAAGCGCGCTAACGCCTTCCGGCCCTGTCGGTTTATAAACCTGTATCGTATAGCTCAATATTATTGATCGCTCAAGTTTTTTTATTTCGCCTTTTTTTTCTTAAACGGCGGAAAGTCTTCGTCGTCGCCCGATCCCTGCTCTTCTTCTTCTTCGAATTCGCTTTCGGCTGGTTCTTCTTCATAGCTGAAATCGCCGCGCGAATCCTCTTCGGCTTCGTCGATTTCTTCTTCCGCGGAAGCTTCTTCGTCTTCTTTTTCTTCTTCGAAACTTTCCTTTTCAATCGAAAGATCTTCGTAACCTTCTTCGCGGATTACACCTTCAGCGATTATCGTGCCTGATTTAATTTCGGCGCCGTTAGCGACCTTTATTTTAAATTCATCGGGTACTTCGTAAGCTACAGCGTTTTGAAGAACTTCTACGAACTCGACTTTTTTAATGCGGTCCCTATCGCTTTCAGGCGCAGCGAAAACATATTTAACTATGCCGTAAAAAGGTGAAACTACTTTCGCTAAAGCCTGGCCCGGTTTTATTTTGTCATTCTCCTCGACCAAAACGATGAAGTTTTTGTCTATATCGTATTCTTTGACGATATTCTTTTTGGTAACTACTATTTTATTCTTTTTAACGCTCGCGATTCCGTCGATTTCAGAATATATTGTGGCGACTTCGCCGCCTTCTTCAATCTCCTCGCCGTGCTGGCAATGAAAAACCAAAGCCAGACGCGATTTTAACGCATATTTTACCGGCGCCGCGAAATCCAATTTAAACGCGCTTTCTTTCTTCTGGCGGTTGGAAACAAATATCATTCCGCCCGGCAATAAAACCCTTTTTAATTTATTCGTCTTGATCTGAAAATATTCGACGATGCCGCTTACTTCAGAACGAATAGAAATCAGGTCTTTCATTTTATCCCTCCCTGACTTTTTTTTTGCCTATAATACCTAAACATTAAAATAGAGTCAAGCTTTTTTTTGTTTTTATTTGTTTTTTGTTTGTTTTTGTTTGTTATTTTTTAAAACATAATTCACTCTTTCATATTTTGTTTGGGTAAAAACATATTTTTTTATTATTTTTTATTATTTTTTTTATCAAGGGAGGAAGAAAGGGTTAGCAACCCTTTCTCCCTCCCTTGAACCCTCTCTCTATCTGCAAATTGCCTGACGCTTTTTTGTTAGTTTATCTATAGCTTTTTCTGTCAGGGCTTTAACATAGTTAATTTTTTGCATAGCGTTGGCAGGTTGCCTTTAAGTTTTTTCATGCCTGCCGTTCGCTTATTCGCTTATTCGCTTATTCGCTTATTTGCTTATTTGCTTATTTGCTCATTTTTTTCTCCCTTTGTTTCTTGCTTTTTACTTATTTGTCGCCAGCCTGCTTATTTGCATGTGCGCGCGTACGCGCGCACATGCATAGCATTAACGGACCAATGCAACTTAATTCAATTGCTCGCGGGAAAAACTGCCGCAAATCGATTTTAATAATGGCACTGCTAAAAATTAATCAAATTGTATAAAACAAAAGTCTTAGTAAATCAAGTCAAATTTAGTCAATTGAATTTTTTTTAATTATATAAAATTATCAAGTTTTATAGGATTTTCGGTGATATAAAAAAAGTTGTTATGCTTTAAAGCATTATCGTGAGCCGAAACCTTAAGTTCCAGTGGTGCGTAAATAGAACGCCTTCGCGCGCACATGCGTAGCATTAACGGACCAATGCAACTTAATTCAATTGCTCGCGGGAAAAACTACCGCAAATCGATTTTAATAATGGCACTGCTAAAAATTAATCAAATTGTATAAAACAAAAGTCTTAGTAAATCAAGTCAAATTTAGTCAATTGAATTTTTTTTAATTATATAAAATTATCAAGTTTTATAGGATTTTCGGTGATATAAAAAAAGTTGTTACGCTTTAAAGCATTACCGTGAGCCGAAACCTTAAGTTCCAG
>DIVV01000209.1 GCA_002423385.1 bacterium UBP16_UBA6123
GAGAGGGCCATTGGTCCTTTCTTTTCCCCCGTCGCGGTTTTATAAAGTTCTTATGGCGATTTTATAACGGTATTAATTTATATTAATACCGTTATTATCATTATTATTGCCGCTATTATTACCGTTCAGGCGATTTCCGGCAAAACGGTTCACTATTACTGATATCGCGCCGTCGCCGGTCACGTTGCACGCGGTGCCGAAGCTGTCTATGGCGACGTAAACTGCTATCATCAGCGCTATATTTTCAGGTGAAAATCCGAGAATCGATTTTAAAATACCCAGTACGGCCATTATAGCTCCGCCTGGAACTGCTGGAGCGGCGACCATAGTAATTCCTAACATTAAAATGAAACTGCCGAAAGATTGAATTGTGATGGCCTGGCCGTGCGTCCATAAAATAGCCATGGCCATTCCGGTTATTTTCATGGAGCTTCCGGCCATATGTATAGTCGCGCACAGCGGCACGCAAAAATCGGCGATATCTTCTTTTACGCCGACTTTTTTTACCTGTTCGAGAGTGACCGGAATGGTTGCCGCCGAAGATGAAGTGCCGAGTGCGGTTATATAAGCCGGAATCATTGTATAGAGCATTTTTAAAGGGTTAGCGCGCGCTATAAGTCCGGCTATGCCGAATTGCGCCAGAAGTAAAAAGACTGATAAAATCAATATGAAAACTATTATTTTACCGAAAACCGAAATAACTTCAAAAGCCTCTCCGGTGTAAGACATATTTAAAAATATGCCGAATACGTAGAGCGGCAAAAAAGGAATAAGGGCGTATGTTATGATTTTTTCTGTTATTTTTTTAAATTCTTCCACGCCGCTTTTAAGCGTAACGCCGCCGATCGATGAGATACCGATGCCGAGTATAAAAGCCAGAAGAAGGGCTGTAGTCACGTCGAAAACCGGCGGCATACCGACCGTGAAAATAGGGCCTATAAGCGATTTAGATGGATCGTCAATCATCCCGGCTGAAGCGCCTGCCGAGTTGAGTATGTAAGGAAAAAAAACGCCCGCAGAAAAATAAGTGAAAAAGCCTGAAAGAATAGTTGAAATATAAGCGAGCGCAACGGTTATTAAAAGCAGTTTACCCGCGCCCGCGCCGAGGTCGGCTATGCCGCTGATTGTAAGGCCCATTATGACCAAAGGAATACAAAACGATAAAAAATTAGAAAATATGCCGTTAATGGTGGCAAAAATTTTAACGACTATTAATGGAACGACAAAACCGGCCGCTACGCCGAGGATTATAGCTATAATAACCCGCGGCAGAAGGCCGATTGACTTTTTGGGCATAAAAAAATCTCCTTAAATTTTGTATATGAATATTTACATTTTAGTTCTTAAATAAACGACCTGATCGAAGTAATTGACGTTTTTATTATTATCGCCGATAATAAATCTGAACCATACTGCGTTAGCTTTGGTGATATCGGTAAAGCCAACTTCGGTTCCGTTATGTTTTCCTTTGTAGGAGGCTTTAGCTATCATTTCATCTTTTTTATCGATGGCAATGGCGTCGTCGAGCATGATATTCATGTAATAATTTTCGTCTATAACAAAAAATCTGCTGTCACGCTTCACGACACCGACGCCGACAACTGGAAACTCTTCTTCTTTAAGAATGCCGATGGTATTGGCGCTTAAATTATCGGCAAAACTTTTAAGTAAAATTTTATCTTCAGGACTCGCTCCGGCTTTGGCGCTCGGGCCCGGATCGGTGTCGCTGTCGGCTCTTACTAAACTCAGCGCTTTAATCTGTTTTCCACCGGCGGTCTGGTCGGTTAAATAAAAAGTATATGTGATATAATCATAAGTGACAGTGTCAGCCGTGAGAGGGTCCACACCGGCTTTGACTTCTTTAATGTGCTTGAGAGTCATTGTAATTGCATCGGCCGTTTCTTCAAAGTCGGTTACCGCCGTTGAGCTTCGCACGTCGAATTCGAGGCGCTGCAAAGCTATGCGGGCTTCTCTTAAATTATCGCCTTTTTGAAATAAGTTTTCGGTCTGGCGCCGGCTTTGAGAGACGAATTCGTTGAATAGAACGAATAAAAGCGCGAATATAGCGACACCTACCATTATTTCTACAAGTGTGAATGCCCGCCTGCGAACGCCGGAAGGTTTATTTGAGTCGATAATTATAGATAATTTATTATTTAGACTGATCATAATTATAGTTACCTCTGCGTTGATTGTTTATTGTTGTATTTAATTTTAAACACTTCGATTATATTTAGATTGAATCAATTTGATTCGATCTGATGCGTATGGTTTGTTAAAAAAAACGATCAAGGTTTTGTGACTATAGTAAATACTTTAAATTCGTGTTCTTTCGGATTATTCGCCTCGATCCATTTAACCGTAATATTAACCTGGATTCTCGAAATCATTTTTTCGTATTCGGGCCGTTCTTTAGGATTTGTAACTGGCGGCGGCGGTGCGGCGCTGTCGAATACCATTGGGGGGAATTTTATTTTTTTAAAAGTTTTCACCGGATAATAAGCGACTGCTATATCCATTTTATGTTTTGGATAACCGGCAATGGTGCCGTAATCGAAAGATTTAGTGTATTCGTTATGGTTAGTGCCTTCTACGCCGGGGCTGGCTTCGACAATCAGTTGCTGTAAAGAAAAATAACCTGTGTAAATTTTTTTGGGAAATGGCGGCACTTCGACGAAGGAGGAACCGTACTTGAGCTGTTCACACATAGAGAGTGCAAGCGTAGTGGCCTTGATTGCACCCAGGCTTTTAACGACGGATTTGTTTGAAAACATCAAAATATTAACGAAAGGTATGACGGCCATTACGAATATGGCAAAAGATACGATTATTTCGGTTAAAGAAAGCCCTTTCTTACCTATAAAGCCGTTATTAACCCGGCCGTTAAGATTATCGTTGATTTTATTGCGGTATTTATTTCTGCACTTATTTAAAATACTTATTTTCATAAAAACGCCTCTTTTTATATAATTCAGTTAACTGATTAATCAGCGCTGTTGAGTTTAGATTGTAGTTCGGCTCTTACTTTTTTAATTTCATTTTTAGTTACGGCGTCGTTATCTAAATTTTCGCAGGTTTCGACGTAGCGTAAAAGCGCTTTTAAAAAAGTTTTTTCGTTTCCGCCTATCATTCCTATCATAGCGAGTTTTTGATATATTTTAAGTTTCATTACCTGGTTGTCCGGTTCGGCTTTTAATGCGGCAAGCAGCGCGTCGGCGGCTCGGTCGAATTTACCCGAAACCATTAATTTTTCGGCTAATATATACATTTGATTGGCTTTGCCTGAAGTGGCGCGCAGGTACTTATTGTTCATTTCAACGTATTGCTGAGATCTTTTCTGTCCTTCTTCCGCGGCTTTTCTTGCGGCTACGAATAATTGGTCGTATTCGGAAGATGGATCGAACGATTGTATGTTGTAAGCGCCTTTAGAAGAGAATCTTCGAACCTCTTCCATCTCTTCGCTTAATTTTAATTTTTTTGAATATTGCGCCGTTCTACTGGCGGTGCTTTTCATAATGAACCTGATTCCGGGTATCACTATGGTGAAAACGAATATTACAACGCATAATGCAATTATAGCCTTACTTTTCATATAATCCTTCTTAACCATTAAAGATAATTGAATATGGCAAACATAATACCAGGCATATCGAAGATATCAGAGATAAACGCATCAAAGATGGAAATAGTTTTATTCTTTTTGTTGAGTGTAGTTGTCGGACCGACTTACATCATAATTAATGGTGCAGTATTTTTTATCGAAATTTTCATCGATTTTATCTATCCATTTTTGAAACGGCGTAATGACCATTTTATCAGGGTAATAATTTTTTTTATCTTCGTCTTCCCATTTAACTTCCTGGCAGGTTAAATTGCCGAAAATTCCCAGAAAACTGTCGTCGGTGCCTGCGATAAGTTTAAATCCCGCTTTTCTGCTCTCCATATCCATTAACAATCCGTTTTTGCCGTACATATATGCGTCAATTCTGAAATATGGTTTTTTGGATAAATTACTTTGAAATGAGCTGAATAATCCGCTGTAATATTTTTGATCGTATGGATGCGGTGAAAATATGATTTTACCCGTTACGCCGAAATCGCTTGCGGATTTATCTTTAGTTCCGAGTGCTATGAGTTGAAGGCAATTATTAGCGCCTCTTAAAATATCGTATTGGCGTTCGGCGCCGGGATCGAATATTCCGTCGTCGGGATGCCGGAGTATCTGGCCGCCGATTATTATATTGCCGGTTGCGACGATAGCGCCGCGTCCTTTGTAGTAGCCTTCTATCAGTACGTCGCCGTCTACAAAGTAAACGCCGTCAATGTTAATGGCGTAATTTGAAGTCTGTGTGGCCGCGGTGAAAATATTTTTATCGGTCGAAAAATTATACCATGGCATTTCTTTAGCGCACTGGTCGGCCGAGTCGGCCCATCCCCAGAAAGGCCGCCAGACGACTTTTTTATATTCTTTTTCGGTGTTAGTGAAAAGCGCTTCGCCTACGAATTTTCTGTTTTCAAAAAATTTTTCGTTAGTAGTCGCGTCATATACTCGGGGAATTTTTTCGCCCTTGATCGAGCTTGATTTGGTGAAATCGACGTTCTGGGCTATTATATTGTGGCGCGCGGCCATTCTTTTATAGGTATTTTCATCGTATAAATAGGCGAGCTGACCGTTATTGCCTATTATGTCACCTGGAATTACATTGGATGTGCTCGTTGAAAAATCGAAAGGCTCATCGGTTTTTTCGACGCCGCTGAAACTTGAAAACCAGCCGTCTTTCATAACTCCGTATCTTCTTTTTACGTCGCCGAATATTAAATTATGCTTTGTTGGACTGCTGTCGGGCAGGCCGAATAAACTGTTAAAACCGCTCGTTATGAAGTTGAATGCCTGCGACGACCAGCCGATAGGAGGAAAATGCCCGGTTAAATCGATATTTCCCCGGCTGCCGCCATGGGAGGCGATAAGGCCGCCAAGGGCTTCTTTTATAGCTTCGCCCCATCCGGTAGGAAAATCTACTTCACACAGACGCCAGTTGTCTTTATTAATGGCTTCGTATATCGAGCCGAGAATGGTTTCAGTCGTGGCGTTCGCCCCAAGGGGTATATGGGCGATTCCGGTATGTTGAACGTATTTAAACATTGGCGAGTCGGTTTTTTCGAAAAGTTTATCGTCAACTTCCATTGAGCGTAATTTTATTAACATGCTCAACTGGGTGAATGAATCCATCATGCTTTTAAGCAGCGGGTTCATTGCGCCGGCTAAAGTCGAAAAATCGCTTCTTGTTTCGTTTAATTCGACTACCAGTTTGCGGCCGAATATTTTGGCTGGTTTTTTATTGTAAGGCGGGTCCCATTCGGCGGAGTTATTAACTACGAAGTACTGAGGAATATATGTTGACGACCATGTTGTTCCGGTAATGCCGGCGGAGCTTGCAAAAGCGTCGTTTAATCGTCTGGCCTTAATTACCTGTTCGTTATTTCCTTCGTTAACCGCATAGGCATATTTATACATAACTGAAATATCGCGGTACAGCTCGACCTGCTTTTGAACGGTCACGACGCGTTTGGCGCCGTGGTATTCGCCCTGGCAGGCTATGCTCATCACGCCAAAGGCGAGGTTGTCGTCAACTTTTTTTTGAAGGTCGAATTTTACTTTTATATAATTAATTTTAGCTTCGGGTATCACGGCTTGAATACTGGATTCTATATTGGCTGATTTTAATTCGCCCGAAGTTGTCCAGGCATCGTTGGGGTTATCTTTCGGGATGGAATAATCACTGAAATTAGCCATAGCGCCGAATTTTTTATTGATGTCGAGCGAAGAGTCGGCTGAAAGAGGCTGTATGTAATCGGAATATTTATGGTCTTTAATTACATAAAGCGCGTGCTCGATGCCGGTTTCGGCTACGAAATGAGCGACGCTCGCGTCTAAATAAGTGAAAGAAGATGAAGATTCCTGGCGCATAACCATAATCATGGTATAGCCGAACAGGAATAAAACGGCGACCATAAATAAAACATATGCAAGCGCGAAGCCTTTTATCGAATCGGGTCTTTTTTTATTTGTAAGCATAATTCACCTCTTTATATCTATTATAATAATTTTAACAAATAGACAGAGATAAGTCAAGGGGCGGCAATTTAAAAAGCGCGCCTTTTTATCGACAGGCGCGCTTTTTAATAATTCATTTTTTTAGAATATTACGAATTTTAAATATTAGGAAATTAGAATTTCAACTGGGTTTCTATATTTATTGAATCAACGGCTTTGCCGTAGTCGTTTAGTACATGCCTTAATTCGTAACACATGCTTGATGAGTCGGAAATATCGTATCTGGCTTTTAATCCGTAAATTGCGTCGCTGACTCTCGAATTTGAATAATACAGGTTTTTGCGGTCGTAATTAGCCGATATTTTGAGTTTATTATATTCCATTCCCGTATAATCGATTCCAAGCGATAAATGCGGTTTTAAGAAAGGGGAGTAATCTTTTTCGTAAGAAAGTCTGAAAGTGTATGCGTCGGCGATTTTTGCCTTGAATTCATTAAACCAGCCTGAATAGCGCTCGCCGTCATCGCGGAGTCTTACAAGAGAACGTCCTTTATAATGCCGTTCCATTTCATAAAGCGTGTCGAAATAGTTGGGTATGTAATCAGAGCTCATCACGCGGAATTCAGTTTTAAAAGTGAATTCTTTAGTTTCGGCGATTACGCCTGTGTGCATGCCTGAGCCGAAGTTTTTGATTTTAGCTATTTCTTCGTAAATTTTAAATTTAGAATTATATCTCGATGAAAGCGGTATGCCGACGTGTAGAGAGCCGACCGTTACATTTTCGTTTACATATCCCATGTTTACTTTATTATCTGAAACTATCTGAGCGCCAACCTGAATATGGTCGTGCGGCATTATCTGGAAAGACGCGGCATAAATTCCCGGCGAAGCTATATCGTCAACGAATAAATTGATATGATCGTCGTAACCGGTATCATAAGTTACTACGCCGCCTACTTTTTTATCCAGAAGAGGATAGCGGAGGCTGCCGCAGTAATTTCTGAAAATGGCCCCGGAGCCGAGCGTGAGATCATCTATCATTTCAACCCGTGCCGAAAGTCTGTCACCCGGTTTGCCATAATAGACGTAGTATATTTTTCTGATATAATCGTCAAAGGCATCCCAGTCGGTTTTTCGTAAATTGTTGTTTTCGTCGAAATAAAAAGTAAGATCATAGGCGAAGCTGATATTGTTATATGAAAAGCGCGGGATAGCGCCTATTTTTGACCACATTTTGCGGGCGCCGGTGTCCGGGTTTTCTAATACGTTAGCGCCAAGATTTAAATATAGGCCGGGAAACCATTTCAGGCGCGATTCGCTATTGCCGAGATATTTTGAGAAGAACCAGGGTTTAGCGTTCGAGGTTTCTTCGCCGGAGGTTTTATCATCTTCTTTAGGATCTGCCGCGGATGTTTTTGTTCTGGAATTTTTAGCCAGGTATGTTTGGGGAGCCGGTTTGTAATAACCTGAATTAGAAGTTTGTTTCGATTTTACGGGCGCTCCGTCGTTAAAATATCTCTGGTTATCTTCCGAGCTGATTACCACGTTAGAAGAAAGCGCCATGTTTTTAACGGCCGTTTTGGGCGCGGCGGAAGTTTTAACGGCCGGTTTTTTGCTGGTTGAAACCAATTTAGCTTCGCTGTTTTTTGCTGCTAATTCGGCGTATCTTGATTCGTAATAGTTATTTGAACTTAAAGCGATGGCTTTTAAGGGAGCGGCGGCCTTGCGGCTTTCGGCCGTTATGCTTTCAGCCTGTTGGGAGGCTATTGCAATTGATTCTTCTGCATATTCGTCAGCATATTCCGCCGCCGCGCGCTGCGTTTTTGTTCCGGCAGCCACAGTCACGGCATCAGCATCAGCCGCGGTTGCTTTAGCTTTTTTGGCGGAAGAATTGACGGTTTTAGCGGCATTTTTAACGGCAGCTTTATCGGCTTTGACGATTTTATCTTTAACCGCCGTTTTAACGGTTTTAACGGTCTTGACGGTTTTAGCGGTTTTAGCCGAATAGCCTTTCTTTTTCTTTCCGATCGAGGCGGCTTCGGCCTTTGAATAAGCCGCTATCACCCCGCCCATAAATATAACAGCTAAGGCTATTATTAAAAATTTTAAGATATTTTTATTAATATCGTTCTTTATCATTTTACAACGCTCCGTATCATAAAATTTATCGGGGCTCATTGATTATTGCACCCTTTTGTTGATAACGCTTCGTGCGTCTTAAACGATATCGGAATTAAAATGATAAAGTTTAGAAATTTAGCGCAGAATATTCCATTTAGCAGTATTGTAACGTGTTTCTTTCAACTCTTTGAATTTAGCTTCTTCTTTTTTTGAAAGGCCGCTTTTAACGAGTGGTTTAGCGAATTTTTCAGCGAAACCGCATCCGAGAGCTTCAGCGAGTTTTGAAAAATCTATAGAATTGCCGGATGCCGTGGATATTTCATCTATCGAGCATACCGATTCTTTAAGTTTTTTAGCGTTATCTTCGATCATTTCCTCGTCCATATATTTAAGCGTTTCGGGGGGCGTCATGCAAAGATAATGAAGTCTGGGATCGAATTCAAAAAAGATCGTGCCGTGCTGTAAAAAGCAGCTAGCCGTTTTATTCTGCGCGGAACCGCAAAATTTTTTATTATTGACTTTAATTTCTAAAAACGAAGGTGAATCAAAACATATAGCGCTCGAGGGCTTTTCGGCCGCTTCGCCCCGGCCTCTGATTGACGGATGAAGTTCACCGGTTATCGAGAGTTTAGATAAGCCGCATAAAATAGAGTCGGCCACATATTTATAATTTTCGAGAACCGAATCGGTGTAAAAACCTGAACTTTTATGAACTATTACGGAGTATGTGAGGTCTTTGTAATGAAGAACGGCGCGGCCGCCGGTTATTCGCCGGATGATTTCGAAGTCGTTCTTTTTGATAAAATCGTTATTTAGCGTCGAGTGCTTTTGAAAATAACCAAAAGTGACCGCGGCGGGTTTAAAAGAATAAAATCTGAGCGTGATAGGGAATTCTGGCGATTCTTCCGCTTCATATTCTTTGAAAATAGCGTCGTCTAAAGCCATCTGGTCGGCGCCGTCCGCGTAAATAAACTCCGGTGTGTCAATCAGCCTGATTTTCATTAAAAAAAATATCCTCCATAATTTTTTTACTCCGTTATTAATAATCGGTATAAATTTAAAAATCATGAATTTTTTAGAATATATCTTTAAATGAAATATTTCGTGAGCCTTTTGATTCACCCATATATAGTTTATGCCATAATTCCAGGATAAACAGGTTATAAAGATGTGGCGAGAAATTTTGCATGCCGCTCTGGTTTATTTCGAGCATGTTTTTAATATAGGCTCCGTTGAAAGCGTTTTTAACGAATGAATTTTTTGCGGTAAGCGCGCGGCACATAAGTTCGCGCAGATCGCCTTTGAACCACTTATCGACGGGGGGCGAAAACCCGGTTTTTGGCCTGTGAAGTATATATAGCGGGAGGGTGTCCTGCATCATTACTTTTAAAATATTTTTAAGCGAAATATTTTTGATTTTAAAATTAACGGGTATTTTCATAGCGAGTTCGATAACCCTGTAATCGAGAAAAGGGCTCCTGTTTTCGACCGAATTAGCGATGCTCATGCGTTCGTTCTTTGTAATGATATTATTTTGAAGGTAATATTTATAATCACTGTAGAGCACTGAAGATATCCAATTTTCAAAATTGCCTTCATTAAATTCCGTTTCATATTTTTTTTCGATAGCCGTGAAAGCCGTTTTATTTTTTTCGAATTCAGGTACGAGCGCTCTTAAAGTTTCGCCGGAAAAGAATGAAGTGAACGACAGATGCCTGTAATTAGGGTCGTATGAGCAATATTCCGTGAATTTTTTAAATTTTCTGATTCCGTTTTCAAAGGCGTTATTAGTCGATGCCGGAAATAATTTAATAATTTTTTCTAAAAAATTTTTTCTGAGTAATTTCGGGATTTTTGTATAAAGACCGGCGATAATTTCCCATAAATATCTTTCGTGGCCGCCAAAAAGCTCGTCGGCTCCTTCGCCGTTAAGCATTACGCGCGCGTGTTTGGACACTACGCGGGCCGATTGATAAGCCGGCAGCAGCGAAGCGTCGGAGAGCGGTTCGTCGCAAAATGATATAATGTCGGGTAAAAGTTCGATTTCGCGTGATTTAACATTAAAAGCGTGGTGAACGGTGTCGAACATATCGGCTGCTTTCGCGGCGAATTTAAGGTCGGAATGCCCGTCTTCGTCGAAGCCGATAGTGAAACTTTTTATTCTTACCGATGATATCTTGCTCATTAACGCCACTATTATAGACGAATTAATGCCGCCGGAAAGGTAGGCGCCCATATCGGCTTCCGAGTTCATGCGGTCTTTCACGGCGCTTTTAAGCGTTGATAGAAGTTCGTTCGAGAAAGCCTGCGCGCTGCGGCCGTATTCCGGTGAGTAGCGGGCCTGCCAGTAAGTCTGTTCGTATTTATCGCCGCCGGCGGAGTATGCGGTTATATGCGCCGGCATGAATTTATTAATTTTTTTGAATATAGTCAGCGGTGCGCTTATATAGCCGTAAACGAGATATTCATAGACGGCTTCTTCACGGAGCGTTTTTAACTCCGGTTTAACGGCTATTATAGATTTTATTTCGGAGGAAAAATATAAAAAATTATCATCTATGGCTGTAAATAAAGGTTTTACACCGGCGCGGTCGCGGGCTAAAATAAGCCTGCCAGCTTTATGATCGTAAACAGCCGCGCTGAAAATTCCATTTATTTCGCCGGCGAAGTCTATGCCGTAAGATTCATAAAGATGTAATATGGCTTCGGTGTCGGACGCCGTTTTAAATTTATGGCCTTTAGATTCGAGGTCTTTCCAGATTTGGGCGTAATTATATATACAGCCGTCCAATGATATCCATATATCGGCAGTTTCGTTGGAAGAAGGTTGTTTTGATGCGTTAGCGGCGGTTATTGCAAGGCGATTATTGCCTAAAACGCAGTTAGCGTCGGGACTTACATAAATCCCGGTGCCATTCGGCCCTCGATGGGCGAGCTTTTCGAGCATTATTTCGACCCGGGCCGCCCCGTCTTTTAAACGGCCCGAGCCGCTAAGATCGAATATACCGCATATACCGCACATAAGTAGATACTCCGTTATTAATTAAATCGTTTTTTTTGGATATTACTTTTCGTTGGAGTGTTTATCATAGTATAGATAATTTAATCATAATTGTCAAGAAATAATCACCTCTAAATAATCATTTTGATTATCGGGGTTGTTTTAGAACAATTATAATTTTTAAGAATAATTTGTCGGATAATTTGTCAGGATAATTTGTCAGGATAATTTTGACAAACCATAAAGTGTATGGTATAATTAATTGGAAGTTTAAAAATCATTAAAAAAAGGCGGTATTTTATGAAAAAAGCTAAAAATAAAAGGTTTTTGAAGTTATCGTTTTCGCTTGCGCTTATTTTTGCGCTTATATTCGCGATTGGCTCAATAGCCGGAGCGGCGCAGCTTGTTACTTATTTAGCCCCGCAGTATCAGGACGTTCCTTTTAAGGTTGAAAACGCTTTCTTTTCGGCAGCTCCGATGATGGATCCTAAAAATAATAAAAAACCGCTCATGATAGAAGTAACCGACGCTAACGAAAAACTCGAAGTGCCGTCGCTTAAAGGTTTTAAAATAGCTCCTTATGAAGGCGGCGCTGGCGCCCCTGAAATAATTAATTATCTTAAAAATTCACCTGAAATGACTGATTCCGCTAAACTCCGCGTTATAGCGCGCATGAAAAAACTCGCGCTTATTTTAAAATCAGGCCAGCAGGCGCGTGCCGAGTTTTATAAAAAACAGGTATCGGCTCCGCTGGTTTTATTCGTTAATTTGAATATGGGCACGGGCCCGGCATGCGCGCCGCTTCCGATGCATCTCGATTTAAAAGACGGCGGAAAATTTTTCTTTAACACGGCTATTTTCATTGAAGATATACCTAAAGCTTTTTCGGTGGCGGACGCCATTAAAAACGACACATTCGATTTCGTAGTCGCGCACGAAAACGCGCATGGAATTATGTTCGATATGTATGGCCCGGCTATCACTAAAATCGATAAAAAAAGCAATCTCGGCCACGACGGCCCCATGATATCCGACCGCGGTTTAGCTTATATCGAAGGATGGGCTGAAGCCTTTGAAGCATTGTACGGTCCGACCAACCCGCTTTTAAAATTAAAAGAATCGGAACGCGAACAATACAGAATATCAGAATTCTTATTTACAAGACAGGACCCGGTCCGCCGCGACAGATATATATGGCAGAACTATAAAGGCCAGAAGACCGGCGTTCTTAAAAACGGCGTTCAGATACTTTCGACCGAAGGCGCCATTGCGGGCTTATTCTACGATATCCTTACATCTAAAGCCATAAAAGATCCGTTCGGCAAGTCAATATCGGTTATGTATCTTCATCAGCCTCTCGATTTCGCCGAATTTATAAAAGGCTGGGTAAAAGAATTCAGCGAAGATAAAAAAGTTCTTTACAGAATATTCCTCGAAGGCACCAACTATGCCACGGTATCTAACGAAGCGCGTAAATTATACTTCGATTACTATCAGGCCAAGTTAAAATACGTCCAGAAAAAAATGGATGAAAAAGCTTTCTACGCGGTTAAAACTAAATGGAGCACCTATAAAGAAAACTTATTTAACGAGATTATGAAATCCGATAATCTTGCTTCTAATGTAAACCGCGATCTGTGGATCGAAGTTAAAGGCTTTAAAACTTTAAGCCTGCAGGGCGTTTTATCAAAAATATTGGGTACGAAAAGTCCGTATTTAAATGTGGCAAGTTTTACCGCCGGCCAGATTAAACAGCTTCAGGAAATCGGTTTGCTTAAAGATTTCGCCGATGAAGACATTCAGTTATTCGTAAAAACGCGCGAACAGATGGGCGTTATGCCGTACAAAACAGGCAGCGAAGCGCTTCGCGAAATTCTAGGCAAAGATAAAGCGGCTAAATTAATTAAAAACAATAATATCATCGATGTTAAGTAATTTAACTTAGCGTATTTAAGTAAATATATAATAAGCTAAAAGAGGAAGGAGCGTATCTGCAATCCTTCCTCTTTTATATAAGATATCATTAAGGATTTGTAAATATGATTTTAAATTTAAATTCTTTAGTAAGCCTCAAGCAGGTTCCCTCAATATTAATTACCGCATCAGTCATCACTATCGCGCTCCTTTTTGCTTTTTTATTAAATGCCGTTAATCCGGCGGAGGTTTTTGCGGCAGGCAAAAAAAAGATAAATATTTATGAGCAGGCGCTTTTGGGGCTTAAAGTTTTGAATATGCCGGCGGATTTTAATAAAGATAAGGCGCGCCGCGCTTTAAATGGTGAAATTGGCGGTTATGATGTTGTGGTCGTCGATATAGGCGTTCATGCCGATTTTAAATGGTTTATCAAAGAAAATTCGGCTATGCTTCTTAGTTTGTGCGAAGATAAATATTTCGGCGCGCTGCTATTAGAGCTGCCTGAGGCTGAATGCAAAATACTCGACTGCTATATTATAAGCGGCGAGCAGGATGCGCGCGACGCCCTGCGGGAAAGCGTTTACGATGCGCCGGCCATGCTGGATTTTATAGAAAAAATAAGGCTTATGAATTCTGAAATTAAAAACGCGCATAAAAAAATAAGGGTTAAAAGCATATACTGCGGATTGAATATTGAAAATACGGTGAAATTATCGCGCGTGATTAAAAATTATGACGAGCGCGCCGCAAAAGAGTTGTTGTCGATGATCGGGCA
This sequence comes from bacterium UBP16_UBA6123, assembly GCA_002423385.1. Taxonomy (GTDB): domain Bacteria; phylum Muiribacteriota; class UBA9980; order UBA9980; family UBA9980; genus UBA9980. Next base: position 13,866 of record DIVV01000209.1, read on the forward strand.
TTTAAACGCGGACGGTTTTAATAAATTAAAAGCGTCGCAGAGAAGCGAGTTGATTAAAAACGCCGATAAAATCTATAAATTGGTTGTTGATAAAAAAATAAAAATAGTGAACGATTTTTCGGGGGCTGAATATCAAAAATGCGAACGGCAGATGAATATTATTAAATTATTATTAACTTATATGAATAAAAATCTTGAATTTAAAAATAATATCGACGCCAAAAACGAAGATTATAAATTAAAAAACGAAATTATATCAGAATATATCGATTATTACTTTAAAAATGATTTTTATAATAAAAAGGTAATTATTTTTAACGAATCGATACTAAGCGGTGAATAAAAGTTTTTTTATATAAAGGAGAAATAATTAATTATGAAAAAAATAAAATATTCAATTAATGTAATATTTTCGGCTTTGTTTTTGCTTTTGGTCGTGTTTATATTTTTAAATTTATGCCATGCCGTGGCGGATGATTCCGTATCCGTATCCGGCCGGGGCTCAGGCGCGGTCGCTGCGGATGGGGCCGCGGCTGAGTATAAATTCGAAGAAGTGGAATATAAGATGAAAGGCCGTTCCGGCTTTTATAATCCCGTTGATAATTTAAAATATACCCCGCTAATAGATAATAAATCGGATATCTGTTTTCAATTGATTTTTAGCGGCGAGCAAAAAAGAATGCTTAATGCTTTATCAAAGCGTATAATCGACGATCGTTTTTTTGTCGAAAGCGTCGCGGAACTTAAAGAAATATTCGAAAATTCGATTATAAGGTTCTTTTTAAAAACGGCTTTCGAATCGATTTTAAAAGATTTATCCGCGGTTTCCTTTTCGTATAGCGCGATTGAAAGTTATGAAGCCGGCAAAAACGAAAAAAACGAAAATAGCGAAAATAGCGAAAAAAACGAAAAAATCAACAAAATCAACAAAATCAACAAAATTAATAAAAGCGATAAAGACGATAAGGGCGATAAAGGCGTTGATAACGCGGACGGCGTTAAAGGCTCTGGCAAAGGCAAAAATAATACGGCGAAATATATCAATAGTATTATATTCACCTTCGACGGCCCGGATGCTCCCGCGCAAATATATGAAACCCGCGCGGATTTATTTGAAATGTTTTATTATAGCGACAAAAGCAGTATCGAAGTTAAAATAATCGAAGAAGAAAAAGACGGCGCAAAAATGGCATACGCCGTTATTAACGGTAAAACAGGCAACCTGGCCATTTTTACGATGAATAATCACATCGCTTTTTTATATAGCTCGCGCTGCGAGTCAGAAGATTTTTTGATATTATCTGAAACGACGGCTGCTTCGATTAAAAAATATGATTCCGGCGAAAAATGCTTTAAATTTAATTACGATAATAATCTTAAAGATTTTAAAAAAGATAATAATTTTATTTTAAACGCCGATTTAACCAATCTTACGATAGAGGACACCGCAGCCGCTGAACTGGTTAAAAGCGTTTTCATAGGCGCTAAATTTGACGACGATTATTCAAATATCAGTTTCGATTCATATATCGAATTTCGGGATGCCGGGCGAAATGCTTCCGGGGATAATAAAGGCGCTTTCGCGCTCGGATCATCTCTGGATGTAGAGCGTAAAACCCTTAATGCGCTCAAACTTTTATTTAAACCTTTAAAAAACGCTTCTTCGGCTATGGATTACCTTCCGGCCGATACGACTTTTTTAACGGAATTCAATCTGAACTTTAATGATGAATTTTTAGCCATTACGGATGTTTTCGTATTTAGAGGACTGCTGCTTACGGCCGCTGGCATTGATTATAAAGATGATTTTCTTTCATGGTTCGACGGCGGATTATTTTTAGCTGCGGGCGGCTTGAATATAGACGCTGAGGCTGTAATTAATGAAAAACCAATTGCAATGCCTGAATTATACATAGGTTTAAAATTAAAATCCCCGGTTTTAGCTAATAACAAAGACGATAAATCAGAAGTTTCGCCTTCCGATAAATTCGCCGATAAAATAATTGAATTAATTTCAGACAGCTTTTCGCCGTTAGAGGTCGATACCGTTTCGGCAGGTCTAATCCGGGCGCGCCGCGTCGAATTGCCCGCTTCGCCCTATTTTACGACGGGCGAGATCGTTTTCGGAAACGCGGGCGATTACTATTTGATAACTTCTTCTAAAGCCGCTTTTGAAAAAATCGCGGGCGCCGTGGGTAAAAAATCAGAGTCCGCCGGTAAAAAGTTAAGCGCGGTTATAGACTCAAAAAATTTAACGGTTCCGCTAAATGGCCGTTTTTTTAACTTATATCTTAATTATAAAGCGCTGCGGGTTATTTTCGATAAATTTATCAAATTTATGCCCTCCGTTAAAACGGCGGCCGTGCTTCCGGTGGATTATTGTTTATCAGCGGCTTTTATGGCCGATGACGGCGGCATTAAGTCGGGCGCTTTGATATCACTGGATAAAGCACTGTTTTATTCGATAATTGAAAAAATCGATATAAGCCGAATTGTTAATTATTTAGAAATGCTTGATAATCTGCCGCGGCAGGATTAAAAATTTTAATAATGTCAGAAATATTAAAAATATTAAAAGTGATTTTAGAAGTAAATTAAAGATTAAATAGCTATTTTTAAGATATTGCGCATAAAAAGTGATAAAAAATAAAATATCGCGTTTACTAAAACTATTGCCGGTCCGGTCGGAAAGTCGAAAAAAATCGAGGCGAGAACTCCTGAAATAGAGCATAGCAGCCCCGATATTATCGAAAGCCTGACGAAAGAGTTATAGCTTAACGATATATTTTTAGCGGCATTAGGCGGTATTATTAAAAGCGCCGTAACGAGTATGGCGCCGGCGATTTTAACGCTCACCGATATTATCAGCGCGAGCAGGATCATAAGAGTAAAATCGTATTTTTTAACGTTTATTCCGTTTAATTTAGCGAGTTCCGGCGTGAGGCTTGTAAGTGTGTGGGTTTTTGAAAAAACCGCCAGATACGCCGATGCGAAGATAAATAAAGCCGCGCAAAGATATAAATCGGTGTTGGTGACCGCGAGTACGTCGCCGAATAAATAACGCGCTATATCGGTGTTGCCGCCTCTTAAAAAGCTGAGCAGTATTATGCCGGCCGACATTACGGTAGCGTGGATAATGCCTATGACGCTGTCGCGCGAAGTAATCGAACTCTGCGCCACGAGCGCTATAAGCCCGGCCATTAAGGCGCTGAAGAAAACCAGAAAAATAGACGGATCGAATCCTATCCATAAAGCGATGGCTATACCCGCTAACGATGAGTGTGATATTGACTCGCTGAAATAGGCCATGCGTTTTATCGTAACGAATATTCCGCTCCATGCGCATATTACGCTTATCAGCGAACTGGCCAGCAGCGCTTTAAGGGCGAAAGGCATTAAAAGTATTTCAATCATGATGATGAATGCAGCCTCCATGGTGTTTATAAAGGCCGCGGTGCCCTTCGAAAAATTGCTGGATCATATTTCCTTCTAATATGTCGCACGCGCCGCCCACGCAGTGTATGGTTTTATTAAGGCATATCACCGTGTCCACGCTTTTAAGCACGGCGTCGATGTCGTGGGAAATTATTATTATATTGATTTTATCGACTTTATTCAAATTGTTTAATATTGAATATACTAAGGCTTCACCTTCTATATCGATAGCCGAAGTCGGTTCGTCCAAAAATAAAACCCGTTTGTTATGAAATAAATTATAGGCTATAAGCGCCCTTTGAATTTCGCCGCCTGACAGTCCGCCCATTATATGTTTTTTTAGTTTTAACAGATTTAGTGAATTTAAAATTTCGTCGTATTTATCGCCGTCTTTGAGCGCGCAGGTGATTTTATAAAATTCGTCGAGCGTGATTGGAAGGCTTCTATCGAAGGAATAGTTTTGCGGTACATAACCTAACCAGTGGCGGCTTTTATTTACTTCTTCGACTTTAATTCCGTCATATAAAATTTTGCCTGTTGAACAGTCCTGTTTGAGAAGCCCGAGCATTATTTTAATAAGCGTGCTTTTGCCGGCGCCGTTAGGGCCGACTATGGCGCTGAAAGAACCGGATTTAAGGCTGAAATTTATATCTTTTAAAATTTCGACTTCGCCTATTTTACACGAAACGTCTTTTACTTCTATATTCATTTTACTTATTTGTTTTATCTCCGGTTTTTTTAAAAGCTGAAGCTAGAATATCGGCATTGCTGTTAGATACGTCGATATAGTAATTTTTAATATCGCCCGACGGTTTATATAATCCCATAGGGTCGACTTCTATTATTTCCAGCGAATATTGCTCGCTGAGCGCTTTTATTTCTTTATTTTGATAGCCGGGTTCCGATACTAAAAATTTTATATTTTCCTTTTTAATGGTGTCGTATATTTCCTTAATTTTAGAAGGTTTGGGCGCGTTGCCGAATACGTCGGCTATCGAATCCTGAGTAAGGCCGTAGTCGCGGGCAAAATAAGCGAATGAGCCGTGAAATACTATAAATTTAGAGCCTTTGAAAGGCGATAATTTTTCGGCCATCCTTTTGTGAGTATATTGGATTTTTTTAATATATTGGGCCGCGTTTTGTTTGTAATATTCGGCATTTTCGGTGTCTATTTCGCATAAAGCGTTTAAAATATTATTAACCTGTATGACCGCGTTTTTCATTGAAAGCCAGGTGTGCGGATCATAAAGCTCTTCGCCGTTTTTTGCGGCATCTTCGTTATGATGAGCATGATTATGGCCGGCGTGTTCGCAGGCGGCGCCGTCCGATGATATCAATTCGACTCCGTAAGAGGCGTCGGCTATTTTTAAATCGGTATAATTTCGGGCTATTTTTAACGCGAAATCATCGAGCGAAGCGCCGTTTACTATCATAAGGTTCGCGTCGGCTATTTTTTTCATATCGGAAGGTTTGCAGTTAAAATCATGAATGCTTACGCCGGGCGGGAGTAAAATTTCCGTTTTTATTTTATCGCCGCATATATTTAGCGTATGAACATACAGCGGATAAAAAGTTACGATTACGCTTTTTTCAGCGGCCGTGGCCGCCTGCGGCGATAAAAGCTCTGCCGCGAAAATCGCCGGCATTAAAAAAAGTACCGTTAAAGCCATGATGACGGTTTTTAAAATTATCGGCACATAATATTTTTTATTAATTTTAACAAAATTATATGAACTACTAAAGATTTTCTTTTTCATAAATGTATTTAGAATCATCCTCCTGAACTAATTAAATAAAACCGAAGAGAGCTAGACTAAACTAAACTAAACTAAATTGAACTAAATTGAATTGAACTAACTAACTAAATAATTATTAGTCAAAATAAACTAATAACCAATCAACTAAATTTTGCTATTTTTATCTGAAATTTTTTCTTTCGGCGTAAAAGAAATCTATTGGTACGATTAACTCGAGTTTATCGCGGACGCTGAAATCGAAAACCTCTTTTTTAGTAGCCTCGGGGAATGAAATTTCATAGCGTACCGGCGCTAAAGCATTATTGCTTTTATTTTTGAAAGTCACGACGAGTTTATGTTCGTCAACGAATTTTAGCGTATGGGCGGTATTATCTTTTCCATAAGGGAAATCGGCTATTACGATAAAATCATCTTCGTCGGCGTAAATTTTAAAGTAATCGTTTGAAATTTTTTCAAGAAAAACTTTACTTTTCATTCTATCGCGGTTTAATTTATCGATTCTGCTTTCAGCCGTATAATTAAAAGAAAACTCCGCCTTTTTATCTTCATCTGCAGAGGCTTTTCCGGGTTTTAGCCCGCCGCTTCCAGCTTTTGAATTACTCTTATTGTCTTTTGCGGCTTTATTGGTTTTTGGGTTAATTATTTTTTTGTTTTCAGATATTTGCTCATCGCCGTCTATTTCCAGCTCGTCATCTTCGGCCGCGATTATCTCGTCATCTGAATCTTGAATAACCGTATTTTTTGAGCTTTTAGCTTCCGTCTTTTTTTTATTTTCTTTTTTTTCGGATTTTACGGAGCTTTTAACTTCTTTATCGCTTGAAGCGGAAGCCGGCGCAGCTAAAAATATCGCTGAAAAAATAAAAACAAAAATAATAATCAGAAAACTATTTTTTATTTTAATAAAATTTGTATTTAAATTCGTATTTTTAATTTTCATAATAAAATAATTGACCTCCATATTGTTTTATAGCATTAATTAAGTATTTGCGCATAAATGATAATTAATTACGGCTTAATTGTCAAGATATATTTATTTTATATTGTATTTTATGTCAAGTTTAAATTAAAATGTCAGGTTTTTTATTCAGATTTTATTAGTTTTATCGTTTTTTATTGTTTTATGCAGGTAAAACCATATTTTAATAATTATTTTATTTTTTAATTAGGGAGGGAGAAAGGGTTAGCAACCCTTTCTCCCTCCCTTAGACCCTCCCTCTTTCTGCAAATTGCCTGACGCTTTATCGTTAGTTTATTGATAGCTTTTTCTGTCAGCGCTTTAATTCAGTTATTGAAGTGTTTTATGCAACGCTTTGCGAAATTTTTG
>DIVV01000093.1 GCA_002423385.1 bacterium UBP16_UBA6123
ATATTTTTATTTCGCACACCCTTTTAAGTTTTTTATATTGAAATATTACAAAACTTGTGGTATAATCTGAAATCAATTTCCAGCTCGTTATATTGATAGTAATAGTTATACGATAAATTTAGCGAAAAAATTAAGGGGGAAACCAATGAAGGTATTTAAAACCGAAAAGATCAGAAACATGTGTACTCTAGGCCATTCAGGCACGGGCAAAACCTGCCTTACCGACGCTATGCTTTATAATACGGGCAGCATCGACAGGCTCGGTAAATCAGACGCCGGCACTCTGACCTGCGATTTCGATCCGGAAGAAATAAAAAGAAAAACTTCTATTTCAACCGCTATAGCTCCGTTTGAATATAAAGACCACAAATTTAACGTATTAGATACTCCGGGTTACGACGAATATATAGGCGAAACTCTTAAAGCCCTCAAAGCGGCCGATTTCGCCCTCTTAAACCTTTCCGCCGATGCGGGCGTCGAAGTTGGTACGGAAAAAGCTTTTGAATACGCTGAAAATGCAAAACTCCCCATAATTTTCTTCGTCAATAAAATAGATAAAGAAAATTCCGATTTTGACAGAGTTTACGACGATATATGTTCGAAATTATCCAATAAAGTTCTCGCCGTCACAGTGCCGATGGGCAAAGCCGCCGGATTCAAGGGCGTTATCAACGTCATTAAAATGAAATCATACTCGTTTTCGGCCGACGGCAAAACGGTTAAAGAAGATGCGATCCCCGCTGAATATAACGATCTGGCTAAAAAATACCGCGAAAAATTAATCGAAGCCGCCGCTGAAGCGGACGAAGACCTTGCCATGAAATATTTAGAAGGTCAGGAAATCGCCGACACCGAAGTTCAAAAAGCTTTATTGACCGGTATCCGCGAAGGAATTATATTTCCGATATTAACCGGCTGCGCTCTTACCAATATGGGTATTCAGCCTCTTTTAGATTTTATGATAGAATTCATGCCAAATCCTTCACAGCGCCCCTCTGTAGAATGCGTTAACCTTAAGACCGACGCCGCGGAGAAGCGTTCTTTTAAAGACAGCGAATCGCTCGCTATTTATATTTTCAAATCTTTCGGCGAAGCCGGTCTCGGTGACCTTAACTTTTTTAAAGTTATGTCGGGCGTTTTAACTCCCGGTATCGATCTGGTGAATTCCCGCTCGAATCAATCTGAAAGAATAGGCACGCTTTATTCGTTGCGCGGTAAAATCCGCGAAGACGTTGCCGAGCTGCACGCAGGCGACATCGGCGTTATCGTTAAATTAAAAGCTACGAAAACCAGCGACACGCTGTCGGATTCGGCTTGTAAACTTGAATTCCCGCGCATCGAATTTCCCGAACCGCTTTACAGCCTGGCGATTCTGCCGAAAACCAAGGACGATCAGCAAAAACTTTCGACGGCGCTTTCAAAACTCGCCGAAGAAGACCCGACATTCAAAGTCCATACTTCAGCCGAATTCAGCCAGACCATTATATCCGGTATGGGCGAAATTCACGTTGAAATGATGCTCGAAAAAATCAAACGCAAATATAATGTAGGCTGCGAAATGCAGACTCTGCGCATTCCTTATCGTGAAACTATCAGAAAAACAGCTAAAGCGCAGGGTAAATTCAAACGCCAGTCAGGCGGCCGCGGCCAGTTCGGCGACTGCCACCTCGAATTAAGACCCAACGTGGGTAAAGGTTTTGAATTTATCGATAAAATCGTCGGCGGCGTCGTGCCAAAACAGTATATCGGCCCCGTCGAAAAAGGCGTTACCGGAAAAATGGCCGAAGGCGTTATCGCGGGCTATCCGGTTATAGACGTTGCCGTAACTATTTATGACGGCTCATATCACGAAGTCGATTCCTCTGCCCAGGCTTTCGAAGTCGCCGGCTCGCTCGGCTTTAAAAACGCGTTCGCCGAAGCCGACGCTTACCTGCTGGAGCCCATTTATTCGATCGAAGTTATCGTTCCTGAAAGCTACATGGGCGATATCATGGGCGATTTAAACTCACGCCGCGGCAGAATAATGGGTATGGAAGGCAAAGGCAAAAACCAGGTCATTAAAGCCCACGTGCCTCTCGCCGAACTGCTCAGCTACGTTACCAACTTAAGATCGCTCACTCAGGGCCGCGGTTCATTCAAAATGACTTTCGACCACTATGAAGAAGCACCTGCTAACGTTGCGCAGCAGCTTATAACCGAATACGAAAAAGCCAAAGAAACCGGAGCTTAATTAATAATAACAGACTTTATGCAATATATGCGATGCTATATCGTAATAAAGCAAAGGTTGAAACGATATGAATAAAAAAAGCCGCCCACGTTATTGCGGGCGGCTTTTTTTATTCGATTCCGATATCATCATACCCGTTTTTTTTAATTTCATTTTTAAATAATGAAATTTGGGTTTCGAGCGCGCCTATAAGCGATTCGGCTTCATCAAAGCGGCCCTGCCGGCCTGCGTTCTCTAATTGTAAAAATATCCGCCTGAGATTAAAAGCGCAAACGTTAACAGCCGATCCTTTAAGCCGGTGCGCCGATCTTGCGAGGATGTCGCCGTCCCTCGCGGCTATGGCGTTTTTTAACACGTCGCCGAACTTTTCAAGGTCTTCGAATAATATCTTGATTATTGTTTTTGCGAGTATGTCGTTTGAAAAAGTATTTTTAACGAATTTATCGCGGTCAAATATTTCGGCCGCCTCCGGCAAGGAGCTTTCAGAATCGCCTTGCGGATCGTTTTTTTTTATTTCGGCGGACCCGGCGAAGGCATACGGCTCCTCTTCGAATTTCTGATTGAAATGACGCTTTATAATTTCGGCGAATTTTTCGATATTAATCGGTTTTGAAAGGTAATCAGTCATTCCGGCGGCGATGCACTTTTCATAATCGCCTTTTATAGCATTAGCCGTCATAGCGATTATGGGGACGGCCGCGTCGCGCTTTCTTATTTGCCGCGCGGCGCCGTAACCGTCAAGAACGGGCATCTGTATATCCATAAAAATCAAATCATATTTATTACACGATGCGAGTTCGACCGCCTCATGGCCGTTAGAAGCCCTGTGAGGACGATGCCCTAATTTTTTAAGCAGCTCTTCGACGAGCAGATAATTTATTAAATTATCTTCGGCTACGAGTATATCAAAATTTTTTACGCTTTTTTCGAGTTTGAAGCCGCCTGCGCTTAAGGCGCTTTTTTTATCGGGCAGCCTTGAAGAAAAAGGCAGCGTGAAGCAGAAAGTGCTGCCTTTGTTAACCTGGCTTTCCACCGTAATCTGACTGCCGCCCATTAACTTGACTAACTGATTGGAGATGTGGAGCCCTAATCCGGTGCCGCCGTATTTTCTTGATATATCGGGCCGGCTTTGATCGAAGGGCAGAAATATTTTTTCGATCTGATCGCGCGACATGCCGATTCCATTATCCGTAACGCAAAATTTAATATATAAGGTCCCGGCTTTTTCGCTTTCAAGATCGATTATTAATTTAACGCTGCCGTTACTGGTAAATTTGACGGCGTTTGAAACCAGATTAAGCGTTATCTGCCTTAACTTTTTATAATCTCCTGAAAGTAAATTTTTTATATCCGCATCTATGGTTACGCTTAAATCCGTTTTATTCTCGGCGGCGGCCTCGCTCATTAAAACCGTTATGTCTTCCGAAAGTTCCGAAATGGAAAATACAGACTCGTCTATTTCGATTTTCTGCGCCTCTATTTTGGAAAAATCGAGCACGTTATTTACAAGTGAAATAAGAACGTCGCAGCCCGTTTTGACGTGAGCCGCATATTCGGCCTGGCGTGGTTTTAATTCCGAATCGACAAGAAGGCTTACAAAACCGGCAATACTGTTTAAAGGCGTTCTGATTTCATGGCTTATATTCGCTATAAAAAGACTTTTTGCCATATTGGCTGAATCCGCCATTTCAATTGCGCGCTTAAGCTCCTGCTGCATTATAATTCTCGAAGTGATATCGCGCGAATTAATAATTACTCCGTTTACCGAACCGTTTTGCGTCATATTAGTTATAACCGATTCTAAATGAAGATACCTGCCGTCCTTGCTTAAAAACCTGTAACTGAGGCTTGCGGGCGCGGCGTCGGATAAAAGCGAAGAATTAAAAATTTCATCAAAAGCCGCGGCATCGTCAGCATGGATATAATGGGAATAAGTGTCGCCTATTAATTCGTCAGGTTCGTAATTGATGACTTTTTTAGTCGAAGCCCCTGAATATAAAATTGTTTTGTTTTCGGTAAGAATAGTTATAACGTCCGAAATATTCTCTATAAGCGCTTGATAATATGATTCACGATCGCTAGAAATTATCTCGCATATTTTCTGCTCGGTTATATCGTAACAAAACCCCATATAACCAGCAAAATTTCCTTCAGGACCATTATAAGGCCACCCCAGATCCCGCACCCATCTGTATTCGCCGTTTTTATGTTTGAGCCGGTACTGCGCCTCGTAAACGCCGCGAGAGTTAAAAGCGGTTACGTACGATGCGACGCAGGCGTCCGCATCTTTAACATGAAGGCTTTCGCGCCAGCCGAAACCGGTTTCTTCTTCGGCCGGACGACCGGTAAAATCCTGTCTGGCTTTATTAAAATATATGATAGAAGAAGTGATATCGCTTAGCCATATCATAGCCGGAAACGAATCGAAAAAAGCCGTAAACCCTCTATTGTAAATAGAATTTATATTATCGAATCCCATGGCCGTATTATAACATATACCGCTTATAAAAAAAAGATAAATATTACATAAAAATTTTATGGAATATATATTAAAAGTATGATATAATTGTCTCATTAAAAAATATAAATATGAGGTGTATTTTTAAATGACTATGAAGTTAATATCCAAACTCGACGAACTCAATCACAAGATGTACGGCACCGATTTTCTTCTTACCTGGGATAAAAACGACGCTCAGATCAACGCTACGCTCACTACAGCTCAAATATTAAAAAAATTATACGAATCGAATATAAATTGCAAAGTATTTAAATCAGGCCTCGCGGTTTCAAATTTCCGCGATAATTCTACCAGAACGCGTTTTTCATTCGCTTCAGCCTCCAACCTGCTCGGCCTCGCCGTTCAGGACTTAAATGAAAGCACCTCACAGATAGCTCACGGGGAAACAGTCCGCGAAACGGCTAATATGATATCCTTTTTAACCGAAGTCATAGGCATACGCGACGATATGTATCTCGGCGAAGGCAATAAATATATGCGCGAAGTCGGCGACGCCCTCGACGACGGCTATAAAAACGGCGTGCTCCATCAGCGCCCCGCTATAGTGAATCTTCAGTGCGATATCGATCATCCGACGCAGTCGATGGCTGATTTATCACATTTAATAACCTATTTCGGCGGAGTTGAAAAACTCAAAGGCAAAAAAATAGCTATGACCTGGGCTTATTCGCCCAGCTACGGCAAGCCGCTTTCGGTGCCGCAGGCTATCATAGGCCTTATGACCAGATTCGGCATGGAAGTTTCCCTGGCTCATCCTGAAGGCTACGATTTAATTCCCGATACTCTTAAAGTGGCCAGAGACAACGCTAAAAAATCCGGCGGCAGCTTCAAACATGTAAAAACCATGCAGGAAGCCTTTGACGGGGCCGATATCGTATATCCGAAGTCATGGGCGCCCTTCGATGTTATGAAAAAAAGAACGGGTCTGCTGCAGAGTAAAGATATCGAAGGCCTTAAAAAACTCGAAAAAGAATGCCTTGCCAATAATGCAAAATTTAAAAACTGGGAATGCAACAAAGCCATGATGAAAAACACTAAAGGCGGCAAAGCGCTTTACATGCACTGCCTGCCCGCCGACATTTCGGGCGTTTCGTGCAAAGAAGGCGAAGTTTCCGCGGACGTTTTCGAAAAATATAGAGTCGACACTTATAAAGAAGCCGGTTATAAACCTTTTGTAATAGCCGCTATGATGCTTCTTGCAAAATTTAAAGACCCGGCGAAAGTCCTCGCTTCACTTCATAAAAATAGAATGGCTTAATACAGTTTTAATTAATACGGTAAATTAAAATTTAAGCCGCCCCGGCGGCGCGTAATTTAAAGAAATCGATAATATCATAATAGCCGGAGCGCTTAATCTCGCTTCGGCATAAAGGGACAGAATTTATTTCTGTCCCTGAAAAATTTAAAAAAGGGGATGGGTAACACTATGGAACGTGAACAATTACTTAAAACAGCCGGCGACCTCGAAGGTGATATGATAAAATTTATGCGTGATCTGATCGCGATTCCCGGCGAATCATGCAAAGAAGAACAGGTAATAAAACGCATTGAGGCCGAAATGAAAAAAGTCGGTTTCGATGAAGTTACCATAGATAAAATGGGCAATATAATCGGACGCCTCGGCAGCGGCAAAACTAAAATAATGATGGATGCCCACATCGACACCGTCGGCATAGGCGACAGAAATGCCTGGAAAATCGATCCATACAAAGGCGATATGAAAGACGGTATAATATACGGCAGAGGCGCCACTGATCAGCGCGCCGGAATGGTAAGCATGGTTTACGCGGCCGCCATCATAAAAAAATTAAAATTAGAAGACGATTTGACTCTTTTCGTTACCGGCACCTGCCAGGAAGAAGACTGCGACGGCCTGCCGCTGCTTCATATGATCCGCGACACAAAAACGGTCGTTCCCGATTACGTAGTAATTACCGAACCTACCAATCTCGGCGTTTATCGCGGCCACCGCGGCAGAATGGAAATGAAGGTCGTAACTAAAGGCGTATCCTGCCACGGCTCGGCTCCCGAACGCGGCGTAAACGCCGTTTATAAAATGATGCCCATAGTCGCCGGCATTGAAAAGCTCAACCAGGGCGGCTTAAAAGACGACGCATTCCTCGGCAAAGGCACCATAACGGTTTCTAAAATAGAATGCCAGACGCCTTCACTGTGCGCGGTTCCCGACGAATGCACCGTTTATATCGACCGCAGGCTTACCGTCGGCGAAACCATCGAAACCTCGGTAGCCGAAATTCAAAAAATAATCGACGCTACGCCGAATTCGAAAGACGCCAGGGTCGAGGTTCTCCAGTACGAAGAAAAATCATGGACCGGCCTTACCGTCGGCCAGGAAAAATACTATCCGACATGGGTATTGCCCGAAAACCATCCGCTCACTCACGCCGCGGTAGCCGCCGCTGAAACCGCTCTCGACGAAAAAGCGCGCGTCGATAAATGGACTTTTTCAACGAACGGCGTAGCTTCCATGGGCCGCATGGGCATTCCCACGATCGGATTCGGGCCGGCGAACGAAATATACGCCCACTCCATCAACGATCAGGTTCCCGTCGATCATTTAGTTAAAGCCGCTATATTTTACGCGGCATTCCCTAAAAAATTAATGGCCGAATTAAAAAAATAATATAAATCAAAAAATTATAAAATTATAAAGACTAAATATTTGAAGAATAGAATAACGGAGGAAAGCAATAAATGAAAAAAGCTGTCATAGCAGTCGGCGGTAATTCGCTGATAAAAGATAAAAACCATCAGAGCGTTCCCGATCAATATAACGCGGTTTGCGAAACCGTCCGGCACGTCGCCGGTATGGTCGAAAAAGGCTATAACGTGGTTATGACGCACGGCAACGGCCCGCAGGTAGGCTTTATCCTGCGCCGTTCGGAAATCGCGCGCGGCGAACTTCACGAAGTTCCACTCGATTCATGCGGCGCCGACACTCAGGGCGCTATCGGTTACCAGATACAGCAGGCCTTTTACAATGAATTTAAAAAACGCGGCATTAATAAAAGCGTAGCAACCGTCGTTACTCAGGTGCTCGTAGATAAAAACGACGAAGCTTTTAAAAAGCCCACAAAACCCATCGGTTCTTTTATGAGTAAAGACGAAGCCGACAAAAAAGTTCAGCAAGAAGGCTGGAACATAAAAGAAGACGCCGGCCGCGGGTACCGCCGCGTAGTGGCTTCTCCCATGCCTAAAAGAATAGTCGAACTCGACGCGGTTAAAAAACTTATCGATTCCGATTTTATCGTTATAGCCGTCGGCGGCGGCGGAATTCCCGTAATCGAAGAAGAAGGCGGAATGCTCAAGGGCACCGCCGCGGTCATCGACAAAGATTTCGCTTCGGCGCTTCTGGCGGCCGAAATAAAAGCGGATATCTTTATGATAACTACCGGAGTTGAAAAAGTATGTATTAATTACAACAAGCCCGATCAGAAAACCGTCGATTCAATGACGCTTGCCGAAGCCGAAAAGTATCTTGCCGAAGGGCAGTTCCCGGCGGGCTCGATGGGGCCGAAAATAGAAGCCGCTATAATGTTTTTAAAAAACGGCGGAGAAAAAGTAATAATTACCTCTCCCGAATTCGTTGAAAAAGCCATCAACGGACAGACCGGAACGCTCATCACAAAATAATAACTCCATCATCCGATAAAAAAAAGGCCGTACGATTTTTTTTCGTATGGCCTTTTTTAATGATTTTTACGCTCATGCTCCGTTCATCGAGGCGATAAGCTCATCTACGAAAGTTTCCGAGGCGAGCAGTTTGTCTTCGGAGGGCACAAATTTAATTTTATACATATCTTTTATCAGCTTCATTTTATAATTAGTCAGAACGAGTTCTATAATTTTCAGGCCCTGCGGGTCCCATCCGAAAGAGCCGAAAACGCCGGCAGATTTACCTTTCAATTCGACGGTAGCCAGAAAAAAAAGAAAATCCCATATGGGCTTTAAAACTGTAGCGCACACGGTAGATGAGCCGAAAAGCACGGCGTCGGAAGTAGATATTTCCTTTATCACTTCAGACATTTGAGATTCGCTCATCGCGAAGGGAATTTCGGCCGTGAAAGTTTTTACGCCGCGGTTTTTAAGAAGCGACTCGATATGATACGCCATTTTCATCGTGCTGCCGTACATCGAAGAATAAACTATAGTTACTTTTTTTAATCCGGGGTCCGGCGCTGAAAAACTCCAGTCGGTATAATATTTGATATGACGCGCGATATCCGAATTTATTATCGGCCCGTGCGCGGGGAGAAGAAGGTCGATTTCAAGGTCTTTTATTTTATTATATGCCGCAACCACCTTCGTACTGTAAAGGCGCATTATAATTTCGTAATATACTTTAAATTGCCTGAAATAATCGTTTTCATATTCTTCTTTACTCATTTCAGCGGAATAAATGCCATTTTTCGGACAATAATGCGCGCCGAAGGCGTCGCAGGTAAAAAGCATTTTTTCTTCTTTAAAATAAGTGAACATGGTATCCGGCCAATGAAGAAATGGCGCGGAAACGAATTTTAGACTTCGATTTTCGCCGATTTTTATTTCAGTCGAATCATCGACTTTAATGAAATCGAGCTTTATATTAAAAGAGTTGGCCAGAAAGTTTTCCGCGGTTTTAGATATAATAATGCGGGCGGCCGGCGCGAATTTTAAGAGGCTTAAAAGCGATCCCGCATGGTCGAGTTCGTTATGCTGAATAACTATATAATCGATTTTTGAAGGTTCGATAACCTCTTTTAAATTCTGAAAAAATTCGTCGAAAAATTTTAACTTTACGGTATCGATCAAAACATTTTTTTCGCCTTTGATTAAAAATGAATTATACGTGGTACCATAAGCTAATGGCATAAGCAGATCGAATACTTTTAAATCCGGATGCCTTACGCCCACGCTGTAAACATTATCGCTGATTTTTATAACCGGCATTTAACTACCACCCCAGTCTTTGAAAATAGAAGTGCTTTAAATATGCAAATTATAGAATATACTAATATAAATTATAATTACGCTATTTAACTCGTCGGTAATTATATCAAATTTCATAACAAATATCAAACAATTATAATTAAGGGTATTATTAATGGCGTTATCCGGCTCGATTAAATTATAAGATATAAATTAAATCTTGAATTTATTAACGAAATCTGTTATCATATAACAAAAATTTATCTTAAAATTCGCTTATCTTTTAATGGTATAAGCGTGCCTTAAATTTTAGGGAGGAAATTATTTAATGTCAAATTCTAGCTCAACGGCAGGCGCCGGCGCGCCGCTCACCACACCGGAAAGCCCTTCCGGCGTTATTTCAAATTTTATTAAAGATATCATCAGCGAAGATCTCCGCACCGGAAAGCATAATAGCATAGTTACGCGCTTCCCGCCCGAACCTAACGGATATCTGCACATTGGCCACGCTAAATCCATATGCCTCAATTTCGGACTGGCTAAAGAATACGGCGGTCGCTGCCACCTTCGTTTCGACGATACCAATCCGTGCAAGGAAGACATCGAATATATCGAATCGATCCAGCGCGACGTTCGCTGGCTAGGCTTCGACTGGCAGCAGTTTTTATACTACGCATCCGATTATTACGACAAACTTTACGAATACGCCGTGGCGCTTATTAAAATGGACAAAGCTTATGTGTGCGAACTCACCAATGAGCAGATGCGCGAATACCGCGGCACCCTGACCGAAACCGGCAAGGAAAGCCCTCATAGAAACCGGCCGGTCGTAGAAAGCCTCGAATTATTCGAGCGGATGAAAAACGGCGAATTTGAAGACGGAAAACTCGTTCTGCGCGCTAAAATAGATATGAACTCTCCTAATATCAATATGCGCGATCCCATTATTTATAGAATCAGGCATACTACGCACCATCGCACGGGCGATAAATGGTGCATTTATCCCATGTATGATTTTACCCACTGCGTTTCCGACGCGCTCGAAACTATAACTCACTCGATATGCACGCTTGAATTCGAAGACCACAGACCGCTTTACGACTGGTTCCTCAAAGCGCTGCAAACCGAATGCCATCCGCGCCAGATCGAATTCGCCCGCCTTAACCTCACCTATACTTTGATGAGTAAACGCAAACTGCTCGAACTGGTCGAAAAAAAATACGTTAACGGCTGGGACGATCCACGGATGCCTACCATATCGGGCCTGAGACGCAGAGGCTACACGCCGGAGGCTATCCGCAATTTCTGCGAAATAATAGGCGTGGCCAAATCAAACAGCACCGTCGATTTCGCGATGCTCGAATATTGCGTAAGAGAAGATTTGAATAAAAAAGCCATGAGAGTCATGGGCGTTTTAAAACCGCTGAAAGTCGTTATAACCAACTTTCCCGACGGGCTCGTCGAAGAATGCGATGCGCAGAACAATCCCGAAGACGAAAGCGCTGGAACTAGAAAAGTCCCGTTTTCAAAAGTTATATATATCGAATGCGACGATTTCCGCGAAGAGCCGCCCAACAAATTCTTCAGGCTCGCTCCTGGCCGCGAAGTTCGCTTGAAACACGCTTATTATATCAAATGCGAAGCTGTTATAAAAGACGAAAACGGAAATATCACCGAACTTCACTGCACTTACGACCCTGCCACTAAAGGCGGCTGGTCAAATGACGGGCGTAAGGTCCAGGGCACCCTTCACTGGGTTTCCGCCGCTCACGCCATCCCATGCGAAGTCCGCATTTACGATCAATTATTTACTAAAGCCAATCCCGACGATTCAGCCGGCGGCGATTACAAACAAAACCTCAATCCCGATTCGCTGAGCGTGCTTTATCCATGCTTCGTAGAACCCGGATTAAAAATGGCCGGGCTAAACGACCGGTTCCAATTTTTAAGGCAGGGATATTTCTGCCTCGATAATGAATCCACACCGGAAAAACTCGTATTCAACAGGACCGTTTCACTTGTCGATTCATGGGCGAAACTCGAAAAAAAGATGCAGCAGCCTAAAAAATAATAGCGCGCCGCAAAAATATAAAAAAAATAATTGGGGGGTAAAGTGATTAAAACCGAAATAGGCGACATCGCCGGATATATCTGGAAATATCTCGACAAAGAAGGCGAAACGCAATATTCGTCTTTAAAAAAAGCCGTCATGCAAAAACACGAAGTGGATGAAACATTTTTTATAATGGCCACAGGCTGGCTTTTGCGCGAGAACAATATCGTGATTACCAACGATAATAGTAAATTTGAAAATTCTAAAGTCAAAATACAGTAGTTCAAAATAATCGGCCGCAAGGCCGCAGCGCCCTCGACAATAATTAATTCAGGAAAGGAAATCCCGCAATTGATAATACTGCTGACTAACGACGACGGAATCCACGCCGGCGGCCTTCACGATTTAGCAGGCGCCCTTTCGCGCTTCCACGATGTTTACGTGGCCGCGCCCGAATCTGAAAAATCGGCCACCAGCGCGGCTATAACGCTGCATAACCCGTTAAGATTCAGGGAATATAATCCGGTCAAAAACACCGCCGTTAAAAAATATTACTATATAAACGGCACGCCCGCCGATTGCGTAAAGCTCGGCGTAAAGGTGATTCTGCCTTCCATCGGCGTCAAAGCCGATTTAATTATATCTGGAATAAATCACGGACCAAACATCGGCCTCGATATAAGATACTCGGGAACCGTGGCGGCGGCCTATGAAGGCGTTTTCATGAACTATCCTTCGATAGCGGTTTCCATAGCTTCGTACGAAGCGCACCCCGAGTACCCGAGCGCTTCGGAGTTTATAACTAAAAATTTAAAAAGCCTTTACGATAAATGCCTGCAGCACGGCAATCGCTTTTTATTAAATATCAACGTGCCGTCGTTGAAAACTTCCGAAATTAAAGGCCATAAAATAACGCGGATCAACAATTTTCTCTACGATGATTCATATAAAAAACTTAACGCTCCCTCTTCGAGCGATTACTACTGGGNNAGCGGAAAACGACTGATTACCGAAATAGACGATAATACCGATCATACGGCCGTTGAAAAAGGTTTTATTTCAATAACGCCTCTTCAAATCGACCAGACTGATTATAAAGCTTTAGAAACGTTCAAAAACATATAAATTACATAAAATAACGGAGGATAATTATGAATATTTGCCAAAAACTTAAAGAAATGAATATAGAACTTCCAAAACCCGCCGCTCCGCTTGCGGCATACGTGCCGGTAGTCATATCCGGGGGCGCGGCTTACATATCCGGCCAGCTTCCCGTCAAGGATGGAAAACTTGTTTACAGCGGCACTTTCGGCAATAATATCAGCGTCGAAGACGGACAGAAAGCCGCCGAACTGTGCGCCATAAACATTCTCGCCGCTCTTTCCGGCGCGCTCGACGGCGACTTGAGCCGCGTTGGCCGTCTGATAAAAATATCTGGTTTTTGCGCGGCCACCGCAGATTTCAAAGATCATCCGAAAGTTATTAACGGCGCGTCGGAGTTTTTTAAAAAAGTGATGGGCGAAAATGGCGCTCACGCCCGCGCCGCGTTCGGCGTCGCTTCGCTTCCGCTGGGCGCCGCGGTCGAAATAGAGGCTATTTTTCAGCTTAATTAACATATTTTTTAGGAGTTTATAAATTATGGAGCAGCAACCCGCGATAGACCTTCAAAAATTAATAGGTTTAATTAACGATCCCTCGGCTAAAATAAAAATTGACGGGCTCAGGGCTATCGATAATATCAAAGAATGGTCGGTTTATTCGACTGCCGAAATCAAACAGCTTTTCGAAATTCTCGATCAAAACATAAATTATCCTCGCTCGGACGTAAGACTTCACGTCGAGCACGCTCACGCTAAAGTAAAAAAGGCGCTCGGCGAACTGATGACTAACAACCCTCTTGATTTCGCCTCTTCGATATCCGCGGAACTCGTCTCAGACGACGAAGAACCGGCGTCTAAAAACCACCGCTCAAATCAGCAAACGTCCCATAACGCTCAAAAAAGCCCGAAATCATACGCTAAAGAGACGCTTGAAAATTCGGCGGCCGGAATAATATCCAGCGTCGCTTCGCACGAATCCGATGACGAGGTAAACGAAAATCAAAACGCGCCGCAAGCCCAGCCCGCTCACGCGCCCGATTCCCGCGAAGCTAAAAACGCGGCCCTTAAATCGAAGGCGTCGTCAAATAAAGCCAAACCCCAGATGATCGTGGTTTACGCGAGCCCTGAAACTAAAATAGCCAAATTTTTCTTGACCCTGCTTTCACTTGCCATATTCGCGATTTTTTTATTTACCGCCTATCCGCAGATCACTTCAAATACCGGCGCCGGCAAAATCGCCATGGGGCTTACCGCCGCTTATCTTTTCTTTCTGCTCTGCCCGGTCAGCTATATTAGCTCGGGGGCAAAAGTACGATTGGCATTAATTTCTCTTATCGGGACCGTTTTTTATCTTAGTTTCTCATCCGGCCTTGGAGTAGATTTTCAACTCGCCGAAAGAATCAAACAGCTCAACTTTCCTCCACTGCCTGAAACTTTAAATTTAAATGAATTTATAATTAAAATAAGTATTTTATTGACTATAGTTTCAACCACTATAATATTTCTTGCCGACGAACATCTCGGCCGCGGCTATCGCTTATTTCTTTTCATGTTCGGCGCTTACTCGATGGCTTCCGTTGGCGAAAATTTAATGACAAGCGCCGGAGTTAAAGAAATCTTTCTTGAAAACGGCGGCATAGGCCAGAAAATACCTTTTATCTACCTGAAACCTTTTTATTTCGCCGCTAATATATTCCTTCCGCTTTGCCTCATAACTCTATTATTCGAGTTTTTAAGCGATTTATTCGAATTCTCCTTCAGAAAACTTTTCACTACCTTCACAAGTATAGCTCTGGTAGCCGGTTCCTGCGTTTTTTACTTTTATTATTTAAATGATTTTTCAGTGGTCAACGTTTCAAATATCGTATTCGCCCAGACTATCAATATCGATAAAATATCTTCGGCCGATTTCTACGGCTCCGTGCATACTTTTATGGCCCAGAAAGGCGATATTAAAGAATCGGTCCTCGACAGGCTGCGCGTCGCGCGCGCCGAAATCTATTCGAACGCCGAAGTCGAACCCGAAAATAAAATTCCTGAAAAAATACTTCCGGGCCCGCTTAAAAACCCATGCATA
>DIVV01000016.1 GCA_002423385.1 bacterium UBP16_UBA6123
GCCTTTTTATTTCGGGCGGTGTTTCATGCCGGCTTCGAAGTTTTTTTTATTAGCCTCTTTACAAAGTTCCTGCCATTCGCTCTTCTCTTCTCTTCTCTTCTCTTCTTTACTCCATTCCACTCTACTCTTTTTTTCATCTTTATCTCTATTTCCTTATTTTATTATTTTTTTTCCTGCCATAAAACATCTTTCATGCCTTTTGCTGGTTTTGCCTCTGCGCGCGCCGCGCGCAGAGGCGTTGCATTTACACACCGCCGTGACTTAATAATAATGCTCACGGTAAGGCAGTAATGGATAACAACTATTATTATATCACCTAAAATCATTACTATGCTTAATAATTTTACATAATCGAATTAATCCGTTTGACTTAATATAAATTTATATAATGGACTAGATTTACGGCAATTTTTCCCGCGAGCTATTAAGTAAAGTAGCATTGATGCCATTATTCTCACGCATGTGCGCGCGTGCGCGCACATGCAAACAAGCAAACTGGCAAAAAAATAAGTAAAAGGCAAGAAACAAAAAAAATTAAAGCCCTGACAGAAAAAACTGCCGATCAACTAACGAAAAAGCGCCAGGCAATTTGCAGAAAGAGGGTGGGTCAAAGGGAGGGAGAAAGGGTTGCTAACCTTTTCTCCCTCCCTTCAAAAAAATGTATCAAAATGATATTTATTTAATTTATATCTAATATTTCGTATAATTATTACGATATGATAATAAGGCGGATTAACGATAAAAAGATGGAGCGTTTATGGCTATCAGGAAGTTAAAAATTATTAGCGACACCGACGATAATCTGGTTTTATTCAATGGTAAGAAGGCGGATAAAAATTCGCCCCAGCTTAAAATTGAAGAAATTGAAATTGACAGAATCGTGCAGAATCCCAAGCAGCCGCGTAAAAATTTTAGCAAGGATAAGCTGGATGAGCTTATGAAATCCATTGAAAAGAACGGTATATTACAGCCTATAGTTGTTCGTGAAAAAGACGGCCGTTATGAAATAGTATTTGGCGAGCGCAGATATCGTGCCGCGCTTCAGCTCGGCTACAGTAAAATACCGGCTATAATACGCGAAGGTGTTGACGATAAAAACGGTCTTTTAATAGCGCTGGTCGAAAATCTTCAACGTGACGAGCTTAATCCGATTGAAACGGCGAATGCTTATAATTCGGTTATCGGTGAGTTTAATATAACTCAGGAAGAGCTTTCTAAAATGATAGGCAAAAGCCGTGTGGCTATAGCTAATACTATGAGGCTCATTAAATTGCCGGATGCTATAAAAAGTTGTGTTAATCAGGGCAAGATAACTGAAGGCCACGCGCGCGCCCTGCTTTCAGTTAAAACCCCCGAATTGCAGGCTGAATTATGTAAAAAGATCATCGAGCAGGACCTTTCCGTCAGGGAAGCTGAAAAAATAATACATAAATTAGTGACTAATGTTTCACGTGAAACGGCCAGAGTGACTACCACCGACGAACATATATGCCAGATCGCCGAGCAGTTGGAAAAATTTCTCGGTATGAAAGTACAGATTAAGATGAAAAATAAAAGTTCTAAAATTGAAATTTTATGTAATTCGCAAAGCGACCTCGAAAATATCATAAATAAATTATTATCAAAATGATATGTTGATAATGTGGATAACTTCGTTGATAACTTTTTGATAACTTGTTAAAACTGTGGATAAGATGTTGATAACCTGTGGATAATTTTATAAAAAGCCTTTAAATAAGGCAATTTAACAAAATTATAAATTATAAAATATTTAATTAAAATTTTCTTTTAAAAAACCGTAAAAAATGATATAATTATTTTATTATGGATCAGACAACCGTAGATAATAAAACAATTTCAGAAGCAGTTAAACCCGGATCTCATTTAAACGCTAATAAGACCGTTTTAATATTTCTGATACTTAACTTTTTTTCAATAGCGAGTTTAATTTATTTTTCTTATTACAGTTCCAAAATTATAATTTTAAAAGCGGCCGATAATATACTTTTAGCGGCCGCCTATAGCGGCGCGGCCATACTTGGCGACGAATTCCATGATTCAATAAAGGACGCTTCATCTGTCAGCGAGCAACGCCATCACCAGAATGTAGTTGATTTAACTAAAATGGCTGACAAATTAGGCGTCGATTGTATATATACCATGTTTGAAGGAAATAGCGGTGAAATAGTGATGACTTCGCTTAGCACCACTCAAAAAGATATTAATGCGAAAAGTTACGATAAGTTTTTTACTACATATAAAATGCCGGGCGAGTTTGTTAGTAAGGCTTTTGGCGGCGATAAAACTCATTTTGAAGAAGTTATAGATGAATACGGCTATTTTCGCACGGTCGTAATACCTATGAAATCTAAAGAAGGAAAAAATTATTTAGCGGCCGCCGATACGCTGATGAGCGATATAAACGACCATCTCAATTACGTCTTAATCATTTTTTTATCGGCCGGTTTAATCATATTTGCAATATCTGGGTCCGTTTTTTCTTATTTAATAAGAAAATATAATCAAGCGGCGTAATAATAATAATTGTTTTATATTATCAGTTTTTTTTATTTATAAAACCTTTATAAGAACTGATTTTAAGACCGCGACGGGGGAAAANNCCCTAATCTCTCCCGGAATATTTTTCGGGTAGTCGTCACTTGTTCTGTCATGCCTGATATTTATTTTATAGTTTCTTTACTTTCCTTCTCTATCCTCAGTTCTTATTTCACTGATCATTGCTTTCACTGTTTTTTATTGCCATAAATTTTTTTCATGCCGTTTGTCAGTTTTGCCNNCGCGGCGGCGTACTAATTGCGCGCCACAGAATCTTATTATTTCGGCTCGCGGTAATACTCTATAAAGACACACCTTTTATTATGCCAATGAAAAAATTGCTATATTGATTTTATTTAATTAGACTAATAAGACTCGATTTGCCTTAATTTTTACCGCGAGCCATAAGGCATAGTTGTGGCAGTGCCGTTGTTGCACCGCATGTGCGTGCGCGGCACGCACATGCAAACAAGCAAGCTGGCATGAAAAAAACTTAAAACGGCAACCAGCCAACAATTCGCGAAATACTTTACCAGATTAAAGTTTTGACATAACAAGCTATCGATAAACTAACCAAAAAGCGTCAGGTAAATTGCCGAAAGAGGGAGGGTTTAAGGGAGGGAGAAAGGGTTCGGCAACCTTTTCTCCCTCCCTTAAAAAAATGAATAAAACTGGTATGATATAAGTGGATAAAGATAAACTAATTATTTTTTTTATTGCACGCTTTTATGAATCCGGTGAAAAGGGGTGCTGCCTTCATTGGTCTTGAAAGAAATTCGGGATGGAACTGGCAGCTTATAAAGTATGGATGGCCGCTCATCTCGACTATTTCGACGAGCCTGTTGTCAGGAGATATGCCTGATATTATGAGGCCATTTTGCGTAAGCGCGTCGCGGTATGAATTATTTACCTCGTATCTGTGTCTGTGGCGTTCGTATATAAGCGAGTTATTATATACTTCGTGCGCCGTGGTATTTTCAACGATACGGCACGGGTAAATTCCGCGTCTGAGGGTGCCGCCGAGGTTTTCTACTTCTTTTTGTTCAGGTAATATGTGAATAATCGGATGTGGCGTGTTTTCGTCGAATTCGGTCGAATTAGCGCCGGCGAGTCCGCACACGTTGCGCGCGTATTCGATTACCATAAGCTGCATTCCAAGGCATAATCCGAGAAGCGGTATTTTATTTTCACGCGCGTATCTAATAACTTCTATTTTGCCTTCGACTCCGCGCTCGCCGAATCCGCCGGGAACGAGTATGCCGTCGATATCTTTTAATTCTTCGATCATTTTATCGGATTCGGTTTCCGATGAAATATATTTTATTTTAACTGAGACGTCATTTGCTATTCCGGCATGATGAAGTGATTCGACCACGCTGATATAGGCGTCTTTTAAGTTAGTGTATTTACCCACAAGGCCGACCATAACGCTCTTCTTTTTTTTGTGAACGGCGGTAACGTATTTTTCCCATTCGAGCATATCGAGCGGGCCGCATTCGAGCTGAAGTCTTTTAATAATAGCGGCTGAGAGCCCCTCTTTTTCCATAATAGGCGGAATTTCATAAAGCGATTCAACGTCGCGCGCTTCTATGACCGCTTCAGGCGGAACGTCTGAAAAAAGGCTGATTTTCTTTTTAATATCGATGCTAAGCCTGTGTTCGGTGCGGCATACTATCGCATCGGGAGTTATGCCTATCGATCGTAATTCTTTGACTGAGTGCTGTGTGGGTTTCGTTTTAAGTTCGCCCGACGCTTTTATATAGGGTACAAGCGTAACGTGTATGTACATAACGTTTTCGCGGCCGCAGTCGAATTTCATCTGCCTGATGGCTTCTAAAAAAGGAAGTGATTCTATATCGCCGACGGTGCCGCCGACTTCGACGAGCACTATATCGTAGTTATGATAAACCAGCGGCCTCTGGATGCGTTCTTTGATATGATTGGTAACATGTGGTATTACCTGCACGGTGCCGCCGAGATAATCGCCTCGGCGTTCGTTTATTAAGATAGCGTTATATATCTGGCCGGCTGTTATGTTATTGTACCTGCTGAGGTTTATATCGCAAAATCTTTCGTAGTGGCCAAGATCGAGGTCCGTTTCGCTTCCGTCGTCGGTGACGAAAACTTCGCCGTGCTGGTAGGGCGACATAGTGCCCGGATCGACGTTCAAATAAGGATCGCATTTAATTATAGTGACCGACAGTCCTCTTGATTTTAAAAGCCTGCCGACCGATGAAGCAGTGATTCCCTTGCCGAGTGACGAGACAACGCCGCCGGTAATGAATATAAACTTAGCCATAGTGTATCCTTTCTAATCATAGTTTAAATTTCATATATATAAAAGATTTATTAAAAATTAATATATTGATATATTGATATGCTAATATGTCGGTATATAAACACATTATTTTTTATATTTTTTAATTAAATGCGTAACGGCCGATACGCTATATTCGACATCTTCCGCGTTCATCATAGGAAATAGCGGAAGCGAGACGAGCCTGTCGGAAGCGTATTCGGCATTTGGAAAATCGCCGCGCCTGTAGCCGTAAGTGTCGCGATAGTAGGGATGCAGATGAAGCGCGGTAAAATGGACTGAAACGCCTATATTCAATTTTTGTAATTCAGCTAAAAATTCGTCGCGCGTGCATTTAAGCATTTCGGTTTTGAGTATTATAGAATAAAGGTGGTAAGCGTGTTTGATATCCGGCATTATTTTAAGCGTTTTGATCTGCTCGATATCTTTAAAACCATCGTTATATTTTTCGACGAATTGTTTTCTGAGCGCCCAGAATTTTTCGATTTTTTTCAGTTGATGCATTACCAATGAAGCCTGTATATCGAACATATTGTACTTATAACCGGGATATAATATTTCGTAATGCGCGTAACCGTCTTTTGCATAACGCTTCCAGGCGTCTTTACTCATGCCGTGCAGGCTTAAAATTCTTATTTTATCGATTAAATCGTCGCGGTTGACCGTTAGCGCGCCGCCTTCGCCGCAGGTAATATTTTTAGTAGCGTAGAATGAATATGCGCTCATATCGCAAATAGAACCTATCTTGCGGCCTTTATATTCGGATTCGGTCGCGTGCGCGGCATCCTGAATTACGGCTATATTTTTAGAGCCGGCTATTTGCTTTATTTCATCCATTTTACAAGGCTGGCCGATATAATGAACTACCGTTACGGCCTTAGTTTTATTGCTTATTTTCTTTTCTATCTCATCAGGGTGTATGTTGAGCGTTTCCGGCATTATATCGGCAAAAACAGGTTTTGCGCCCAGATGAACGGCGGCGTTGGCGGTTGCGGCGAATGTCATGGGACTGGTTATCATTTCGTCGCCTGGACCTAAATCGAGCGCCGCATAGGCTAAATGCAGTGCCGCGGTGCATGAATTGAGCGCCACGCAATGTTTGGCGCCGCAAAAATTTTTGAAATCTTCTTCGAATTTTTTAGTCTTCGGGCCGGTAGTTATCCAGCCCGAGCGCAGCGTGTCAATTATTTCATTTTCTTCCTCCGGGCCGAACCATGCCCGATGCAGTGGAAGATAATCGGGACGCGCTGTAAATTCCGGTTCTTTAATTGATGATGATTGCATAAATTCCCTCTTTTTATAAATTTTATTTTTTAAATAACTCTTTTAAATAGTCTTTAATTTTAGGATTATCGTAGATGAGTTTAAAAAGTTCGTCAAAATCATTGACGCTCATATTTTTAAATTCTATATTGAAATTATGTTCGTCGTCAATAAAATTAATCGATATTTTATTTTCGGCGGTTTCGCCGTTTTTAAATAATAATTTTAATTTATCGTAAATAAGAGTGCGTTTCAGCAGCCGGTCGCTTATGGCGCCGTCTGAAACTGCTTGTTGATTTGTGGTTTCAGAGTCGCTTATTTCAGCGCTTTTTCCCGGGCCGCCTGAATCGTTCGTCGTTTTATCAGGCAGGGTCTGAGCAGTTTTGTTCGCGGAGCGCTCTGCCGTCTGAACGGAGGATATATCGCCTTCCTGTTTAATTTTATCTTCAGAGCCGGCAATAATTTCGATTTTTTCGTTATTATCATTGACGGCGGTTTCTTTAACCGTTTCTCTTTTTTTGATCTGTATTTTTATTTCTTCGCCTTTTTTAGGCGATATTTCAAATTTAAACCAGTCGATAATATCTTTATCGAGGCCGCTGCCTTCTTTTTCTTTGGTTATATAAAGCGCGTAGTCTTTTACTAAAGCTTGCTGCAGTGAGACGAATGAAAGCCGCTTATTGCATTTAAGCGAATGGAAAGATCTTATAAGATTTCCTTCATCGTCGGATTCCCATCTATAAAGCGCGAGCGCCGAAATTACAAGTTCGTTATAATCTTTTATTGGAAATTCAGGTAATATAAGCGTGTTAGTTTCCACGTTATAAATTCCGTTGCCGCATCCGGGCACGAATAAAATAAAGGGAACTCCGGCTCTTTTACTTAATTTAGATCTAAAAACCATGGGATCGGATTCTATGAATTTAGCTATTATCTGATAAACCGTATCTGGAATATTTTTATGTATTTTCTTGGTCATAAATAAAATCGGTTCGATTTCATTTCTTTTAGCCACCAGGGCGAGAGTGTTTTTAATATATTCAATTTTAGAGTTTAAAAATTCGATATTAGCCGCTGCGCTTGCATTTTTCTGGCAATCGGTATGTTTATTTATTTCAACTATACATTTAGCTTTTGATGAAACAAGATTTAAAAGCTCGTATTCTTTATTTATTAATTCGGTTTCGAGGCTTATTAATTCGGTGTTGTATCTTTCGCCGTATGCTATATTTTTAAGTTCTTCGCGCCGCTCGTTTCTGAGGCTGTTAATTAAAAAGTTTTCGATATTGACGAATTCGAGAAGCTCGTTTTTCGACATTGAAAAACCGCTTCCTGTCTTGTATTTATAAAAAGAATAAGCGTCGATTATGCGGTCGATTTTTTCACTGGTAGCCATCAGGGCTTTTACTAAGGGCGTACCGGCGTTTTGTTTGGCTATTTCATATAAAAGAAGTTTTCTAGTTTTTAAACTGATCTCTTTTTCTTGATTGGCCATTTTTATTTTTGATTCTATATTTTCATATTCGGCATTGAGTCGTTCTAGAGCGTTAGCGCTGGTGAAATCTTTAAGTCTTTCGCTCAACCACGAGGTTATGGTGTGGAATTTAATATCGTATTCTTTGATGTAGCAATCTGATATCATCGCTTCGTTAATGGAAGATTCGTCAAAATTCGGGCTTGAAAGGATAAGGCGGTCGGAAAGATAAGCAAAATCTATAATTTTTTTTTCGTCGCTGGTGAAACTGAGTTCTAATAAATTGCTGTCAGTTCCATTTTTAACTTCGTTATTATTAAACTTTTTATTGATTATATAGGTTATAAGCTCCCAGTATTTGGTGTTAAGAGCGTTAATAGTGAGGGCATCCAAAGAATTTTCGATATAGCGGTCAATATAATAATTAATGAGATTTTTAAGCGCAAGCGCCTCATGGCTTGTTTCGCCGCTGAATATATTTTCGATAAGGCGGTTGACTGAATTTTGCGGCGAATGTTTGATTTTAAGGTCTTTTTTAGAATCTTCGGACGTTGCGGTCCGATTTTTGAAATACTTATAGTATAAAAATATTACAAGAACGCAAAAAACTATTACAGCGAAAAAAAGGCTTGCATTGCTTCTGTTCGCGGCTAAAGCGTCGGATACTCCCTTGAAAAAATCGTTTACATGCATATTCAATATTCCATATACTTAATACTTAATGATATTAATATGTTAAATGCCGGTCGGGGTAATTGTTTACCGGTTTATCACGTTCTAACTTTATTCATCATCTTTTATAATAGAGGACATGAATTTGTAATATTTAGACTGCAGCGACATTAAATTTAAAAAATGCTTGATCTGTCCGGCGTCTAAATTGTATAGAGTGATGTTGACTTTTTGATGATCCTTAGCCGGTTCCACCTTTATATCTTCGAAATTAAATATAGATTGTATTCGTTTTTTTATAATAGTCGAGTTTTCCTTTAAAAGCATAGAGATAGTTTCGTTGACTTCTTTAGAAACTTCGCTTTCTTCAAACTCGTTTCCGTTATTATTATTATTACTATTATTTTCTTTCTTTACAAAGTTGCCATTGCGGTCGTTTTGAGTGAAAATTTCATTTGTTTCAGAAGTTTTTTGATTTTCTTTAATTTCAAAATTTTCATTTTTGCTTTTATTATCGATATCGTTTTTACCTTCGCTTTTTTCTTCGCTTTTTTCTTCTTCCTGATCTTCAATAATGAATTCGCCGGGCAGTTTTATGGGTTTTTTAGGCATCGAGGTTAAGGTTTTACTGGATGCGGGTCCTTTAATAACGTTTTGTTGAGCGTTTTTACTTTCGGGCTCTTTATTTACATCAGAACCTTCGGGAAGTTTCTCGCTTGTTTTTTCTTCCTCTTTTACCTCTTTTTTTTCTTCTTTTTTAACTTTTTCTTCTTCTGATTTAGCGGCGTTTTCTTTTATAGCTTCCGGCCGTTCAGGTTTAGCGGCATCTATCGTTTTTTGTTCATGGCTTATCCGCCCGTTTTCTTCAGTTTTGCTTTCGGCCGTCTTTTTAGTATCGTCTTTTTTTGCCGCGGCCTGTTCACTTTCTTTTCGTGAAATGAAACTGGTAAACCACCATAAGGTTTCGCAGTCGAAATCGTTTATTTCTTCAACGTCTTCACCGGCTATGCTTTTAGACATATAAATACAATAATTTTTGATGAAAGATTGCATAAGAGTTGAAGCGCTTGTAAAGTATTTATTTAATTTCAAAAAAGCGAAAGAATTTTTTACGCGGCTTTCTTCGTCGCATTGCCAGCGATAGAGCGCCAGGGCGTTTAATATTGAATCGTTATAGTCTTTTTGGGGGAACTGCGGTATTATAAAAGCGTTCATGTGATAATCGTAATCGCCGCGCCCTTTGCCGGGGACTAAAATAACGTCAGGATGCCCGTAAATCCTTACTTTTTTATTTTCAAAAAGTCCAGGATCGCTTTCTATGGCTTTATCCATGATTTCAAATACTTTTCCGGCAATATTTTTAGAAAGGTGTTGCGTTAAAAAAATTACCGGTTCCACTTTATTATTTTTCGATATTAAATCGATAATATTCTTTATAGCAGATATTCTGTCTTTTAAAAATCCGTCTTTTTCCTCGTCTAATATTTCTTTTTTTGAATATATGAATTCTTCTATTTTTTGACGGCTTTTACCTATTAAAGTTACGTTATCGAATATTTCGTGTTCTTTCTGGATTATCATATCTTCTAAAAAAACGATTTTTGACAGATAATCCGGATTAATTTTAATGAGGGTTTTGCAGAACCTTTTTCTTTCTTCCCGGGTATTGTTAATAAGATTTTCTAAATTAACGAATTCTACTCGTTCATTTTTCTTTAGCAGCAGTTCGTTTTGTATCTGTGAGCGCAGCAGTCCGTATTTTTCAAGCGCTTTTTCAATTTTTACGTTATAATCCATGATTTTATCTATATCGTTTTTGGATGAACCTTTCGGGGGATTGTCGTAAAAATCTTTATTGAGTTTAGTTTTAGATTCGATAACTATAAGTTTTTCTTCTCTTAAAGTGTTAACGGATAATACGAGCGCTTCATATCTTTTTTCATATTCTTTGATTTTATTTACTCCCATAAAATCTTGAAGCTGTTCGTAAAGCCATGCTGATATCGAAAAACAAATAATGGGAAGGTTTTCGTGTTTATTTACCGGCTTGTTTTCATTTAAAATTACGGCGGCTATATCGCCGTTTTCATTTAAAAGTTCATCTGAAATATAGCCGAAGTCTATCGCTAATTTTTCGCTGTCGCTAAATTCAAGACTTCCGGTAGTTAAAATCTTTTTTTTTATTATGAAATAGACCATGTCCCAGTACTGGCTGTTTAAATATCTGATATGAGCTATATTCGAAGGATTAGCCGTATAACTTACCACGGCCGACTTAATATTATTTTTAAAGGCCATAGCGCGTTCCGAATGATCGCCCGTAAAAATTTCATCGAATATTTTATTTGTCGTCATGAGCGTCTCCGTTAGTTATATTGCTGTATTTGTTGCGTATATATTTTTCAATGCGCTCGCTTTTATTTTTTATGAGGATTTCGAAAGTGTCTGAAGCCGTCATTATTTCTGAAGCCGAATTTTCATATACGGTATTTACGGTTAAAAATTTTTTCTGGATGCGGTAAGCGCTTAAAAAAGAATCGAAAAGAGTTTTAAATATATTTATGGTTTTATCAGCTTCTAATTTATAATAATCGCTTTGCTCCTGTTTTAACATCGATAAAAGCGAATTTAAATTTTGAATTCTATCGGCGTCGCGATTTTCTTTTATTTTAGTTTTGGCCGCTTTTAAATCACGCGCGTGTTTATTTTCAGCGGTCATAAGACATTTGTGATAATTTTTATCAGCCGATACAACCGCTTTAGATAGGGCTTCTTTTAATTTGTTTATATCGTCGGCTAAAGCCTTGTATATGCGCCTGAATTCAACTTCATCGGTTATTTCTTTTATAAAATTTATTTCATTTATTTCAGATTCAAACGCGGCGTCGAAAAGACGGGTAATATTTTCTGATTTCGCGATGTTTTTATTTTTTTTAGCGTCAGACGAATTAGCGGGCGCCGTCCGGGTTGTTTTTTTAATTTGATTCCGCTGCTGGGCGTGCAGAGGATTATTATTAAAAATCGATGAGGTTAAAAAAGAAGCCGCGATAAATAAGAAGGCAATTGATGAATAAGACGAATATAGAGGTGAAAGTTGAAACGGCTTTAATTTTTTTATAAAATTTTCAAAGATAAAAATCATTCATCCCTCCGGTTAAACTGTTGCATATACTTAGTTATTTAATCAATTCATTGAATTTTTGAAGTTTTGATTGTATTAAAAGCGTATTTAAAATTAAATCGAGCTCTCCGCTTGAAACGTTTAAATTAAGTAAATGAAGATTAATAGTTTCACTGCTTTTAGCCGAAGGCGTTATCACTAATTTATCATTCATATTTTCAGCTTTAATAATAGTTTTAATTTTGTTGTATATTACGTTTCTGGCTATATTGAACCGGTCGCTTACCGGGATTTTTGAATAATCGATATCGGATGTGACTGCTTGCGATGACGCGGCGTTGCCCGGGGAAGATTTTTTTAAATTTTCGTTTTCTTTTTTAATTTTTTCAATTTCATCTTTATAAACATTTAATTGTTCTGTAAATAAAATTCTTTGATCGGATTCGTTCCCTGCGCCGTCTGCGGCATTTTCGCTCGTTCCGCCGCCCGCTTCCGCTTCGTATTTAGCGATCGCTTCGTTTTTCAGCTCTTCATAAGTCTTGATTTTAAGAAGTTCCGCTCCGTTCAGCTTTAAAAAACCGTTGACCGCGTTAAAAACTTCAGATGCGGCTTTATGCTCGAGCTCCGCTTTTATCGCTTCAGCGTATTTAACCTGCATATCGCTTTTGATTTTTTCCGTTTCGTTTTTTAATTTTTCAGCGTTTTCCTTAGCTTTATTTTCTTCAGCCGCGGCCGTTTTTAGCATGTCGCCAAGCCGGCCTTTAACCTGCGCTATCCTGGCTTCTTCGTCGGCTTTAGCTAAATTAGCTTTTTCCGTTTCGTTTTTAGCCGTAATCATGATAGTTTCAGCTTCGGCTTTTAATTTATTTAATTCGGCTATTTTTTCATCTAAAATTAACTTAGCTTCGTTTTCACTCTTAGCGGCTTCCGCTGCTTTAATAGTAGCTTCCATGACTTTGCCGGAAATTTCCGCCGCCTTTATCATTAGTTCCGTTTTTACCGATATATCGGCGCGCGCGGCTTCAACCGATTTATTAGCCGCTTCTTCCGACATGCGCGCAGCTTCCGCCGCGGTTATTTTAGCCAGCTCACGGGCTTCGGCGTGGATTTTTTCCGCTTCTTCGGCAACTTTAGCGGCCTGTCCGCATTTAGCTTCAATTTCGGAAGCTTTAGCCATTATTTCATTTACTTTATCTTCAGGCCGGCCGGAAGAGCCGCCCAATTTTTTTTCGCGTTTGACCTCGCCGAATTTTGATATTTCAAAATCGACGACCTCGTCTTTTTTAGGCGCCACCTGCCAGGCGAACCAATCGCGTATTTCTTTATCGAAAAGTTTATAGCCTTTGAGTTCTTTGGTTATATAAGTAGTAAAATCTTTAATGAGCGAGCGCTGTAAATCGACGAACGATAATTTTTTATAAGGTTTGAGGCTGTTGAAAGCTTCGCGGAATTCCTTATCTTCGTCGCAGTCCCAACGGTACAATACCATGGCCGATATTATGGATTCCTTGAAATTAGTCGCTGGAAAGAAAGGAATTATAAGAGCGTTGTAATCGTAACTGTAAATGCCGTTGCCGCAGCCCGGAACGAATATTACCGATGGATAGCCGAAGCGTTTGAATTTTTTAGTTTTAAAAACACGGGGATCGGCTTTTAAATATTCACATAAAGCCTCTATCACCAGATCCGGTATTCGAGATACTATTTTATCGCTCAAACAGGGTGTGGGTTCTATTTTGTTTCGTTTAGAAACCAATTCGAACATATTTTTAATATAAGTTATGCGGTCGGCGACGAATTCTTCTTTTTTGGAAGCTGGCGTTTCATTTTTAGAGGTGATAAAATTTTCCAGATCGGTTTTAGCTTTCGCGAGACCCGATACAAGCCCCAGCAGCTCTATTTCGTTTTCTATTATATTATCTTCGTACTTGCATAGATCGTTATTTAGCGATATATACGATTTAGTCAATTCTTTTCGTTCGTTGCGCGCCGTATTCACTTCATTTTCGATATTTATGAGTTCGAGGCGTTCTTCTTTGGAAAGTGCCATACCTGAATTACTTTTAAACTTGTAAAGCGAATATTTATTAGTGCTCTGATTTATCGATTCCGACAGATTATATACCCTTAAAAATAATGGCGTGTTGTTAATCTGCCTTCCTATACTGGCGAGTACCTGCTTTTTTTGCATCATATTATCTTCGATGCTTTTTTTATATTCATGAGTTTTAGTTACTTTTGACTCGTATTCGTTTTTTAACTTTTCGATTTCGTATATGCCCATGAATTCTTTTAGCTGTTCGTTCAGCCATTGGGTTATGCTGTAAAATTTTATATCGACTTCGTTTATGCAGCAACTGGATTCGAAAACTTCGTCTATTGAATCTATTGAAAATTTTTCGGAAGTTTTAGCTATCATATCCGATACGTAACCATAATTTACGGCCAGCAGTTCGTCATTTGAAAAGTTGATCGGCTCGGCGCCCTTTGTAGCGGCGACTTTCTTTTTTAAAATATAGGTTATTAAATTCCAGAAAGAATAATTAAGCGATCGCTTGGCAAATGGGTCGCGCGTATTGGCTATATGCTTTGAAATGTTGCCTAGCATATCGTTTTTAACTTCATTGCCTTTAGCGTCGGAACCGTCGCATTCTACAAGCCTGTCAAGAATGATATCGCTGAATTCACTACTCATTGTTATTCACGTCTTTCATTTGATAATTTATAATAATTTATAATAATTTATATTTTATTTTAATTCTTTAGCGAGTGTTTCGAATTTTGCTGAAAGCGCTTCGAGAGTTTCGTCAAAACCGGTCTGGCCGCTGAGAAGTTTTTCGAGCGCTTTATTGAGTTCGTCTAAATATTGCGGTTCCGGTATGTTATAAGCATGAAGCGCGGCTAATTTCATCTGTTCAAATAAAATTTTTCTGATTGAGATGTCGGCGCCGGCGCTGTCGGATTGGACTTGCTCCATCGCCGATTTTCTGGTCGGTATTATGTAATTTGCCCGCGCGAATTTAACCTGCGCTTCTTTCGAATTTATATAATTAATAAAATCGTAGGCTTCTTTCGGATTTTTACATGAAGATGAAATCGCAAGATACTGCCCGCCGATGGGCGAGGCGGAGTTCTGTTCGCGGGGTATTACAGCTAAACCGAGATTATCGGCGTTTTTAAAAGCCGCGCCTTTTAATATTTTTTTGATATTCCACGGGCCGTCTATTACCATCGAAACTCTGCCGTCCATAAATTCCATTAAAGTAAAGTCATGGCCGAATTTAGGATCTATTTTTGAAGGGACCACATTATGTTTGCTTTTTAAATCGTATATAAATTTGAGCGCTGCCTTGGTTTTATCGGATTTAATGAGCGGCGCGCCGGTTTCGTCGCATAAGTTGCCGCCGAAGCTGAAAATAAAAGGAAGCAGGTAATAAGATTCGAAATGGTACGAAAAGCCGTATCGCGATATTTTATATTGATTGAACAGCGTTGAATCCGCGGAGTTTCCGTCTTCATCAATCGTTAATTTACGCGCGTATGAAAGAAATTCATCCATACTTTTAGGCGCCTGTTCTATTTTTGCGGTTTTGAAGTGCGATTTGTTATAAAATAATACCAGGCAATCGGTAACCTGCGGAATGCCGAAAAGTTCTTTAGCGTTGAGCACGCTGAATTTATACAGGTAAGGAAAATAATCTACGTAATCGTTTGTGGATATGTAAGAATCGAGCGGCAAAAACATTTTTTGCCTGGCATAGGGCAGAATAAGTCTTATTTCTACGCGCATTATATCGGGAAGGTTTTTTTGCCGGAATTTTTCTTCTAAATGATTTTTAGCGTCGTAAAAAGAAATGTTTTCAATCTGGATTTTAACTTTGGGATTTTTAGCGCCATATTCTTTGACTAATTCGAATAAAGTTTCGTTTTCTTCGTCGTTCATCGTGTTTAAGAAACTTAAAACCACCGATTTATCGTCCGAACCTTTAGCGAAGCAGCGCGAGGCGAAAATTGTATTTTCGCAAATAGGCCCCAGAAAGGATAGTAAACAAACAATTATAATCAGAGAAATTTTTTTTTTTTTAATCATGGTTGACCTCTTAACTATATATAATATAAAATAATATTATGATTATAATTGTTTTTATTATAATTGTCAACCATAACTTAGACTTATTTTTTGTTATCGGCCGCCGGCTGCCTGTCTAAAATTTTTAGCGCCGATATTACCATCTGTATGAGATTGTCGCCTTTTAAATCTGCCTTGGTAAGGTATAGCAGAGTTATTTCGTCTTCATCGGCGAAATTTATATTTTTACCGAATTTTTTTCGCAGCGTTTCGACCGCCGCCGGGTCTATCTGGCCGGCGTTCTGGAATTTAATTATGATATGTTTTTTTTCTTCTTTAACCGATATGGCTTTAAGCCTGCGGCCTATTATTTTAACCTTAACGATCTGGAAGAGGTTAAATACCTGTTCGGGATATTTGCCGAACCTGTCGATTAATTCATCGTTGAGTTCGCTTAATTCTTCAAAACTTCCTGCTGCGACCATTCTTTTATAAACGTCTATTTTCTGGTAGGTTGAGGTTATGTAATTAGACGGAATAAACGCGTTGGTGTTTATTTCTATTTCACAGTCGGATTCAACCTTTTGTTCTATGGTTTCGCCTTTAAGCCTTTTGATTTCTTCTTCGAGCAGCCTGCAGTAAAGCTCGAAGCCTATAGTGCATATATGCCCGTGCTGTTCATGGCCGAGAAGGTTGCCTGCGCCTCTTATTTCAAGGTCGCGCATGGCTATTTTATATCCCGAGCCGAGTTCCGAAAATTCCTTCATCGCCTGAAGCCGCTTTTTAGCTATATGGCTTAATATCGATTCGTGCGGGAAGAAAAAATATGCGTAGGCCTGGCTTTTAGCACGTCCTACGCGCCCTCTCAACTGGTATAGCTGTGAAAGTCCGAAAGTGTCGGCGCGCTCTATTATTATGGTGTTTACATTGGATATGTCCAGACCGTTTTCTATTATGGTGGTCGATACTAATACGTCGAATTCGCGGTCGTAAAAATCGACCATTATTTTTTCGAGTTGTTTTTCGTCCATCTGGCCGTGGGCGGCCCTTACGCGAACGCCTGGAATCATGGCGGTGAGTTTATTTACCACGCTGTTGATAGTATCTATTCTGTTGTGTACATAATAAATCTGGCCGCGTCTCATAAGCTCTCTTGTTATAGCTTCTTTTACCACGTCTTCGGAATATCGCAAAACGAAGGTTTTTACGGGCAGCCTTTCGGCCGGCGGCGTGTTTATGGTGGATATATCGCGCGAACCTACTAACGACATATAAAGCGTTCTGGGTATGGGCGTTGCCGTCAGCGTCAAGACGTCAACGTGGTTTTTGAGCTCCTTGAGGCGCTCTTTGTGTTTTACGCCGAAACGCTGCTCTTCGTCAACTATTAAAAGACCTAAATCTTTGAACGCCATGTCTTTTTGAATTATTCTGTGCGTGCCGATAACTACGTCCACTTTGCCTTCTTTTAGTTTTTCGATAGTTTCCTTTTGCTGTGCTTTGCTTCTGAAGCGCGACATAAGTTCGACCGTCACCGGATATGAAGAAAATCGCGAAGTGATGGTGTTATAATGCTGCATGGCCAATATCGTCGTGGGCGCGAGAAACGCGACCTGCTTGCCGTCCATGCAGGCTTTAAAAGCCGCTCTGATGGCTACTTCAGTTTTACCGAAGCCGACGTCGCCGCATATAAGGCGGTCCATGGGCTTTTCACTTTCCATGTCGCATTTGACTTCCAGGATAGAATTCTGCTGATCAACCGTTTCTTTATACGCGAACGATTCTTCGAATTGCTGCATTAGATCGTTGTCCAGGCTGAATTTATGGCCCTGCGTCATTGCGCGCCGCGCGTAAAGCGTTACAAGATAGGCCGCCAGCTTTTCGATTGATTTATGGGCCGTGGCTTTCTGGCGTTTCCACGAAGAATCGTTGAGTTTTCCGATCTTAGGCTCCGCGCCGTCCAGGGCTATATATTTATGCAGCATCGAAAGCGCGTCGACCGGAACGTATAATTTATCTGAATCGCTGTATTCTATAAGCAGATAATCGGCTTCACGCCCGCCCGCCGATAAAAGTGTTATGCCGCGGTATATTCCGATTCCGTAATTTACATGCACGACGTAATCGCCGTCGTTAAGTTCTAAGTGCGATGATATTCTGCGGTAACGGTTTTTGGCTTTGTTTTTAATTTCGATTTCCATCTGCTTGCCGTAGAGCGGCTGGTAATCGCCGTAGGCTTCGTAGCTTGAAAACACCGCTAATTTTTCGTTTTTATAAATAAATCCTTTATGCAGATATCCTTCGCTGATATAAATAGTTTTACGCGCGGGCGGCGAAGATAGAAAATCGTCGTTGACTACTACCGCAAGTTTCATCGCTGATAATATTTCGGTCATTCGCTTTATCTGTCCGGCGGTCGGAAGTATTATAACGACGGTATTACCTTCTTCGCTAAGCTCTTTGACGCGGCTTACGAATTGGTTGAATTTGCCTGAAAACCTCGTCTGGGACGAAACGTTTAAATCGAATACTATATGCTTTTCTTCGCATATATCCAGCGCGTCATAATCGGTTAAATTGATTTTAACCACGCGATTGGTATGTTGGATGTCTTTAAATAGAGTTTCCGGGTTTTTATAGTAATTTTCAGGCGGCAGCGAGTATATATCTTCCGGTTTATTTTCTTCGTATAATTTTTCAACTTTTTTAAAAAATTCGACGCCTTCCTTTTCAGCCTCTTCCTTCGAGTAATAAAATACGCAGTATTTTGATATATACTTATTGAGATAATCTACCAGCGTCGGCATGGAATAATCGTACATAAACGGCGCGTAACGCTCTATATTGGCGATTTTAACACCGTCGGCGATCTGGTGAGCTTCGTGTGAAGCCGGCAGTTTCGATATCTTATTTAAATTTTTGAACATTGCCGCTATTTCAGCTTCGGCGAATATATATTCGCTCGCCGGCAGAACGTAAACTTCGTTTATCTGCTCGATAGCGCGCTGGTCTTCTATATTGAAAGTTTTTATTGAATCTATGGTGTCGCCGAAAAAATCAAGGCGCACAGGGTTTTGAAGGCCCGGAACGAAAATATCGAGTATGCCGCCGCGTACGGCGAACTGCGCGAGATCGATTACCGGGTCTTCGGCCGAGTAACCTGCTTTTGCGAGTATATTCACTAATTTTTCTATATCGATAGTATCATTTTTTGACAATTTAATGCCGGCGCCTTCTATTTCTTTATAAGGCCCGCATTTTTGCATAAGCCCGGTGACGGGGGCCACTATAAATAATTTACAGCCGGCGTTATTATTATATCCGGCGACGGTCTTTAGCGTTGAAATACGGTCTGATAAAAGGTTTTGAGAAGGTGATAGAAATTCGTAAGCCGACCATTCAAGCGATGAAAACAGGCATACTTTGAAATCCGGAGCCGTCGCGTCACCGTTTACAGCAGGTTTTCCGGCATTTTTAACAGCCGCGGCCGTTTTCATTATTGATTCTATCTGACAGCAGGCGCGTTCGGCGGAGTCCTGGCACGGCGTTATTATCATAAAAACGCCGTATTCGCTGAAATCGGCGCCGTTTAATTCAGATGCCAGCCTGTTTATTATAAAAGCGCCTATATTTTCGTCGGCGCCGCTTATAGTTATTTTATCAGCTTTTGTGTATTTTATTTTATTGATGAGATTATCGAATAGTTTTACGCCTATTTTTTCCGAATCCATTTTACCGCCTCGCTGAATAGAACATATAAAATATATTTTG
The DNA here is from genome assembly GCA_002423385.1 of bacterium UBP16_UBA6123. Lineage (GTDB taxonomy): Bacteria > Muiribacteriota > UBA9980 > UBA9980 > UBA9980 > UBA9980. Next base: position 19,241 of record DIVV01000016.1, read on the forward strand.
GAATATTAGTCATTCTTAATATTCTTGATGGCTGTTGATATAGTCTGTAAAGCCATTCAAGATAAAATTTTTGCATAACCGCCGGCGCGCGTTTAAGCGAGCCGGATAAAACGTCGAAAGTGCCGCCCACACCCATTAATATAGTGCCTTTTAAAAAAGGGGCAAGGTCGCTTATGAATTTTTCCTGCGCGGGATTACCGAGCGCTATGAGCGCTAAATCTGGTTTTAATAATGACAGCCGCTCGATTATGGCCGCCCGCCCGCCCGCGTCGAAATAGCCGTGATGAAAAAAACATTCGCCCGCTCTGGCATATTCGTTTTCAATTTTAGCTTTGAGCCGTTCGATTACTTCGGGCCGCGCGCCTATGAATGCCGTTTTATAACCTTCGCGGGCGGCCGCGGCGAGTAGCTTTTCGCTTAAATCGACGCCGCTGACTTTGTTTTTAATACGCGCCGCGCCTTTTATGAATGAAAGCATTTTAAGCCCCGCGCCGTCGCAGGTTATTATATCCGCGCCGTTTATAATCGAGGCATAACGCTCGTCGAAAAGGCTGTTGTAAGCGCCGAGTATATCGAGGGTTACGATAAATAAATTACCGGTTTTATTTTTGATAGTTAAATCGCAATATTCGATGATTTCATCGAATGAAAGATCGTCGAGCTCTATATTAGCCAGAGCGAGCCGGGCGCGGCCAAAGTAGCCCCGCGGCGTGCGAGCGGCTGTGCCATTGTTTTCACTAATACAATTGCAATTAATATTGTTTTTACCAATGCTATTATCGCCATCGGTCATGATAAAAAATCCTATCTTAAAGCGGCTATGGCGGCCGCGTAATCCGGCTTTGAAAAGACCGACGAACCGGCTACTATGACATTTGCGCCGGCATTTATTACTATATCTTTATTTTCCGCTATTATGCCGCCGTCAACCTGTATATGAATGTCGCGGCCGTATTCGCTGGCAATTTCGGCTGTCCGTTTAATTTTAGCGGCCGCGGAATTTATAAATTGCTGCCCGCCGAATCCCGGATTTACGCTCATTATTAAAACAAGATCCACGGCGTGTATTACGTGCTTCAACATCTCGATGTCGGTATGCGGGTTAAACGATAATCCGGCTTTTTTACCGAGCGAGCGTATTTGAGTTAATAACCGTTCTATATGAAAACTCGCTTCGGCGTGGATAGTTATTATATCGGCGCCGGCCGCGGCGAATTTTTCAACGAATTGTTCCGGGTTGGTTATCATAAGGTGACAGTCGAGAGGTATTTTTGCCGTTTTAGATATGGAATTCAATACAGGCAGCCCGAAAGAAATATTAGGCACGAAATGCCCGTCCATCACATCTAAATGTATCCAGTCGGCGCCTGCCTTCGTTATAGCATCGATTTCATCGCCCAGCCTGTTGAAATCGGCCGATAATATAGAAGGCGCGATCATCACTTTTTTTTGCGGCAATTTAATCATCTCCGTCTCTATTAAAATTATTTATATGCTATAGTGTTTTTAATCCGTTCAATTAAATTCAACGCTATATGATATCATAATTTCAGCGATTTGAGTTATACTTTTTTTTAAATATTGAACTTAAAATTATTATTTGTTGTGCATTTCGTTTAATACTCTTCTGCTGAGGCGGAATTTATCGCGTAGTTTTTTAGTTTCGTCGTAGACCGAGAATGTTACGTCGGGTCCGGACACTTCAATTAAAACGTGCTGAAAGAACGATCCGCTGAAGTTTTCAGTGCCGCCGCGGCCGATCTTGGCTCTGATAGGCGCGCCGCACGATCCGTTGATTATCTGGAATACATTGTTTATTTTCTGCCTGTCGAAGAGATGTTCGTGGCCGCAAAAATAAGCGTCAACCCGGTATTTATTAAGAAGCGTCCAGAATTTATCGCGCTGTGCGGGAAATTTATCCAGTGAGCTGCCGATATGACCGCCTACGGGATATGCCGGCGAATGGCCGATAACGAAAACATGCTCGGCTGACATGTTCATCTTGAGGTCGCCTTCGAGCCAGCTAAGCTGTTCGTTGGTCAGATTATTGTTTTCATCGGGAAGATTGGTAGCAAGGCATATGAAATGAGAACCTTTGTGGTCGAACGAGTAGGCGAGTTTATTGTATTTGCCGTTGACCGTCGCGGGATTGTTGAAGGTTTTTTTAAGGATATCTACATGAGCCTGCGTGACGCACTCGTGATTACCGAATGAATAATAAATGGCGACTCTGTCCGTGAGGGGTTTCATCGCGGCGCGAAAATTGTCGAGTTGTTTTTTGAATACGTTGAGGTCTTTTTTACTGCCAAGAACCATATCGCCCTGAAATAGAACGAATTCAGGCTCATCGCCGACGGCGTTGGCGACTATTTTATCGAGTATAGGTTTGTTTATGCCAATGGGTTCACCGTTTGAGCGCGAGTCGGCCATGCTTACGAACTTGAAATCCTCGCCGAATGCTGCACCTGCGGTTAAAATAATAAAAAATAAAACAGCCAGGTAAAGATTAAATTTAGTGAAAATGCTTGATTTTTTTCTTTTTTGCATTGAATTACTCTCTTTCTATTTTTTGCTTGAAGATTTTCACAATAATACTCAGTAACGTGTTAAAAAAAATAAGCAAATTATCGTGTTGCGCTAATTATACTTTCTATAAACTTGTTTGTCAATTTTTTTAATAATATTTTGTTTTTAATATTTTAGTGATAGTTTCATAACTTAAGTTATAATTATTTAGGAAATGAGATAAAATACTATGAAAAATTTGCTTAACTTAAAAAAATTTGTTATAATATAATCGTTTAAAATATTCAATATCTATCGTACATTAACGAAATTAATTTTATATCAACATTTTTTATCTCAAAACTATGGAGGTATTTTACAATGAAGAAAGTATTCGCTATCGGTTTAGCGCTATTTGCGGCGGCAGGCTTTTCATTCGGCCAGGCAAGCGCCCTTGAAATGCCGTCAAATGTAAATGAAAGCACCACGAAGCATTATGATCCTTCTCACATCGGACATTCCCACCAGTGCGCAAAATGCGGCGCCACTTACCATCAGCCCGGCGATATGGGCTCTCATTCAAGCGGCACTTATACCTGCCCGCGCTGCGGATTCACCAATCCTCAGCCTAACACACCTTCGCAGCCACCATACCAACCGCCTACTCCTCCGTATCAGCCGCCTTACCAGCCGCCTGTCGGCGGGGTCACTATTCCCCCTTACACTAATCCGTTTAACGACCCTTCCTATGATATCGGATATCGTGACGGTTATTATCAGAACTACAACAACTTCTATACCCAGGGTTATCAGGAAGGTCTGTGCCAGGGCGAGCGCGACGGATACAACAACGGCTTGAAAGAGGGCGAAGATAAATTCAACGCTAAATACTTCAACTATGTATATACTAAAGAAAAACTCGCCGATCTGATCAAAAAGATTAAATTTGAAGGTCGCGGCATAGTCGAAAACGCGGCGGTAACCACGAAAGGCCCTCATAGCCCGCATCACGGCGGCCCCAACGCCGGTCCTTACTATTCGAACGGCTATAACGACGGCGCGTTAAGAGGCCAGACCGACGGCAGGTACAATGGCGTACGCGACGGCAGTAAACGTACATATCCTGAAGCATACAGCAGAGGTTATGCCGAAGGTTTCAGAAACGCCGATGTCAAAGCGCATGGCGACGTAAGAAAATATACGTTTGAAGAACAGTTCGGCTTTGGCTGCGCGGCTCTTAATACAGCCGATTATTGGACCGCTTTATTCAGGTTCAACCTGATTCTCGTCGAAGAACCAGTTAACGGGCCGTTCAGAAATAAAGCGTTCTGGTATGCGGGTTATACCAAAATGCTTCAAAAAGAACATGACACGGCGCTTGCCATATTCATAGTATTCAATCAGAACTTCCCTGAAACTTTAAAAGAAGATACCATGCTCAATATAGCCAGCCTTCTGCTCGAAGTTAAAACGGGAGGTTTCATAGGCATCGGTTCAACCAAACATTACGACAAAGCCAAAAATATTCTCGACTGGTGGGTCGCTTCATTCCCCGGCTCGCAGAAATTCCCCGAAGCGCTCTTTACGCTCGGTAAATGCTACGAAAAGCTGAAAGACACCAACAGCGCCGTACTTACTTATAAGAAAATCGCCGATACGTACCCGAACACCACGATGGCAGAAGACGCCAAAAAGCGCATTAAAGCCATCAGCTCATGGTGGCCGTGGGACTAATTAACGCGGATATTTAAATCTGGTTTCAAATAAATAACCTGAGCAAATAAAATAAAAAAACAGGAGTGTCTGAAAAACCGCTCCTGTTTTTTATTTTGAACAAACAAAAAAACTGAAAAAATAGAAAACATTCAAATATATTAAGTTTTACTTTCAACACTTCTATAAGGCGTTTATTTATATCAGGTTATTTAATTTCAATAACTTTCGTTTTGCATATTTTATCGTAAAGCGTCAGGCTATCTTCGCCGAACAGCATAAGTGCGCCGACTCCGAAAAATCCGACTGAAAAAACGAAGATTACCGATCTGACAAACGCTTCTATCAGGTTAGGTTTGTCGTCATCCTCGCACATCACTACGGAGTTGTTAGCGTACATCTGGCCGAATGACGCGCCCACCGTGGCCCACATCAGCGTGAAATAAAAAATAATAGGCAGTAGAGGATAATATACGTTGAACTCTATTAATTTTTCTTTAAAAGAAACGTCGCGGTAATATCTTTGCTCGTTGTTATGCTTTACCATTTTGTAATATTTGGGAGTGTTTGAAGAGCCTGCGATTTTTTTTGCCGTTTTTTCGTCGTAGGCTTCCATGGATATGTAAAGTTTTCCCCAGACGGCCGATTGTAATGGCCGCCAGATAATCGACGATAGTATGAGGACCGCGAAAAAAATAATTACGGCGTCAGTGACGAAAGCTTTTATTCTGGAAAAAATCGATGCTTCTCTGGAATCAATGAATCGCCTGAATTTTTTAGGGGCCTTCTGCCCGTTTAATTCGGCGACTTCCGAATGATCAGCCTGTCCGTCAATTTCGTCCGGGGCGTTCGAAGATAATTCGGCTGCCTGCGCGTTCGGATTCTGAACATTTTTTGTCGCGGAGGATTTGGCCGCAAGATGACGAAATTTATTGTTGTTGCCTTTTGAAGAATTATGGTCGTTGCTCATAACAAAATTTAACCCGCAATATCCTTTCTGACGCTTCATAAAGCATCTATGAAAAACTCTTAATTAATTATTTTACACCCTGAGGGATTATAAATCTATACTAAAAATTTATCAAGATGTTCCATAAAAAAAATAAAAAAATAAAGCGGTGATATGTTAGGAGCTTTTACGGCGGCTAGACTCGTAAAGCCAGATTAAAAGCATGAAATTACGATATATGAAAGTGGATAATTTATAAACGTAAGATCGTTATTCAATAAAATTTTTTAGTGTGGAGTTTTTAAATTCTCTGTCGAGGATGTCCATATAGACGACATCGTAATATTTGCCGGCAACGAGCCTCGTTTCTCGAAGTTTTCCGGCGTGCTTGAAACCGCATTTTTCGTAGCAGCGGATGCCGCGCTTATTGAAACTAAAGACTGTAAGAAATATGTTGTGAAGGTTTAACATATTGAAGCCGAAATCGAGTATCAGGTTCGTGGCTTCTTCGCCATAGCCTTTTCCCCAGTACTTTTTATCGCCGATAAAAATGCCGAACATCGCTTTTCTACTTATAGGTTCAATGTTGATGAGCCCGCAGTTGCCTATCAATTTATCGCTTTTTTTATCGATGATGCCGAATACCACGTCTGTTTCAGATTTAACTAATTTTTCAAGTATCTCTTTTTCTTTTTCGAAAGTGAGTACATACGGTCTTGTATTTAAATTGGTAGATACTTCCAGATCGTTGAGCCATTCCTTGTAAAGCGCCGCGTCTTCGAGGCTGACGGGCGATAAACAACATTTTTTGCCTGACATTATTTTATCGTATTTCATAATTCAATCTCCATTTATTTTGACTAATTTTTCGTAAATTTCGCAAGCCGATCTGTATTTTTCGAATTCGCGGCCTGATGAAGGCGCGCCAGCTTTTTTGTAGTCTTCGAATGCGGCGAGCATCGCTTCGTGCGCGGTTTTTAATTCTTCGCCATGGCTGAGGTTTTCGTTAGTGGAAACGGCCGGGGCCGCTGAAAAAAGCGCTGTTGTATCAGCCGCGTTTAAATTTGCCTTCTTTTCGAGCAGCTCGAGTTCGGCCTTCTTAGCCAGATATTCGTCGTTTAATTTTTCAAATTTTTTCCTGTCGGAATTGGTGAATTTTAACCAGAACTTCCACCATGGCCTGTTTTTATATTCGGCGTAAGCGGCATCGGCTTTTTCTTTCAGTATTTTGACATTTAAAGCCGCTATTTTTAATTTAACATCGGAGTTACTCATATCGGCCGCCGCCGATTCGGCGTTATAAAGCGCTTCGTTCAGTGAAATATCGCCGCCCGATGTGGCGCTTAATACCAGCTTCGCCAGAATTATCTCGTTGCCCTTCAGCTTTGAATTGAGCAGGCCTTTCGCCCTGTTTCTTATGAAATCTATTTTAGTGAAGTTAAGCAGCGCTTTTTCGGTTAATTCGGCGCCGCCTTCGGCTGCCGCGTTAACTATCTTCATGGCAAAATTTTCGGTTTTTTCAAAGAGTCCTCTCTGGTCTTTAAGTTTTTCGACTCTGGTCAGTTCGCCGTTTTTAAAGGAGGCGGCTATCAAATCGACGGATTTATTCAATCCGCCGTGCCCGTTCAGGCCGTCGAATCTGTCTTTGAACCGCTCGTCGATCTGTTTTATCAATGCCGGGTTTTTATTCATGGATTCCGCTATGGTTTTACTGGATATCACCACGGCGCGGTGTTTCAAAATGTCGGTCTTCAATTTTTTGATGTCTGATTTTAACTCGATGCCCTTTATTTTTGCGTATTCGTTTCTGACTTCAAGCAGCGTTTCGGCGTCGATGAAATTAGCGCCGTATTTATCGAGCGCTTTTTTATTTTTAGCGTAAACGAGCGTATCGACAAGTAGTTCGGTTGTCAGATGGTTGGCTTTGTCGCCGTGCTTGATCGAGGCGTAAACGTCTTTCGCGTTGGAGTAGCCTTCGGTGGCATGCGATACCGAATCGCCCTTCAGATGCATCAAATAGCCGGCCGCACGGGCTTTAAGAATTTCGCGCTCAGGACTTTTTTTAGTTTCGGCAACCTTTATCATAGCTTCGGCGAAGACCGGGTCGTGATAAACCCTGTATTCGTCAGACACGCTGCTGGCGCCAGCTTCCATCGCGCCGATATCAGGCTCGGTCGCACCCGCTATGAATGCGCTCATATATTCTTTTGCTACCGGCGGCGTTTCTTTTTCGGCCGCCTCGATTATCAATCCCATGTGAGTGAGCGAGCCCCAGGCAAGGACGTCTGAAGCGCAGGTCAGCACTATCGCGCCTGCCGCGAATATAACTAAAACAGCTAATTTAATATTTTCATTTTTCATTTTTATCTCCGTTTCCGTTCGTTTTTAATGGTTTTATTTTGAACGATAAACTGTGCATAAAATCACATATTAAACAAAACAGTGTGTTTTAACGATTTAAAAAACCGCCGCTACAATTATATAAAATATATACTTCCGTGTCAATTTTTTGGCGGATAAAAAAAGGAAATCCTTTAAGAACGCGACGGGGAAAAGAAAGGACCAATGGCCC
>DIVV01000190.1 GCA_002423385.1 bacterium UBP16_UBA6123
GTCTTTAGTAACGGTGGTGATATAAAGAGTATTCGGAGTGAGATTAACTGCGGGTATAAAAGTGGCCGTCATGCCGATATAGCCAACCGTGCCCGCCACAGCAGCTCCGTCAGGGCCTTTTACCGTAAACGAATCAATAGTGAGCGTCGCGGGGTCCATCGCCTCGCTGAAAACAACGGTGGCTGATCTGTTTATAGGCATATCCACTGCGCCGCTCGTAGAGCCTGTAGCGCCGTAAACGCCATTGGAAACGACTACGGGTGCCATAACGTCAGAAGCCGCGCCCGTGGTATAGGTCCATGAATAATCAGCGGCAAGCGCATTGCCAGCTAAATCTTTCACGCCCGTCGTAATAATGGTGGTATAAAGAGTATTAGCCGTGAGATTAACCGCCGGCGTGAATGTGGCCGGTGTAAATGTCGCTGTATTCCCGATATAAGTGACTGTGCCTGCCACGGCTTTTCCATCGGGTCCTTTCACAATAAATGTCGTAATGTTTATTGTGGCCGGATCCATCGCCTCGCTGAAAATTACAGTGCCGGCGCTGTTTATCGGAATACCAACGGCTCCGCTTGTAACGCCGGTAGTGCCATAAACGCCATTAGCCGTAACCGTAGGCGTTATAGTGTCAGGAGCCGCGCCAGTCGTTGAACTCCAGGTATATGCAGCCGCTATGGAATTGCCCGCAAGATCTTTAACGCCCGTTGTAATAGTGGAAGTATAAAGAGTATTCGCTGCAAGGTTGGCGGCCGGCGTGAATGTAGCAATAACGCCGATATAACCTACCGTACCGGCTACTGACAATCCGTCGGGCCCTTTTACCGTAAACGTCGTTTTATTGATCGTTGCAGGATCCATCGCTTCGCTGAATGTCACGGTGCTGGTTTTGTTAAGTGAAACACCCGTAGCGCCGCTTGTAACGCCCGTCGTGCCGTATGTGCCCGTGGCGATAACGACGGGTGCGATCGTATCAGGAGCCGCGCCAGTGGTAAAGCTCCATACATAATTAGCGGCGAGCGCATTGCCTGCGAGATCTTTTGCGCCGGTCGTGACCGTCAGTACATAAAGAGTATTGGCGGCAAGATTAGCGGCCGGCGTAAATGTAGCGATCGAGCCTACATAAGTTACAATACCCGCTACGGCCAAGCCGGTCGGTCCTTTTACGGTAAATGTATTTTTATTGATGGTCAGCGGGTCCATAACTTCGCTGAAAATAACGGTGCTGACTCTGTTGATAGAAAGTCCCGTGGCGCCGCTTGTAATGCCCGTTGTGCCGTATGCGCCCGTTGAAATAACCGTGGGTGCCGTAGTATCGAGAATGGCTCCGGTCGTAAATGTCCATACGATATCAGCGGTAAGCGGGTTACCCGCCAGATCCTTTACGCCGGTGGTAATCGTAGCGATATAAGTAGTGTTATTCGGAAGAAGATTCGAGGGCGTAAATGTCGCGGTATCTCCAACATAAGTTACCGTGCCGGCAATCGGTGTCATACCGGGGCCCGTCAATGTAAATGTAGTCGGATTAACCGTAAACGGATCCATCGGTTCACCGAAGATAATCGTAGGTTTCAAGTTGACCGCCACATTCGTGAGGTTATTAACGGGCACGGTTGTGCTTTCCATGATTATCGTCGTGTCCAGAGTAGTTCCGCTCGTAAATGTCCATGAAATATTACTTTCGATTAATTTGCCCGTCATTTGTTTGACTCCGGTCGTGATCGTGGCGGTATACATCGTACTGGGCGTAAAATTGCTCGCGGGCGTGAATGTGGCCGTATAGCAGCCTCCCGGAACCGCCTGTTTTTCAGGCGCTAAGGCTCCCGTAATTTGAGCGTTCACTGCACCCGGAGCCGCCTGTTTTTCAGGCGACAAGGCCCCTGTAACAAGGGTGTCCACCGTGCCGGGAACCGGCATGGCGCCAGGCCCCATCAACAAAAATGTCGTTGTATTAATCGTTGAAGGGTCCATCGCCTCACTGAAGGTAATAACCAATTTGCGGTTGAGCGGCACGTCCACGGCGCCGTTAACGGGGATCGTCGAGCTTATCAATGTAGAATCAACCGCGGAGGTAATTTTGGTCGGCGTGCTTTCTTCATCGCCATCAAAAAAGCATCCGCTTATAAAGCCACCCGTAATTAATAACATAAAACATACTAAAAAAAATTTTTTCATTTACTTTCACTCCTATTTATAGATAATTATTAAGCGATTAAAGCTTTCGTCCCCCCGCCCCCCGTGGGAGGAAGACGCATCATGGCCTTGCGGGCCAACTGAATTTATTATTTCTTACCGGGCGGATTCCACAACTGTAGCGGATTTCAATATTACATCCGACTGCGCCATGAGCCTGCCAGTCATCGTCGAACCTGTATTTAAAATGATAGTGGTCTTAGCGAGTATTATGCCTTCGAAATGCGCGGTAGTTCCGATTGCAACAACACCGGCAGCCTGCCAGAATATATTCCTGGCCTGTGCTCCGCCGCTAAGTTTGATTCTCACGCCGTTTGCAAGGGTAATGCCCTGCGCCGCCTGGAAGATCCACATATCATTCGCCCCGCCATCGAGAGTGAGGTCAGAGTTTATTGTAATGCCGGTACTCCATTTATAAAGGCCGGGAGCAAGCGTAAATCCACCTATATTTCCGCCGCTAAGTTCCGTAAAATTGGGCGTCAAACGTCCGGCGGCGTCGTTGTACGCCGTTTCCATGTTATTTACGGCCAGGGTAAGATTATTCTGAGTGGGAGCGGCATAATCGGATGCGTATATTTTCCCGATAACTTGAGAAGATATGGAAAATGTATTAGAAACGTCGGTCGCTAATGAAAATCCGGTCACGGAAGTCGCGCTGTTCGGGCTGACCGCGATATCTCCTGTAATTACCGAAGGAGGAACGTTGCTGATTCCGGTTTTAGCCAGAATCACATAATTGTTAGCCATTCCAAGAGACACAGGCGCGGGGCCTTTCCCGGACCAGCTATTCTGCTCTTCGACAGTCGTCGAACTATTATCGTCGATGCACCCTGTGATAAAACCTGCCATAAGCATTACTACAAAACATACCGTAAAGATTTTTTTCATTCCGTACTCACTCCTTTTTTGTGATATAAATTCATAGGTGATATAATTCATGTCTGGGGCCGCTTACGGCTGCGTAACCGTGCTTGATTTTATTGTGACGGCGGTCTGCGAGAACAACCTGCCGTTGATCGTCGCTCCGTTATTTAATGCTATCGATGTCTGGCAAAGAATTATTCCCTCGAAGTGCGCCGTCGTTCCGATGGTAACCTGGCCGAATGACTGCCAGAAAATATTTTTGGCCTGCGCTCCGCCGCTGAGTATGATCCTCGAGCCGTTAGACTGCATGATCCCATCCGATGCCTGAAAGATCCAGACATCATCCGCGCCGCCGTTGAGGGTAACGTCAGTGTTTATTAAAACGTTGGTGCTCCATTTGTATAGGCCGGGGGCGAGAGTGCGTCCGCTGATATCTCCGAAATATAGTTCATTGAAATCAGGCGTCGTGCGTCCTGCTGCATCGGTGTAGGCCATTTCCATATCGCTTATGGCGGTGGTCATATTAGACGGAGTAGGAGAGGCGTAGTTAGCAGCATATATCATTCCGGTAACTTGAGTCGCGGTTGAAAAAACATTCGTGGGATCGGCTATTAATGAAAACCCCGTTATATAAGTAGCCGCTGCCGGACTGATGCCAATATTTCCAGTGATGGCGGAGGTTGGAACCGTTTCGATTCCTGATTTTGCAAGAATCGCAAAATTTCCCGCCGTTCCGAGGTTTACCGGCAGAAGAATTGTAATGATAGGCGTTCCCGTGGTAAAGTTCCAAATATACTCAGCAGTAAGTGCATTGCCCGCAAGATCCTTCGCGCCGGTACTGATAGTAGCGCTATATTGCAAATTGCCCATAAGACTGCTCGCGGGAGTAAATGTAACGGTATTGCCGGTACGGGCTATCGTTCCTGAAATTGCCGTAGCGCCCTGTTTTAATGTAAATACTTCAATATTCATAGTTAAAGGGTCCATCGCTTCGTCGAAGATAACGGTGAGTATGCCGTTAGTCGACACATTGACAGCGTTATTAAACGGAGTAACGGATATAACCGTGGGCGCGGTAACGTCCTGGGCCGCTCCGGTGGTATAACTCCATATATAGTCAGCCGCGAGCGCATTGTCTGAAAGGTCTTTTGCTCCCGTTGTTATCGTCAATGTATAAAGAGTATTGGAAGCTAAGTCAACCGCCGGTGTAAAGGTAGCCGTCGTACCGATATAGCCTACCGTACCTGCTACGGCCACTCCGCCGGGGCCTTTTAGCGTAAATGTGTTTATATTGATCGTTGCGGGGTCCATCGCTTCACTGAAAGTCACTGTGCTGACTTCGTTTAGCGGCAATCCAACTGCGCCGCTTGTAACGCCGGTAGTGCCGTATATATCCGTGGAAATAACCGTGGGCGCTATCGTATCCGGAGCAGATCCCGTGGTAAAACTCCATATATACTCGGCAGCAAGTGCGTTGCCCGCAAGATCTTTTACTCCCGTCGTTATCGTTACGATATAAAGAGTGTTATCGGCGAGGTTGTCCACCGGCATAAAAGTCGCGGTTGAACCGACATAAGTCACCGTACCCGCTACCGCTATTGCGCCGGGGCCTTTTACGGTAAAAGTACTTTTATTTATAGTTAACGGATCCATCATTTCACTAAAAATTACCGCGCCAACTTTATTTACTGGCTGACCGACGGCGCCGCTGAGAACACCGCTCGTACCATAAACGCCATTGGCGGTAACGGTGGGCGCGCTTGTATCAAGAATCGAGCTGGTCTTAAATGTCCATACGATATTCCCGACAAGGGCATTACCCGCCAGATCTTTCACACCGGTCGTAATTGTAGCGGTATATGTGGTGTTGTGCGCAAGATCGTTGGTGGGCGTAAATGTCGCGGTATCCAATACATAAGTTACCGTGCCGGAAACTGGCAGCGTACCGGGTCCCATCAATGTAAAAGTGTCGGAATTAACCGTAAAGGGGTCCATCGCTTCGCCGAAGGTTATTAAAGGCTTCAAATTAACCGCCACGTCGATAAGTTTATCGACCGGCACGACCTCACTCGCCGTAATTGCGGTGGTATCCAATGCAGTTCCGGTTGTGAAGCTCCATACGATATTAACGGGCAGCGCTTCACCCGTCATATATTTGACTCCGCCGGTCAACGTGACGGTATATTTCGTATTAGCCGTAAAATTGCTTGCGGGTGTGAATGTTGCCGCATAGCAGCCTAACGCTACCTCCTGTTGTTGCTGCGCTAAGGCTCCAGTGATAAGGGCGTCAACCATGCCCGCAACCCTCGTCCCGCCCGAAGCCGTCACCAGAACCGTCGTTACGTTAACCGTTGAAGGGTCCAACGCCTTACTGAAGGTAATAACCAGTTTACGGTTAAGCGGCACATTTACGGCGGCACTAACCGGAACCGTCGCGCTTATCAATGGAGAATCCACCGCAGAGGTGATTTGAGCCGGCGCGCTTCCATCATCGTCTCCAAGAAAGCACCCTGTTATAAAACCACCCGTAATTAATAACATACAACATACTAAAAAAAATTTTTTCATTAACTTTCACTCCTACTTTAGATAATAATTAAACGGTTATAACTTCTATCCTCCGTTCCCATGCGGGAGAAGAGACGCAACATAGCCTTGCGGGTCAACTGAAATAAATTCACGCTTTTTTTATGAAGAACGTAAACTTATTGCCCGTGGAACACGCGTTTTAAATTGATCTTCATACTGCAGAAACGGCCTGAAGCCATGACTTAGCGATTTAGGGCTCGCGGACGCGAAAACGTGCTTTGACGCTGATTTTCCAGAACCTGCAGTGATAATTGAATATCCCAGCGCAAAAAGCGATAATTTCATGCCAGATGCAACTCCTTTCATTAAAATAAATTATTTGTAATTAACTCTTAATTAACTTCAGTCTTTCCGGGTGTACCCACTAATTTTATTTTTTTTTGTAAACTTTTTGATTGGAACTGTTTTTTTTGCGTATTTCAATAATTTTATCCATTTTTTTTGCTTCTTCAAAAAACAAAATCCCGATCTTTAAGCGTATAGAACGATCGATATTATTCCAGATATACCCTTTGAATAAATCGCGGACGACGAAAGTGTCTCCCGGCTGGAGGCTGCTAAGTTCATTTTTTGCGTCCATACAAAACTCGAATGCACTCTTCACTTTAACTCCTCGAATATTATTGTTTTATTATCAACATTAACATTGACATTGACATTGACAACAATCAGCTCATTAACAACCTTAACTAAAAAAGAGAGCTCTCGATTATTTCAAGCTCGTCTGATAAATTCTGGTTACAGTTGTAAATAAGGTGATTAATTTTATAGTTCATGGCGGGTTTGTTTTCAAATTCAATATTTGAATGTATTAAATGTTGGAATGGTATCATCATTTGAAAGCCACCTTAATAAAGGTTTTTAAATTAATAAATGAACGTATTTTATTTTTCGTAAAAGTATATTAGCAACTTCTGTGCCGCAAATACAATACATTCAGGACCACTTGAATTTTATTGCTTGAAAAATCATTAAATAAAAGGATTGTGACACGATTGTTTTAAAAACTTAAAGTTGTAACTGCTGACATTAAACAATAACGCTTAATATAATAACCGTAATTTTCAAGATTATCGTTTCATAATATTGCGTCGATGCGTTTCAATTTAATTTTCGTGCCACTTTCCAATTCGTTTCATCATTGCAAAACATTAAATTTTCTTGAAATTTTCGCCGCAACTCTTCCCGGGCATTGAATTATTTCTTAAATCAATATGTTCCACTGCAATATTGCGAAATTGTGTATTGCGCATTACGCGGGCATGTTTCATTAACGTGTTTTTTTAAAATCCCGGGATATATTCTGGCTCGTTCGCATATTGAACATCCTCTCCGATGCGTGCCGGATTTATGCCTGGTTACATGCATCGATGACCGTTTCGGTTTTGGTTTTGTTTGCATTCACAAGATTTGAGAGTTTAAGATAATGGCCGCGTTCCTCATCTATAATTTGGTCGATGATCGGCCATTGACTGCTATCAATAAATCGTTTCATTTCGATATAAAATAGCACGGTATCAAGTTCAATTTGAACGGCGAATTCAAGAACTCTTTTGCTGCTCACCATACTTTTTGCGATTTCAACTCCAGTGTTTTGCCTGGTAAATACATGGCTATCGGCAAAAGCATGCAAATATGCAAGATACTCACCCGCATAATTTTCCCGCGGCTCATTTTCGGATAATTCTATTTTTTTTATCGAGGCGGTCATATCGGCAAATATACCTTGATGTTTAGCTTCCTCGTCGGCTAAACTCGATAAGGTATCTTTGAGAGCGCCAGGTTCCATCGTTTTAGCGGTTTCCATATAAAAATTTTTGCCGTTTTCTTCAATTAAGATAGCAGTATCAATGATTTCTAATGTACTAAATAACATATGCAAATCTCCTTTTTCAATTAAGTATTCATATCCGTTAATTTACTCTAATAAGCCTTACGCCCGGCCTTCACGGCTCTCTTAGCCTGGCTGGCTAAATAAACCGCCTGGCGCAGCCTGTTTATCCCGCCCATCGGTCGATGCTCCGCCAGAGCGTTCCATGGCGAGAAAGCCATCGCCTCGCATTCCCCGGCCAATGCGCGACCCTCGGGTGAATCGACGTCCTGCATACCTATAGTAAGCGTCGCAACAGGGATCGGCCTGGAAATATTTTCATCCCAGACAACCGACGCGTCCTCGACCGGCATTGCCAGAGGATCAGTCTGAAGCTGAATTCGAAATTCAAAAATGGCTTCACGTGTTTTCAGATGCCGCGCCAGGGCCTGGCTCAGATAGTTGTCCGGCAAAACAGTTGGATCTGCCGGCAGCGCCGTCCCTTTGAAACTGGGCACGAGCGAATATTTCACGGCGTGACCGACGGCTGTTATGGATGAACCGAGCCAGTAAGGCGAGCCGCTCCAATACGTCAGTTCCAGCGGGCTGGCTGCAATTTCGCCAAGAATCTCCCTGGCGATATTCAGGTGCCGGTTGTGAAAAAGAGCAAGCCAGGCCACGGCCAGCGGATCGCCTACAAAGGGCGTATCGCGGATGTTGAAAAACTTCACAAATTCAGCCGGCGTCGCGAACGGGAAGACCGGGTGGTTGACGCTCAGAAAATCCTGGCAGCGATTATCTGTACCGGCAATGGCCGGAGTGCCGTCCACATCCAGAAGTTTTATGGACATCCCGCGCGCATCGCCCTTTCCATCGGGAGCGATTGTCTCAGACGAGTTAGAAAAGCGGATGATAGCTTGAAACGACTTATCAGGCTTCTGAAAGACGCCATAGCGAAAGTCGTCGGCTACATCGTCCCGTATTGTGAATATCCCGCGCACACAACCCGTCGCTTTGGCATGCTGGCCGCGACGGATCTGCCCCTGCTGGGGCTTCATTCGCTCAACGGATATTTTTACCATCTCCTCTATCAGCTTCGCCTCGCCCGGTTCGGGATACTCGCGATTCAGTTTAAGATGCATAAACCAATCCTCCTGTTTATTCACTTGCCACTATGGCTTCATTTTATGTTATGAAAACTATATTTTTCAATAACCGACTTGATAGTTTCCCTTCACTGCGCGTGCGCAATTCTTATAATTTCTTGAGCAATATCCTCAGGCGAAAGAACAAAATCTATGCACCCGCTTGCTATTGCGCTTTCAGGCATATCCGGCTGCCTGGCCGTGTCGAGTTTCTGCGCGATGGTAATGCCTCCCACTTGTTTTATGCCACAAAGCGCCGCCGCACCATCACCGTCAAAACCAGAAACAATTACAGCGATAAGTTTGCCGTCCCAGTGTTGCGTTAAAGACCGCAAAAAAACCGTAATTACGTCAGGCCATCCCCTGGGTTTTGATATTGGCTTCAGACGGAACTCTCCATCGAGAACGTGCAAATCACGCTGTTCCGGTATGATGAATACATGATTGGGCTCGATGAGTAATTTTTCCGTTATAAGTTCAACCGGCATTTTCGTGAAACGCGGAAGAATCTCGTGAAGTTGGGTGGCTACGGTTCTGAGGTGATTGACGATGACGATAGCAACGCCCATATCGGCCGGCAGATGAAGTAATAATCTGGTATAGGCGTCAAGGCCGCCGGCCGAACCGCCCACACAAACGACAGGAAAGCTTTTTATAACACTTTTATCCTTCATTTCATATTTTAACCTGACATAGCCTGCGAACGTTCAGTTTGCTGTTTGCTAAGATTCTTTGCCGCGAAATTCCAATTGATCAAATTGTCCAGCACCGCCTTGACATAGTCCGCGCGTCGGTTCTGATAATCCAGGTAGTAGGCGTGTTCCCACACGTCGATGGTTAATAACGGCTTCATGTCTTTGCTCATCGGCACATCCGCATTGCCGGTCCTGACTACCTTGAGTTTATCGCCATCTTGCACTAGCCAAACCCAGCCGCTTCCAAACTGAGCCATTGCCGCAGCCGCCAGTTCCTTCTTGCATGCATCCAGAGTCTCGAAGGAAGTCTCGATTTTTTCCTTCAATACCGCGGGTAGTTCACCAGCGTCCCTGGGTCTCAGACTGTTCCAGTAAAACGTGTGGTTCCATATCTGCGCCGCATTATTAAAGATCGCGGTCTTCTCAGCTTTGCCGGCTGTCGCAATGATAATTTTATCCAATTGCATGCTCGCGAACTTCGTTCCTGTTATCAGCTTGTTAAGATTATCAACATATCCCTTATGATGCTTGCCATAGTGGAAACCAATCGTGTTCGCTGAAATTATTGGTTCAAGCGCGTTATCCGCATAGGGCAGGGACGGCAGGGCATGCATAGATAAATTTTCAACTTTGTCATTACTCATTTTTTTTACCTCCTGTGTGATTACGAAAAATCCCCTGAGATCAGGCATAACCGCTGTAACGATCCAGCCGGCAGGGGACGCTGTATTAATTACGACCGCTTACAAACTTAACAGACAGCACGGTCGTAAGCCTTACTGTACTTGGTTGCGGGCCTCCTCGTTAGATTTGAATATACGGAATACGGATTTTTGCTTAATCAAAGAGAAGCGCGATTATAATAAGGAATGGAATTGGTACGCCTAAAAACCAGAGCAGGATGTAACGCATAGAGAAACCTCCTAGTTAATGTGTCAGCTCAGTTCGTTGGTTTACAGTCCGAGATCGCGCTCAAAAGCGATACGTTATCACGTTGCCTGCCGCCGATAGTTGCAGCATAACTCGCGCAAAACGCACCTGTTAAAAGAGCGATGAATAACCACAACAATAAGTGCGCCGCCGCTTTGCGGGCGGCTTCGACCGATTCCCTGGCCGCTATGAAAACATCAGACACGCGTTTTTCTGCATCGGCTTGCTGAAGATCCGTTTTTGCAATTACGAGCTGCGCCAGATAGTCCATGTCCGCTGCCGGAATTTCCTTCTGCCGAAGCGCATTAGCAAAAATACATCCCGCCTCCGCGGCTACTGAAGCATCATTTTGTTCGGAAAAAAAGCGATCGGAACGAAACAGCATATCGATGAAATAAGTTTCCGGGTCAAAACTTCGTCCTGCAGCCGGTTGTGCCGTTCCACCAACCATGGAGACCGCCGCTCCAGCAAGGAAAGAAGCCGTTATTACAAGCGCTACGGCCCAAACCAGAAATCCATGGACGGTATCGCGAAAATACACTTCATGCGAGTGGATCGCGGCCCATTTTGTGCGCAGCCGGCCGGCCAGATAGCCGCCCATAGCCGAGGAAATGATTTGCATGACCAGCAGCCAGATGATAGCAGCCGTACCCGCCGTCGAGGCGGATAATCCGATATTTGACCACGGCGAAATAGAGGACAAACCGAGACCGGCTCCCAGAGCAAGCAGGCTGACCGACAACGCCGCGGTTACAAATGCGCCGCCAATCACCGCGGCCCAGGACACGCCAGACGAATTTGCTTCATTTTCACCGAATAAGCCGGATCGAAGGTTCCCGGCGATAAGTTCGTGTTCCATATAAAACTCCTCCTTCACGCGGAATGCAGTTGTACGTCATGGCCCATTGTCGCCAGAATATCCTTTACATTGGTGAGTTCTTCCGCGGTGCCGTGAAGCACGATAATAAATCTCTCACTCTTTATGGCTGTTTCATAATTAATAATGCTATCCTTTGGAATGCCGATGCTGAAGAGGGCCGCGCCAAGAACGCTCATTCCTCCGATCATAACGGCGCCCTGCAAGCCTCCGACTATACCAGCGACGAGAGGACCCGCTATAAGAAGCGGACCGATCCCGGGGACCATGAAGAACGCGGAGCCGACCAGAATGCCCCACATGCCGCCCCAGAATGCGCCCTGCTTGCCCCAGAAGCTCATTCGGTCGCCGGCATTGTAATAGCCGATGACGTTTTCTTCGGTGTGATAGTCTTTGCCTATAATGGATAGTTTCTTCATATCGAAACCTGAGCGCTGCAATTCCTTAACCGTTGTTTCCGCCTCTTCGTGGTTGCTCAGAATTATAACGCCTGTGTTTTCTTTTGACATGGTTGGTCTCCTTTATTGTTTTTTACATTTTTTCGATGAGATCGCGTATTTCTTCCCTGGTTTTTCCGAGTTTATTTTGCAATCTTCCTAATAATTCCTCTTCTTTTCCTTCAATGAAAAGTAGATCGTCGTCGGTCAGATTAGCATATTTTTGTTTCAGTTTACCTACCAATTCATTCCAATTTCCTTTAATACTTAGTATATTCATACAAAATCTCCTTAATTACTTTCTAATAAGCAGCAGAACGCCGCCTATCGCTATCGCGCTTACTCCGGCCCAAACGGGAACATTTACAGTTTCTTTTTTATCTACCGATACCTCGACCTTTCCAATTTTGAGCTCATCGGTCTGTTTGGTATAGGTGAAATTGCCATACACTAAACCCAAAACGCCTGCTATGATAAGAATGACTGCCATGATTTTAACCATATTCATTTATCTCCTTATGTTTTATAGACCACGCCGCGGACATCCCGCCCGGGAGTGTCTATCGAATTATTTGCCGCGTTCAACCAATACGGTTTATTGACGCCCCAGACCACCAAAATCGTTTTATTGCCGTTAAAGCCTCTGGCCTCGAATGATGCGGATCAATATAAAAATGACCGCAATGACCAGAAGTACATGAATAAATCCGCCAATGGAATGTGATGTGACAAGACCCAGAACCCATAGAACAACCAGTACTATTGCAATTGTTTCAAGCATTTTATGTCTCCTTTTGCAGTGAGTGATAAATCGTTAATTCAATGAACCGCTGCCGTCTGATTTTAAATCGAGGGGCTTATTCTTTTATGTCGCCCGAAGAGCATGCAGAAAATCTTCACGTCAGCTAATTGCCTGCTGCCGCTTGGCAAAGTACTGATGAACCTTCGCCGCGATCTGACTCTTAGTCATCTTGTCTACTGTTTCAACAGATGTGATGCGCCCTTCTAATTTTTTTGTTTCAAGTCGTTTTTTCAATTGGCCTTTTGCTTCGCCGGGACCAAAAATTAAAATGGATTCCGCGTCACAAATGCTTGCAATGACGGCGTCGTAATAAGCGTCGAGTTTTTTTGTGAAATTTTTCTGGCAGACGTCATCCGCGGGTACCTTCAGTGCTTCAAAGGGTGTATTTAGAGGCATATTGCCGGTGCGCCTCATCTGTTTTTCAACATTCGATATTACCAGTTCTATATGTTCACCTTCGCCGGTTAAAGCTACTATAACAGCTTTCTTATGATCGATCCACAAACCTACTTTTGTTTTCATTTTGTTTATCCTTTTTCTATTTATTTTACCAGTTAATAATTCTGTCTATTCGTACATACGAACTTATTGCGAAAAAATCAACACGCTGTAGGGACCTATAGAAATAGTGGCATGCCACCAAAGCCCATCGCAGCCTCCCTGTTCGGCAACGACATCGGCGCTGGGATGATTTTTGAAATCGTCATTATAGCCATGCCAGTCGCTATTTAAACGAAGTTTCCATGTTCCGGCGGCCGGGAAGCCTATAACGTAACCATGCTGAGCTTCACTAAAAAAATTAGCTACTACTACTACATCGTCTCCCGGTCCACCCTTGTCCCAGCGGTGAAAGGCGATTACTTTGCGTTCTTCATGCAAATGATAAACCTGCGTGAACTGCCCGCAGAGGCCTCGCGTTAAACCGCCGCTATTGCGCCTCAACTGAATAAGATCGCGGTAAAGTCTGACGATACCGTGAAATTCATCATTTTGATCCCAGTCAACGGGGACCGTATCGCGGAACCATCCACCTTCGAGAAACTCCTGACCCTGAAATAGCATTGGTATTCCAGGCGAAGTAAAGATCATCGCCGCCGCCAGAGTCGAACGCTTCCGCGCGTACCATCCCTTAGGGTCGTTCGGACTGATCTCCTGCGGCACGCGCGCCTTTCCGTTCGCCACCTCGTCGTGTGATTCGCTGTAAATCACACGGTCGAATGCATCGTCGTTATAGCGGTAGCAGATCGCATCGCTTATGGCTGCCAGAGAGCGCTGCTGGTCATCGGTAGTTATCACGGCCTGACGAATCGGGTGGACGAACTTAGGGTCCCACTGTGAACCGAATCCGGCCCCGCCGGCTCCTACTTCCTTGGTAAGCCATTTATTGTTTTGAAGATCTTCCGCTATAGTGATTCTTCCGGGGAATTTTTGCATGATCTGGCTATTTATCCACTGGAGCAAACCCCAGCCTTCGGGCAGGTCGTGTGAGCCGTAACCATCGACAGTGCGAATGAATTGGGTGCAGTCGAATCGAATTCCATCGACGTGGTATTCTTCGAGCCACATCATCGCGTTATCGAAAAGGTATTGCCGGACCTCGCCGCGGCCATAATCGGGACGCGTTTCTCCCCACGGCGTGACGGCGCGGTCATCGTTATAAAAATAAATGCCGCCGCGGCCGTTCTCGCTCCAGCCGTCGAATTTCCAGATGTCCAGATCGCTCGGGCCCAGATGGTTATAAACGACGTCGAGTATAACCGCTATACCTTCTCGGTGGGCGCGCCTTACAAATTTTTTAAAAGCAAGAGGGCCTCCATAGGTGGTCTCAACCGAAAAAATATGGGCGGGATTGTAGCCCCAGGAACGGTCTCCCGCGAACTCGCCTACCGGCATGATCTGTACCGCGTTAATGCCGAGTTTTTTCAAATGTCCCAGGCGCGCCGACACCGAAGAAAATTTTCCGGGGTGATCGCTATCGTCCTGGTCGTTGAACGTGCCTATGTGAAGTTCATATATAACAAGCTCGTTCCACGCGGCGATATGAAAATCGTCGCCGTTCCACTCGAATTTCGGGTCGTGAACAATCGCGTTTCCAACCGAACTGCTCACCTCGCGGGCATACGGGTCGATGCGTTTAAATTCGCCGTCCGGCGTGGACAGAAGGAAGCGATACTCATCGCCGGCTTTAGCGCCGGCAGCATCGGCATACCAATAACCGTTTCCCTCAGCCTGCATGGGATGCGCCAGGCCGTCCCAGCCGTTGAACGAGCCAATAACAGATACTTTCTGCGCATGGGGAGCCCACACGCGGAAAGCTACTCCCTGCGGGTGCAATATCGATCCCATACCCTCGATCCTTGTTTCATCACTCATGGTTCACTCCTCCATTAAAAATCATCCGTTCATTGCCTCTTCGAATTCACCGAACTGTTCTGCACAGAATGTGAAAAGGAGCAGGGGATTTGATCCATTAAATACGCTGGCCCCGAATTACGCGCATCAGAATTACCACTACGGCTATAACCAGGAGTATATGGATAAATCCTCCAATGGTATAGGATGTGACAAGGCCCAGAAACCAGAGAATAATCAACACTATTGCAATTTGTTCAAGCATTTAATTCTCCTTAAAAAACAGTTTTCATAAAAATATCTACAGCGTCCCCTGCCTGCCGGAACGATCCGGCAGCAGGGGACGGCTATATTAATTACGACCGTTTACGGGCTTAATGGGCCGCCCGGTCGTGGGCTTTACTGTACTTGGTTGTAGTTTCCTCGCCCGTCGTACATATGTCCATGGCTCCAGCTTTGGTGAATATGTCCTTGGCGCGTGTTATCTCCTCTGAGTTCTCGGTATGCACGGATATGAGGATATTGCCATCCTTGACCTTGCCTTCATAACGCTTGGCTTCGATCTCGGGAATGCCCATACCGATTAACCCGCCAGTAATACCGCCTACGGTCGCGCCGATAGCAACGCCGCTTACTGCCGCTACGATCGGTCCTGCGGCGATGAAAGGGCCTACGCCCGGAATAGCCAATGCGCCGATACCGGCAAGCCATCCCAATGCTCCGCCGATAATGCCGCCCGTGCCTGCGCCGGCGACGGTGCCTTCAGGCGCTTTGGTGCTCTTCTCGTGCGCGAAATCGCGGGTCGTGCTCTTATCGGGGAAGAGCGCTGAGATGTCGTTATTTGAGAAATTCGCTTCTTTAAGGCGTTCGACAATAATATTGGCTTCCTCGAGAGATTTGGATATACAGAATACTGATTTTTTAGACATGATCATTCTCCTTTTACTAATTTATTTTTGCCCGGCAGTTCATTTTACTTATTGCCGCCGGCGGGTGCTACGTTTACTTCCAGTTGATTGTCCACATTTTCAGGCTGCGCGACCTGATCCGCTATTTCGTTGATGCGGCTTTTTTCATCGGCGGTATTGACCGGCCCGCGCAATGTGACCTTACCGTTAATGGTGATGATTTTGACATTCTGCGCATTCACGGACATATTCTTTTCATCTATGATGCTTCTACGGATTTTTGTTGTGATCTCCACGTCCGTTGTGCTGCTGCCCTGATCAAGAGGCGTCAGCGTCTGATCATTGCGGTCGCGAACGTTACTTGCAGTGTTATCAGCATCAATCGAAGCATCTGCGGAGATTGTCATTTCGTTTTTCACTCCGTTCACTCCATGAATGTCTTCGACAAGTTTTGTGACCATTGAAATCTCAGCCGAACTGCTGCCGGTTCCGGTCAAAGTGACCTCGCCGACGCGTGTATCGATTTTGGTTTTCACGGCGATAGTCGAGCGATGGAGCGACAATGCCAGTTTCACCTGGGCGTTGATGGAGGCGTCATCTATCTTCTCGGCCTCGGTTTCCGCTGGTTCAGGAGCCGCCGCCACCGTCATCTCATTTTTAACCTCTTTTACGCCGTCTATATCATTTGCGTATTCGGCGGTCAGTTCCTTCTGAGCTATGCTTGAAGCTTCGCCTTTAAGCGTTACGATCCCGTCTTTTACATCGACCGTGGTTTTGATACCGCTGACTTTGCGATGGAACAGCAATGTGAGTTTGACCTTTCCGCCGATCCAGGCATCCGATTTTTCGACGGCGGCTTCGGCTTTAGTTGCAAGTTTATTATCTACGCTTGTAACGCCGGGCAGACTCATTGCGGTCTCCTCAGCCAATATCTTGCTGGATTCCTCGGCTACGGTTCCACTCAACGTTACAATTCCATCTTTACTTTCGATGTTGACCGTATCATCTTTAAGATACACTTTGTAAACATAGGTATCCTCGAACGATGACACGATTTTCTCATCGGTTTCCGACGCGCGAGCGGGCGCGCCAAACGAGAACATCGCGGCTGCGGCTGCAACAAACACCAGTGTGTAGATTACTTTCCATTTCATTTTACTACCTCCGATTTTTCCTTTATTGCGGGATTAATTTTTCCCGTAGTTTAAATATTAAGATTCATGCAAAATAACAACTTATTATTTTGCCTTAACGGGAATTTTTCATGGACTTGTGTTTATTTACCCAGTATCCCGGGCGATTGTAATAGCCATGCAGCTCGATCTCGTAATCCCTGTCCAGCAAAGATCCTTCATGATATTCAGGCGAATTTTTGATTGACTCGCGGGTAAGATTGATAAACACTTTTGATTCGTTCCAACTGATGCGCTCTATCCATTCAGGCGAAACCAGAACATTCTTTCCCGGCCACCAGTTCTGTGTATCGATGACCAGATAACGAATAGCCCACGTTTCTTCATCTATAATAAAATCCGCGACATGACCGATATCACCGTCTAAGGCTTGTATGTAATTACCGCTCACGGCTTTGGTGCTTCGCAAATTTGGATCCCACATTTTTTCGTTCAGAGCTGGTTTACTCCACTTTTCACGATCGCGCATAATGTCGGGGTAAACTCCCCACATGTTCTGGCCACCCCAATAAATCGGCCACCCATAATAACCGTAGTAGGTGTCCTCAAACTGCCGGGAGACGGGCTTGTCTGTATCTAAAGACGGACTGTCCTCTATTTGTTTTTTTGTCAAATTGACAGATATCTGCCGCTCTTCTTTCATTACCGCGACCAGTGCATATGGTGAAATCAACACCTGCCTGCTCGTAAGCCAGTCGCCCGTATCGACGACTAAATAACGAATTGTCCAGTAATAATCATCAAAGTAAAATTCTTTGACTTTACCGATTTCACCGTCAAGACTTTTTAATGTAAATCCGTACAGCATTTTATTTTTAATCAACATTATATCATTCCTCTCTTACTGTAAAATAACCTTCGTAACCTGGTTCATGTTTGTAAAAACATCTTTTGCTCTGGCTGACTTTTTAGTCATATGTGGTCTATTGGTCGCTAACCTCGACGAAAAGTTTGGTGCCTTTATCGAGTTCGACGTGTTTTCCGTGTACGAAAATGCCGCCGATGAGCCCTATTGGACCGAGCAATAAAAATCCGGCCGCGGAAGCGCCTATTGCATAACCTTCCTGTTGATTAATCTTCGCTGCTTGTTCTCCCAACTCGATAGGGACACGGTTGCCTTTTCTATCCACCACATAAAGAAAATTTAATTTGATTCTGGCATTTCGTCCGAAATTTCCCGGACCGCGAATTTCGGTGATCTGGGCTTGCGCAGTCGCTCCCTTTGATATAACGGTTCTTACTCCGATTTTTACGGGATTGACCACTTTGAATTTAACCATTTCTCCCTGTTTACTGTTCCTCGACGAAAGGTCTTCCTCGAGGTTTATCTTCACCAGAGTTCCCGCCGGCAGGTTATTATTGGCCGCCGCCAGAAAATCAAAAGAAGAAAAGATAAAAATAAAAATAATTAAACTAATTAAAAGTCTTTGTTTCATTTAATTACTCCTTGTATGAAGGTATTTCGGTTTATAATGTTGCGAATCGTTACTCTTCGAATTGTTACTCTTTTCTATAACACCGCCAGGTTGTGAAACGGCGGCCCCATTTTTTTGAGCCATTATCATTTCATGAGCTTCGCTGCGCGAAATCCACACGCCATATCTGGCTTGACAATAACAAATAGCATAACCCTCGAGCGACATATAATTTGCGGCATGCGAAAACTCCGTGACACCCGTGAGATCAGGAAGCGACATATTGCCGGCGGCGTAAACATTCGATGAAAAAATTAAGGCCGCGCTGAAAACTATAAACACGATGATGATTTTAAAACCCACATTTTCTTTTAACATAATCATTCTCCTTTACTTATAAATTTTACCTGTGGCCTTATCCAGCCTTGAATTAACATGTTCTCCGTCTTTCGTCCGTCACCTCCTCAAATATACAGAAAACTTAATGATCTGAAACTATTTATATTACGATAATTACTTTCGCGCTTTACCAGGCAGCCGCCGGAGTCTTGATTTATTTCATAACAATTATTAATATATGAAACTACACTGCAGATTTCCGCAAACAATTTTTCGGGCGAAGTCGTTTTTTTATATATGATCCTGTCTATTTTATTTATGGCGTCTGATATAAGATAAAAAGCTATCCAGGAAGGAGTATTCAACATTTTCTCAAAATTTTTTTTAATTATTTCAAGTTCTAAAACCGAGTCGCAGTCAATACGGGAAGTGAGCCGCTCGATTTCTTCCAGAGTGGCCGGCCGTTTTACTACCGAATTATCGTTTGATGGAGGAGAAGGTTCACCTGCAATATCCATTTTTCAACTCCTTTAAATTTCCATACAATTCATTAATTAGCTTTATGAGCGCGTATAGTAACGAAAAGATCGTGATTATCAGAATAATCGATAGGAACATCTATTAATACCGGTTTATTTTGCCGCATGGCGTCGGTAAAAATAGCCGGCAGCTCAGCGCTGGATGATGCCGCATAACCAACGGCGCCAAAAGCTCGCGCATAATCGACTAAATTTACGGTCCCGAAATCCACTCCGCTTTTTCGCTGAAATTTGATCATTTCGTCTTCTTTAACCATGTTAAAGCTGCCGTCACGCCATACACAGTGAATTATGCGGCATTTTTCCCTGACCGCGGTTTCGAGCTCCATACTGGAAAATAAAAAGCCGCCGTCGCCGGAAAGCGAAATGATTTTTTTTTCGGGATAGGCGAGACAGGCCGCTATCGCCCATGGCAGAGCTACTCCCAGCGTCTGCTGGCCGTTGCTAAAGAGCAACTGCCGTGGATTATAAACGGTAAAGTAGCGCGCCATCCACATATATACGCTGCCGACATCGCATGTAACTATGGTGTTATCGTTTACTATCCGTCCTAGCGCTTGAATAAACTGACGAGGATGTATCAAAGTCGAATGGTTTGTAACCTGAAATTCTAATTGCGCTATCATTTCATCATGAAAAGGTTTTGCACGCTCCATACCCTCGGATTTTTGCCCCGACCCCTTAAGAAGTTTGGCGAGCTCGATGACGTTTCTTTCTATATTTCCAAGTAATTCGTAAAGCGGCTGATAACAAAGGCAGATCTTGGCCGGCATATAATCGATATGAATAATTACTTTATCATGGTCGAAATTCCATAGTTCAGCGCCATATTCCACCTGGTTAAAACCGACCGTCACTATCAGATCGGCTTTTTCTAAAAGGCGGTCGCCCGGCTGATTATGAAATACACCCACGCATCCGACGGCGCATTTCATCAAATTATACGAAATAACGCCGGCTGCTTGAAAAGTGCAGACGGCAGGCAGCGGAAATTGTTCTAATAACCCGCATATAGCTGAAGCGTTATCTTGACGGCTGGCCTCTTCGCCGAGCAGTAATACGGGAAATTTCGCGTGCAGTATAGCATTACTGACCATTTGCAGAGTTTCAAAAAAAGAAGTGCCGAACTGAATAGCAGGCTGTTGTAAAATGACGGGGCGCTCTACGGATTCCTTTAAAATATCCTGCGGAATGCTTATAAAGCATCCGCCGCCGCGCGGATATACAGCCTGCCGGAAGCAATTGGCGACCACTTCGCCGATCTCTTCGGGCATGCCGATCTGAACGCTGAGTTTGGTTACGGGCCTCAGCAGCGCGACATTGGAAGACACCTGATGGGATTCTTTTAACATTAAACTGCGCGAAAAGTTACCGCCGATAGCCACTACCGGATCGCCTTCCGTCGTGGCCGTCAATAAGCCGGTGGCCATATTTGCTACGCCCGGCCCTGAATTTACCAATACCACGCCGGGTTTGCCGGTCAGACGTCCGTATGCCGCCGCCATAAATACCGCGTTTTGCTCATGACGGCAGACGATCACGCGTATATTCGAATCTAATAAAGCGTTATATACGCCGTCGATACTGACGCCCGGAATTCCGAAAACAAAATCGACCTTCTGTGCTTCCAAACATTTAACCAGATATGCAGCCGCATTCAGCACCATAAAAGTTCCTCCCGATTTAATTATCGCGATTTGTGAATTCAGAATTTCTTTAAATAATTATACTTTTTAATATTATAAAAATCGAATTCATCACGGTAACAAGTGAGCAACTTCCATGCCGAAAGTAAAACGCATTAAAGGCATTTCAAGATTTCGGAATATTCATGGCGTTAATAACGCTTAAATAATAGGTGTTATGAGAGGGCGAAAAGTATTTAAACTTTATCAGCCGGTAGTATTTAAATAAGAAAGGAATACAAGAAATTAGAGTTCAACGTTTCATAATATCGCGCAAACCGATACGTTTTAATTACAGCAGATCATATTTTTTGAGTTTTCGCCATAAGGTCGTACGGCTCATCTTCAGCTTCTTTCCCGCTTCGGTTTTGTTATTGCCGGCTTTTACAAGCGCTTCTTTTAAAATTTCTTTTTCTCCCGTGAAGGACAATAGCGCGGGCTCTTTTTCTAAAGATGAAACTGAATTTTGCGCCTGATTATTTTGATCCGGCAATTCATTCAAACTGTATTTTTTTAGTTTTCGCCACAGCGTGGTATAATCTATTTTAAGCACGCGGGCCGCCATCGATTTATTGCCGCCGCATTTTAAAATAGTTTCTTCTATAAAGTTTTTTTCGTTGGTATCGATATTTATTTTATCAGGTTTCACGTTTGTTTTTTTATCCGGTTCAATATTGCGAAACACTTCTATTTTTTCCGAATTTTCACCGCAAAGCTTTTCAGATATTGATTTATATTCGCAAGCCATATGTTTCATTTGCAATATTGCGTCATTGCAAAAAATATATGCGCGTTCCATAATATTTTTAAGTTCTCTGACATTGCCAGGAAAATCATATAATTTGAAAAACCGTGCAACGTCCTGCGATACGTAACTGATATTTTTATTATATTTTTCATTGAAATAATTGATGTAATATTCGGTTAAAACTTCGATATCCTCCGGCCGGTCTTTCAGTAGAGGTATATTTATGCTGACTATCTTCAGTCGGAAATATAGATCGGCCCTGAATTTACCTTCTTCAACGAGCTTTTTAAGGTCTTTATTGGTCGCCGCCACTATGCGCACGTCGGATGAGATGGTTTTATTCGAGCCTACCGGTTCAAATTTTTTTTCTTCTATTATCCTCAATATTTTAACCTGAAGATTTAGCGGCATTTCACCGATTTCGTCGAGAAAAACGACTCCGCCTTCGGCTGCGGCGAACTTGCCCGGCTTATCTTTATCGGCGCCGGTGAATGCGCCCTTAACGTAACCGAATAATTCAGATTCAAGGAGGTTTTCGGGCAGCGTCCCGCAGTTGACGACAACAAAATTTTTATTTTTCCTGTTGGAAATACTATAAATAACTTTGGCTATAAGATTTTTACCCGTACCGGAAGGCCCTTCTATAAGAACGTTACAGTCGGCTTCGGCGACGGTCTGGAGCGATTCGAATATTACCTGCATCGAAGGGCTTTTTCCGATGATATCGTTGTATGAATATTTTTCAGTGAGTTCCATGCGAACCGATTTAATTTCACTTTCGAGTTCTTTTTGTTTCGTGAAATCGTTTATAAGCGCAAATGCGCCGTTATAAATTCCGTTATTATCGAATGTCGGCGATACCGTCATGTTCACAAAAACTTTATAACCGTTTTTATGTA
Source organism: bacterium UBP16_UBA6123 (assembly GCA_002423385.1). Taxonomy (GTDB): domain Bacteria; phylum Muiribacteriota; class UBA9980; order UBA9980; family UBA9980; genus UBA9980. The sequence continues at coordinate 22,418 of DIVV01000190.1, forward strand.
TCATCTGCGAATTATAACTGGTTTTTTCTCCGATGAGGCATTTTTCGATTGCCGAAAAAAATAAATCCGCATGCGCGTTATCGAATAATTCCATCGGTTTCTTTTGAATTATTTCTTCTTTTGAATATCCTAATATTTCACATACGCGATTATTGGCGAATATTGTTTTTTCGGCTTCGTTTATAGCCCAGTATCCTTCATGAGAAAGTTCGAGCAGTTGCAATTTATTCTGCTCGCTTCTGTGCAATTCTTCAGCCGCTTTTTTCTGCTGCGTTATATCTTTATAGTATCCGATGCAATTTAATGGAATTCCATTATCATCGAATTTTATTATTGCCTCGTCGCAAATGTAAATAATACTCCCGTCGGGGCGTTTTATACGATATTCAATATTAAAATCTTTGTTTTTGGAAAATAGATCGAAATAATGACTGTAATAACGTTCCTGGTCATCGGCGTGTATGAGCGATTTTATTAATTCGGGAGTAATTTTGCACCGGCTGATTCCCATTATTTGATAACAGAGTTCCGACCAGCTTATTTCGCCTGTTACAAGATTGCACTCATAACTTCCGATGTGAGCCACGCGATGCGCTTCCAGTAAGTGTAATTCGCTTTTCATCAGTTTTTTTTGAATAAATAAATAATCCGTCGCATCGTAGAATATCCAGACGGTCAGTTGCCCTTCTATAAACATCCTGGATATATCGACGTTTCTGATCGCGCCGTCTTTTCTATGCAATAAAAGTGAAACGAAACCCGGACGTTTATTAACTAAATTAGAATCAAAAATTTTAATTATATTTTCAAAGCCTTCTTTGAATAAAGTACTGAAAAATTCTTCAGGAGAGCTAAAATCGTTTTGCATATAGCCGCTCAGTTCTTCAATATGCGAATTAATGAATATTTGATCGTTTTCGCAAAGTATCGCTCCGGCCGGCATATTCTCGATAACGTGACGGAAACGTTTTTCCAGCCTCGATATGCCTTCGGCCTGAAGTTTTCGCTCGGTTATATCGCGGACCAGAACGATAAAAAGACAATCCGAAGCGCTGCTATCGCCCCTGACGGAGATAGAAAGTTCAAACCATTTAATGCCCTCCGGCATATCCAGCCAATATTCGATCCCGCTGCAACGCCCGCACATCGAAGCTTTGTGCAGCGCGTCCATAATTATGCGGTTCGCTTCTCCGGGCATGACCTCCGATACTTTTTTTCCTAAAAATTTGGCCGGTTCGATATACAGCATTTCAGAATTTTGAGCATGATAATTATGAATACGCCCTTCACCGTCAATTTCAAACAATAAGTCGGGAAGAGCGTTCAGCGTGGCCGCGTTATATTCACTGGCTTGTTTTAACTGATTTTCGATCTGTTTGCGTTCGGAGACATCGACAACTACCAGAAGGCATTTCTGAGCGAAATCAGTGGCTATGCCTTCGATAAAAACGTAAACCGGCGGTTTATCGCGGACGGTGAGCGCGGCTTCGCAAGAATTTTTGACGTCGCTGTCAAATATTCGTGCGAAAAACATATTGAAGACGGGAAGAGTTTCTTTAGATATGAATAATTTGAAGTTGCGTCCGATCAAAACCGAACGCTCCATGCCTAAAAGAGAGGCCCCGCAGAAATTCAATTCGCATATCGTGCCGTCGCGCAAAATAGTGAAATAACCCGCGGGAGAAAAATCGTAAAGCCTGGCGTAATTCTGCCGGATATTTTCCGCCGCGGCCCTCGTTATTTGAAGTTCGTCGTTTTGCTGCCTGAGTTCGACGTTTTGCATTTCCAGCTCGAGCCGCTGCACCTGAAGTTCGTGAAGAAGTATTCGTTGATCGGTTTTAGCCGAAATTCCCGATTCCGCAAGATTCTTTTCGGCCAGAGCCCTCATTTTTTTTGAATCTATGGCCTGCGCATTTTCTTTTTTCATATTTATGGCTCCAATTGCGGCATGATCACTCAGCCTGAAGGCGGGAATCTCCAATATCAGTAACGAACCCTTCGGCAATAATGAACCATTTAATATTCAACTGCCTGTTAATTTAAGCTTACATCAAATGTTAAACAATGTCAAGTTAAAAAAATTAAATGGTCAAAACATTCGGCATGAAATATGCTATAACATAAGGAGAAAAAATACATTGCTTAATTCGAATATAACATATATAATAAGTTAAATACATTAAAACGTTCGAAAAAATTTCGGTATTATTTTATATACATAAATTTTCATAAAATATAAATTATGAGGTTGAAATTGAAAAAAGAAATCAGTTCAAAGAAAAAGAAAGCGAATACTTCATCTTTCACGCCCCCCACGTCAAACGATGTTACAATAGTCGGAATAGGCGCCTCGGCCGGCGGACTCGACGCGCTCGGCCAGTTCTTCGAAAGCTTTACGCAACCTTCCGCGATGGCTTTTGTCGTCATTCAACATCTCGACCCCGTTCATAAATGCGTTCTGGCCGAATTACTTCAGCATAAAACAAATATGAATGTCTCGGAAGCCGAAGACCTTATGCCCGTAAGGCCGAATTCAGTTTATGTGATACCGCCGAATAAAAACATGTCCATTTTCAAAGGCAAACTTCATTTATTCGAAATCGTAAAAAAAGACGGGATTTCACTTCCGATAGACTTCTTTTTTCGTTCGCTCGCCGATGAGAATCGCGAAAAAAGCATCGGTATAGTTCTTTCCGGCATGGGCTCCGACGGGAGCCAGGGACTTTTAGCCATCAAGGAAAAAGGCGGCGTTACTCTGGCGCAGGAGCCATCGGACGCAAAATTTTCCGCGATGCCGCAGAACGCTATAGACACGGCGCCAATCGACATCATAGCCCCCGCGGAACGGCTTGCGGAAAAACTGATCTCCCATCTTAGCCATAACACGACGATTCCCTTATTTTACGATCCCGATATAAATGATCGGAGCTCGTTCGAAAAGATAGTTATAATATTGCGTTCGCATACCGGAAATGATTTTTCACAATATAAAAAAAATACTTTTTACAGGCGCATCGAAAGGCGCATGAGCATACATAGAATAAATAAAATATCCACTTACGTCCGTTTTTTACAGGAAAACTCATCTGAAATGGAACTGCTTTTCAAGGAACTGCTTATAGGCGTGACGAGTTTTTTCCGCGACAGCGCCGTGTGGGATGCACTCCGCGATAAAATATTTCCTGAAATCTTTGACGCCTGCCCGAACGGATGCGTAATCAGAGCCTGGATACCAGGCTGTTCGACCGGCGAGGAAGCCTATTCCATGGCTATAATTTTTAAAGAAGCGCTCGACGGCTTTGGGCAAAAAAAAGATATCACGCTGCAGATATTTGCGACCGATCTCGACGGCGACGCTATAGAAAAAGCCCGAAAAGGGATTTTCCGCGCCAGCATAGCCGCCGAGGTATCTCCCGAAAGATTGTCCGCGTTTTTCATTAAAACGGAAGACTGCTATTCGATCAACGCCGGCATCCGCGAAATGGTAGTGTTCGCGCCGCAGAATATAATAAAAGACCCGCCTTTCACCAAACTCGACATCATATCCTGCCGCAACCTTTTAATATATATAGAGCCGGAACTTCAGCAAAAAATTCTCGCGCTGTTTCACTACAGCCTGAACAAAGGCGGAATAATGATCCTCGGCAACGCCGAAACGACGGGAGCGTCGAACGAGCACTTTACGGCGGTTAATTCAAAATTAAGAATATACCGCGCGGAAGCCTCCACGGCAAATACCGAATTCACGGGTTTTCCTTCATCGTTTTCGAAACCCGCGCGTCTTTCACCGGTCGAAAAAACGGCTCATGCCAAAACCCCCGATAACATACAGATTCTCGCAGACCAACTGCTTCTGCAAAGTTTTTTGCCGGCGAGCGTATTGGTCACTGAAAAAGGAGATATCGTTTACATAGCCGGGCGCACCGGCAAATATTTAGAACCCGCCGCCGGAAAAACCAACTGGAACATATTCGCGATGATGCGTGAAGGGCTGCGCAACGAATTTCCATTCGCTTTCAGAAAAGCCCAGCAGACCGGCGAAGTAGTTGAGTTATCAAATATAAACGTCGGAACTGAAGGCGGAACGCAGACGGTAGATGTAATTATCTCACACATCAAAAAACCCGACGCATTAAAGGGCATGATAATGGTTGTTTTCAAAGACGTTAAACCGGCCGGCATTAAAAAACGAATAAATAAAAAAAATACAGACGCCGACGACGCCCGTTTAACCGACGCTGAAACGGAGCTTCGAAAGCTGCGCGAAGAGCTTCAAAATATGCGCGAGGAAATGCAGACTTCTGAAGAAGAATTAAAGTCAACTAACGAAGAGCTGCAATCGACCAACGAAGAGCTGCAATCGGCGAACGAAGAGTTGACGACCTCCAAAGAAGAAATGCAGAGCCTCAACGAAGAGCTTCACACCGTAAACGCCGAATTGCAGTCGAAGGTCGATGATTATTCCTGCGTGAACAACGACATGCGCAACCTTCTCAACAGCACTGAAATAGCCACGCTCTTTCTCGACAAAAAACTCAATATAAGCAGATTCACCACGCCAGCCACCAGAATATTCAATCTGATACCGGGCGATGTCGGAAGGCCCATAACGGATCTTGTCAACAATCTTAATTATGAAGGGCTTTCCGATGATTCGAATGAAGTGCTGCGCACGCTCATTTTTATCGAAAAAACCGTCTCGACCAGTAACGGACGGTGGTTAAACGTCCGCATCATGCCGTACCGGACGCTCGACGACAGAATCGAAGGTCTGGTGACCACATTTATCGACATTACAAAATTAAAAAAAATGGAGATGGCGTATAAAAACATGAGCTCGATGTTCGACGAACTAAGCGGCGAAGCTAAAAACGCCGTCATCGGGATCGCCTGCGATGGAAAAATAATTGAATATAACGACGGCGCCCAAAACTTATTCGGCGCAAAAAGAGAAAACGCCATCGGAAAAAACTTTGTAGATCAATTTATTCCGGCGCCGCTGAGGGCCAAAGCGATAAACGACATTCAAGCGCTTTTAGAAGGGAGCCAACCGGCCGAATTCGAAACGAAAGTTATAACGGCCACGGGAAAAACTATACCGATAAAATGGCTGGCTGGCATAATCTTTGATAAATCATGCCTGGTTCGAGGCATTAAAATCATCGAGCAAAAGGAATTGAAGTTATGAAAAAAGAAATCAAAAACACGCATGGCGCAAACGAACTGCGAAAACGCGCGGAAGATAAATTTAACGTCCGTGAAGCGGCCGATCAGAAAGCCTCGGAAGCCGATACTAAAATGCTTCTTCACGAACTTCAGGTGCATCAGATAGAACTTGAAATGCAAAACGAAGAGCTTGTGCAGGCAAGGCATACCGCCGAGACATCGCTGGATAAGTATATGGAGCTTTACGATTTCGCCCCGGTAGGTTATTTCACTCTTAACGAAGAAACCGGGATATCTAATCTCAATTTTTGCGCCTCGGTAATGCTCGGAATGGAACGCTCAAAATTAGCCGGCCGCAATTTCAATTTTTTTCTTTCAAAGGCTACGCTTCCCGCTTTCAACGAGTTTTTTAAGAAAGCGTTTGAAAATCCGGGCGTAAAAGCTTCATGTGAAGTAGAATTCAGCCGCCCGGACACCCGTGAAATATGGGCGCGCATTGAAGGAATTTTTTCTAAAAAAGAAAACAATTACTTTATCGCCGCGATAGATATTACCGGGCAAAAGGCCTCGGACAAAAAAATCATCGAGGCTAAAGAAAGAGCCGAGGCCGCCAGCATCGTCAAAAGCCTGTTTCTAGCCAATATGAGCCATGAACTTAGAACCCCGATGAACGGCATCATAGGTTTTTCAAATCTTCTTTTGCAAAGCGAGCTCGACAGCGAACAGAGGGAATTCGGCGAAACTATAAAAGCCTCTTCCACACATCTTCTTGAACTTGTAAACGACATCCTCGATTTTTCGAAACTCGAAGCGAAAAAGATAATGCTCTCCAAAAAGCCTTTTGACATTTGCTCCGTAATAAAAAATTTACATTCGTTCGTTGATATGCAGATCGTTAATAAAAATCTGTCGCTCGAATACGACTTCGACCCCGAAATTAAAAGTCGTGTGATAGGCGATTCGTTAAGAGTAAAACAGGTGGTATTAAATCTTTTGACTAACGCCGTCAAATTCACTTCGGCCGGCGCCATTAAAGTTAAAGTAAAACAGGTGTCGCTCAAAGATAATATTTCCAGAATCGCTATCTGCGTATCCGACCACGGAATAGGGATACCGCCTCAAAAAACAGCCGAAATATTCGAAATGTTCCATCAACTGGACGAATCGCACACGCGGCACACGGGCGGCGCCGGAATAGGGCTTTCTATTGTCAGAGGGCTTGTAGAATTAATGGACGGCGACATCAGTGTTCATAGCGAGGTTGGAAAAGGAAGCTGTTTCACGGTCGAGGTCCCTTTCGAGATAGAGACTCAGTATTCTGAAATTGTAAAAAATGAAAAAAATATAACGATGCTAAAGTCGGAAAAGACGCTCAATATAATAATCGCCGAAGACGACTATATAAGCAGAAAACTTATAGGCGCTTTAACTAAAAATTTCAACTGGAATGTAGAGATGGTACAAAACGGCGCCGAAGCTGTAGAACTCTTCAAAACGGGAAAGTTCGACGCGATTATCATGGACGGTCAGATGCCCGTAATGGACGGTATCGAAGCGGCAAAACTCATCCGGGAACACGAAGCGTCATCCGGCGGCCATATTCCGATAATCGCAATGACGGCGCTAGCCATGGCTGAAGATCGCGAAAATTTTCTCGCGGCGGGAATGGACGATTATATTTCCAAACCGATCGAAGGCGAGGCGCAGATCTTCGAAACGGTAACCAGGCATATTCAAAATAAAATAAGTCTTTAATAACGGCTAATATTTGTATGTCAAAACTTGAAATATTTCTAAAATTTTGGTATAATTGTCCCGAATTGAATTTTTACATTTTTCAGAGGGGGCAGATAACATGAAATATTTTGCGATATTTTCTAAAGCCGTTTTATTTTCGGCCATTTGTGCTTTAATTTTGCAGGCCCATACAGCTTTTTGTCAGCAGGCCGGACAGCCGGCCGAAAATAATAGCTCAACCGTGGCGGCGGCCTCGCAGACATTCGGCGTCGAAAACGGCCTTCCGGTAGCCAACTATTCAACCATCATCTCCGAACTCGACAAAATCAAGGGGGCGCCGGTTATCGAGGTGCTGCTTTCCGAGGCTGTTCTTGCGGTCGGAAAGCCCATTTCCGGAAATCCCGGCGGCCATATCAGCGTCGCGGTCAACGGCACCGTTTACACCGTAAGCGAAGGATATTATAAAAAAACCAAAAATATATGCACGATACTGCCCACTGCCGACTATCTCTACGGCACGACGCCGCCCGACGCGGCGCATGTTTTCGCTTCAAGCTACGGTTCGTGCTACGGCCGCAGCGTCTGGGGCGTAAGAGTTTACAAACTTCCCGCAAATATCAAACCCGAGCTCATTGCGCCTTATTGGATGAACGCCAATAGCGAAAGCGTTACGGGCGATCCAAAATGGAAATATGATAAGCGCAAGAGCAACTGCGCCACCTTCACGGCGGAGTCACTGCGCGTGGCCTGATTCAAAAATTATCTTTCAGGACACCATCTTCTCGATTTTCCGCGCGACATCGTCACCGATTTCATCAAAGAACTTTCAAACATGCCACAGGATCAAGTTTCCTGGGATATCGTCCACTACGCTCAGGTCCCGGTGAAGGGTCATGGAACGAGTTTTTCCGTTCCGAACCTTGAATGGCAGCGCATAATGCTTTCGCTTCCCCTGCTTCGCAAGATGGCCGGAATACCCACGATAAAAGGCAATACCGACCTCGAGCTCGTGGCCGAAGGCTCGCCCGCGGCAGTCAAAATAAGGCCTTTCGAGCGCGAATCATGGCTTAAAAAACTCGGCCGCAGAATATTTAAAGAAAAATGGAGCCATGGCAGGGCTGATCAGACGAAAGAAACGAAGCAGGCCGAATAAAAAAACAGTAATGTTAAAATGATAAAACAGGCCCGCACGGCTCGGCTCCACATTACCGCCGACGAAAAACCAGGCCAACTGGTAAGTGCGCTTCAAAAATTCAACCAATAAGCGACAAATTTTAAAAATCCCCTGCGGCAAAAACGCCGCGGGGGATTTTTTTCACTTTATGTGGACTTTCACCAACGAGTTATCATTCGCCGAACGCCCTACCAGAGAGCCGCCGCGGCAACTGTGACAATAAAAAGCCTTATTTTAAGAACTATGGGATTTGTTTTATTGTTTTAGTTGCAAAATCATAAACAAAAGAGGAGCGCTCCGGCGTCGAGCTCAGCGGTAAAAATATTGCCGGAGTGTAGATTGATGCCGTTCCCATTTGCATACCTTCGTCATCATCTGAATCAACCCATTTACCGGTATAATATTCAATTTTGAAAAGAAAGACATTTTCTAACGTATAAAAAAGATATGTATGGCCATAATTAAAGCGAAAACTGGTTGTCTCACTGTTAAGGGCTGTTTCGGTTGCGGCGCTATTAGCGAAGGCAGGTACGAAAAGGATCAAACTCCTTCTATAAGGGGTAATTTTAAACATTCCCTCGGGCATGTTTTGCCACGTTACATCCACTCTGAAGTTTGGGGACCCGTCTGAAATAGTGCCAAACATGTTAGTGCTTCTGACAAAATTGACGGCGGCGCGGCTTTTTCCGCTGAGAATTACACCCTAAAATCCCGAAGTTTTATAAGC
>DIVV01000225.1 GCA_002423385.1 bacterium UBP16_UBA6123
GGCCATTGGTCCTTTCTTTTCCCCCGTCGCGGTCTCGTCTTGTCTTCCTTTTGTAGTATCGTATCGTGTTGCGTTGCATTGCATTGAATTGCATTACATTGTGTTGTACCATATTGTGTCACATTGCATAATGCGATATTTTATGGCTTATAAACTATGATTTTTTCACAAACGCTAAATAAAGCAAAAGATAAACCGATAAGTATGTTATGGCAATTTATAATTATTTAGAAGATATAATCACCGTTAAAATTCAACAAATATTAGCTAAAAACGAAAGCGTATGTAAATGCGATAAATGCTTGAACGACATGCTTGCATACGCTATTAACGGCCTTCCGGTAATGCCCTATGTAACTTCAGACGGCGGCATTCACCGCGAAGTGCAGAATCTGACTAATGATGCGTTGAAAATTGAAGTAGCTACGCGCTGTGTAAAAGCAGTTGATTTAGTAAGTAAAAATCCAAAACATAAAAACAGGCAATAACGATTACAAGTACATATACGGATAAAAGTACAAACGCAAATATAATTGCATGTGTAAGCATGATCAAATAATTAACGGGGTGAATGAAATTGGCTGTAAAAAAAACGACCGGTCCGGTAAAAACCGGCAATAACGATAAAATTATTATAAGCGATAAGCCTGTCAGTAAAGCCGCTAAAAAATCTGAAGCCGAAAGCGCGAAGCCGGCTGAAAAAATACTATCAGGCTGCGTCGAAACTATTATCGATAAAAAGAAAAATTATGCCAAATTAAGCGTTTGCGGCGATATAACCATTAAAACGGTCATAGGTCTAAAAAAAACGGTTAAAGATTTAATCGACGACAAAAATATCAATATAGTATTCGATCTTACAAATACCAGATACGTCGATTCGTCAGGTCTGGGGTTTTTTATCGGCACGCTTAAAACCCTTAAAGAAAATCACGGCGCCCTTCATATAACCGGCCTTAACGAACATATCAAAGGGCTTTTTCAGCTTATAAACCTGACTAATATATTTGAAATATTCGAAGACGCAAAAGACGCCGTTAAGTTCTAATTTAACGAATTTTAAAAAAAGAGGCATGGCCAAAAAAATATTATGATTAAATTAAGCATATACAATATTAAATTCGCGGCATATTCAATTTTATTAATATTTTTGGCTTCGGCTTTTTCTTTCGGCTGCGCCGCTAAAAATTCCGAAACAACTCCCGCCGGACAACTTTTAGTTGACGACGGCTATATTCCCGACAGCCCTAAATGGGACAAAAACTCTCCTATCGCCATTCAAAAGCTGAATGAAAATGTTTATCAGGTCATACTCGACTGGGACATAGTCACCGTCAATAACGAAGATAACACTAAAAAAAATATAATAGGCTACAACATATACCGCAGGAAAGAATCGGCCATAGAAAAAAAGATAGCCACTCTCGCCTCCGATCAGCATTATTATATCGATAAATCGCCCGAATTGATAGAAGGCGAAAAATTTATATATACCATAACGGCTTTCGATAATATGCTTCGTGAAAGCACCGGCAGCGACCCGCAGATGGCTATAATCCAGCCCGAAAAAAAGACTATCCCTAAATCTCCGTCACGTATGTTTTTCGCTCCCGGTTCGAGCATAGCGTTCGGAAACGATCGAGGCGATATAATCATATCGTGGGACGCGCCAATGGAAAATATAGATAATTCACCCGCAAGCGATATCAACGAATATGAAATAGAATCGCACTCGCACAGCCAGACGACATGGAAGCAGATAGCTAAAATTCCCGGTGATAAAAATATATTCATAGATTCCAATTTAACGCAGGGCACTTATTTTTACAGGATCCGCGCTAAAAATTCATCCGGCAATTATTCACAATACGTTGACGGTAATTTTTCAATTTTCGGTAAGCTCGATAATTCCTCGCCAGGCCCGGTGACTAATCTTGAAGTATGGTATCAGAAGGGCAAAAATTATTTAAGATGGCAGAATCCCGTCAAAGACGCCGACGGAAAAACCCTCGATTTTATAGGCATAAAGGTATATCGTAAAATCAAAGACAGCTCGGAGCCTTTCACGCTCGTTAAAATATTGCCGCCGGATATTTCATATACCGATTTTAACATCGATATGGATAGCTATTACATCTATACAGTTACTACATTCGATGTCTCGGGCAACGAGTCGATTATGTCGCGGCCCGCTTCGTCGGAACCTGAAATAACTTATCTGGAAACGCCTAAAAACCTGTTCGCCAGCCTGAGCAAAAATTCCACGCTGACCCTTAACTGGGAAAGCGTTCCAGGCGCTAAAACTTACAACGTTTATAAATCGCAGTTCGAAAACGGCATATATACAAAATCCGGCGATACCGCGCTTAACTCATATATAATGAGCATCCCCTACGGCAACGTTTATTATTATAAAGTAACCGCCGCCAGTGAAAATGGCGTTGAAAGCTCGCCTTCAAAGTGCATTCAGATAGTCGGCAACATTTTGAATAAAACGATCGAATGCGAATCTTATCTAAACGATATTTCAAAAGGCGTTAACGCCGTCACAAGGCCGTTCGCGCTCGAAGTGCGCGTTATCGATTATTCGGATATAAACCAGCAGGGCAATTATCTATGGTTTTCGCCTATTTCCAAAGAAGACGGCGAATCGGTACGCGGCGTTCCAATTTCAGGCAAAGATACCGACGCGGTAGATGATTATATTGAAATCAACCAGTTTATGAGCACGGGAATCTATAAATGCGATATATGGATCAAAAAAAGCGACGACAGCGGCATCTATCAGATAGAAGTCGGCGGCAAAAAATACGGCCCGCTCGATTGTTACTCCAACAATAACTACGATATAATGAAACTGCCCGTATCTTTCGTAGTAGATGATGATGCGACCTATCACGGTAAAAATATGACTTTCAGATTTACCTGCCTGGGTAAGACTGAAAACTCATCTGATTATGTAATCAACCTGGATAAAATCGTAGTTTTAAAATAACTAAATAACTATTCGATATCTTTTCCGGCAATAACAAAATAAAAGGTTCCTATCAATCCGAAAGCGAAGGCCGCCGCCAGATTAAGCGCGGGCGAATGGCGCCATAAAAATGCGCCGCCGAACGCCGCGACGGAAACTATTATATCCCTTATAAGATAATAGACCCCGTAAGTATAGGCGCGGCGGTCTTCGGGCACCAGATCCAGAATCATGGCTTTTCTGGCGGGCTCTCCGAATTCCTTGAATCCCCTTAAAATAAAAGCGAATGTAAGCGCGGTATAAGTATGCGAATAATATAATACGGCGGGAAACGCCGTGAAAAAAGCGAATGTAATTATTACAAAAGGCTTTTTTGACCCGCGATCGGCAAAATGCGCCACGGGTATATATATTAGGATAGCGGCCGTCATTTCAACCGCGGTTAAAATACCGAAATCAAAAGCGCTGATTTTAGCGCTGATTCCGCTTTCGCGATCGCCGAGACACCACAACACGATAAAAGCGTAAGGTATCTGTTCGCAGAACCTGATAAATATATCCGAAATCAATAACGCCTTCAGCTTGGGCGAAAAAAGGCCCGCCCATGGCGCGCTTATATCTTTTTTATCTCTGGACGAAGGGTCCTCTTCCATAATAATCTGCTGCATAATAAGTGAAATAACGGCCAGGGCGAGCGCGAGCATAAAAGAATATCTAATGCCCGTTTGGATGCCATAAGCGTCTATGAAATATCCGCCGGCAAGCGGCCCTAAAGCCATGGGCAGCCTTCTTACAAGCGAGTGCATCGTAACGCCCATGGTGCGTTTTTTATCGGGCAACACTTTTGAAACTAAACTCATAGTCGCCGGAAGTGAAAGCGCGTCCCATGAAATAAAAAAAACGGCGCCAATAACCGCGGCCTGCCAGCTCGGAAAGACTATGACTATAACATAACCTGTCATCGCGAATAAATTAAATATAACCAGCGACTTTTTAAAACCTATCAGATCGCTTAAGTATCCGCCGGGAAGCGAGTACAGCGCGCTTAAAAGATTGTCGAGCCCGTTTAAAAGCCCTATTGCCAGAGCGCCGCCGCCCAATACTTCTATATATTTAGGCAGAAATCTTTCGGCGAGCTTTTCACCCATTCCGACGAATATTACCATTAAAAGAAGCGCCGACATGCTTTTTTTCAGCGCCAGAAATTCGATTAGTTTATTAAACAAAATAGATTTTCCTTTCAACGCGTAAATAACCTGAGACATTATAAATTAATCGGGCAGCTTTGTCAATAATATACGATGTAACATATGGTTTGAATTTATTCCCTGTTTATGGTATCATGAACCGTTGATTATTAAAAATCGATAAAAGGAGTGTTTCGATGCAGGTAGCTATTATAGGCATGGGCCGCATGGGCCTTAATATGGCGCACAGGTTAAACGATGCCGGGCATAAAACGGTCTGCTGGAACAGATCGGCGGAAAAAGAAAAAGAAGTTGAAGAATTCGGCGCAATATTTGTTAATAACATTTCAGATATATCGAAGCATCTTGATAAAAGAAGAATTTATATAATAATGCTTCCGGCTGGCGATCTCGTCGATATGGCGGTCGGCGAAGTAATGAAATCGGCCGAAGCCGGCGATATTATTATAGACGGCGGCAACTCCAATTACAAAGACACGATCGCTCGGGCTGAAATGATTTCAAAAAAAGGCTTTTCATTCATGGATTCCGGCACTTCAGGCGGCGTATGGGGCTATAAAAACGGCTACTGCCTGATGATCGGCGGCGAAAAAACGGATTTTGAATACTGCGAGCCGATTTTTCGCAGCCTGGCGCCCGAAAACGGCTATCTGCACACCGGCGCGGCCGGAAGCGGCCATTACGTTAAAATGATACATAACGGCATTGAATACGGCATGCTCGCCGCTTACGGCGAAGGTTTCGAGCTGATGAAAAAATCCGATTTCAACCTCGATCTGCATAAAATATCCCGCCTTTGGAATAACGGCAGCGTCGTACGATCGTGGCTTTTAGAACTTCTTGAAAACGCGCTGGGTAAAAATCCCGATCTGGACGGCATAAAAGACTTCGTGGAAGACTCCGGCGAAGGCCGCTGGACGGTCGCGGACGCTATTGAAAAATCCGTCCCGGCGCCGGTTATTACTTTATCGCTTTTAAGCCGGTTCGTTTCAAGACAGGATGAATCATTTTCGGCTAAAATCATCGCCGCGCTCAGAAATGAATTCGGCGGTCATTCAATTAAAAAAGGTTGAATATTAAATGAAAAACTGCGAAAATAATAATTATGCGCAAACATCCGGCGGCTTGAAGCAAAATAAAGCCTGTATCATAGCTGTTTTCGGCATAAGCGGCGATCTGGCGCGAAAAAAAATAATACCGGCCTTATTTAATTTATTCGACATGGGCCTGTTACACGAAAACACTCGCATAATAGGAATCGGACGGCGTAAATATTCGAATATCGAATATAACGAATATATTAAAAATACCGTGAATAATAAACCGCCCTGTAACCGTGAAAACCGTAAAAATTATTCATGCAAAGAAAAAATCGAAAATTTCATGCTTATAAATAATTATCACGCCGCCGATTTTACTAATCCTGAAGAATACGCCGCTATAAAGAATTTTTTAAAACAAACGGCCTCGGAAAATAAAATATGCGATTTTTTATATTACCTTTCCACGCCGCCGGATAATTTTGAACATATAATAACTTCGCTGCATCAATCAGGCCTGTCCAAACCGGATTTTCTCGATATTTCATGCGCCGGCTCGTTCGTGCGCGTCGTTATAGAAAAACCTTACGGCTACGACATAGCCAGCGCGCGCGCGCTGAATGAAAAAGTGCTTTCCATTTTTTGCGAAGACCAGATATACCGAATAGACCACTATCTCGGAAAAGAAACCATCCAGAACATAATGATATTCAGGTTCATCAACGGCATATTCGAACCCGTATGGAACCATAACTATATAGACAACGTCCAGATTAAAGTTTACGAAGCCGAAGGCATAGGCAGCCGGGGTAATTATTTTGACAAATCCGGGATAATAAGAGATATAATTCAAAATCATTCATTGCAAATACTTTCAATGATAGCGATGGAGCCTTCGGCATCTATTGACGCAAACAGCGTCAGAAACGAAAAGTTAAAGGTGCTTCAATCCATAAGACCTTTCGATACCGATAATCCCGGAGCGTCTATCGTAACGGGCCAGTACGAAACCGGAATTATCGACGGCCTGCCGGTAAAAGGATACACCGACGAAGATAATATAAATAAAAACTCGGCCACCGAAACTTTCGCGGCCATAAAACTTTTTATAGATAACTGGCGCTGGGCGGGGGTTCCCTTTTACCTTTGCGCGGCAAAGCGCATGCCGGAGCGCTTAAGCGAAATAATAATAACTTTCAAGCCGGCGCCGCATTTAATATTTAACAATCTTTGCGCTTCACAGGAAGCCGTTTCAAATGAACTTACAATTAGAATTCAGCCGGATGAAGGCATTTCATTAAAAATATTCTGCAAGCAGCCCGGTTTCGAAACCCGGCTTCAACCGGTATTGATGAATTTCAATTATTCGGCTTCATTCGATCAAAAGATGCCGGAAGCATACGAGCGGCTCATACTCGACGCTCTCAACGGCGACGCCACTTTGTTTATGCGCTCGGATGAAATAGAAACCGCGTGGAATTATATAACGCCTATTTTAAAATGCCTGGAGCAAAAACGCGTTACGATCAATAAATACGCCGCGGGCTCGCTCGGCCCTAAACTCTGCGAATTTTTCGGACTGGATTTATGTTAGAAATAAAATACGATAAAAACATCGCTGAACTACAAAATATATTCGCTTTTTCCTCGCTGAATTTAATTTTAAACAATCAGGCGGCAGGCAAAAAAACGGTCATAGGCTTAAGCGGCGGTAAAACGCCCTCTTCTTTTTATTCGCGCCTGGGCGAACTTTCAAATTCGGAAGCCTTCGCGGGTATCGAGTGGAAAGCCGTATTTTTTTTTATGGGCGACGAAAGGCATGTCACTCTCGATTCAAAAGAATCTAATTATAAAAACGCCGCAGATTCGCTTTGTTATAATTCTAAAATACCGCGTGAAATTATTTATCCGCTTAATTTTGATTTATTTACGCCCGCCCTTATCGCGGCCGGTTACGAATCTGAAATTATTAAAAAAACCGACAGCGGCGGATTATTCGATTTATTGATACTCGGAATGGGCTCTGACGGCCACACTGCATCTTTATTTGAACGCACCGTTTACGAAACGCCAATAAACAAATCGCCGGGCTTATACGGATCGGGTCTCGCCTGTTTTAACGATGGTGCCAGCCGCACAGGCCGTATTTTCATTTCTCATTACGTTCCCAAATTATCGTCGATACGCTACAGCCTCACCATGAACGCCATTTTATCCGCTCATTTTATAATAATGCTCGTAACCGGCGATGAAAAAAATGAAATTTTAAAAACTGCCATGACGATTGAAAATAAAATAAATGAAATTCCGGCCGCCGCTTTATTTAAAGCCGCTAAAAACAACTCGCCGCCTTTTATAACTTTAATCACCGATATCGGGCCTTTATAACCGGCGCCTTTTCGAGACCCTTATCCCTGCGCATATCATAAAACACTAATTACTCTATAAAAGCCAATAAAACATTTGACAAATTATATCATTATTTAGTAAAATGATTTTTTACAGCAACTTAGCAACTTAGCTAAATTAGAAGGAGAAAATAAATGCCCCCCAAATTTTCAGAGCTGAAAGTGCTCTCGGATTCAGACAGGCGCAAGATACAAAAACAGCGCGACGCCGAAAAAAAAATCACGGACGAAAAAAACGAAGAAAAAGCTTTTAAAACAAAAATTGTAGTTACGATCATAAGTCTTTTCACCATAGCGGCGGTTTCTATAATAATCTATTTTGTCGCCAATAAGCGCACCGACGAAATACAGCAAAAACAGGCGAAACAAATCGAAATTAAATTTCCCGCCGGCGAAATTTTCAAATTCGATTCCATTACTAAAATATGGGAAAAGCCGTCAACGCGCTTCGTCGAAGAAGGCGGAGGCATAAGAACCGCAAAAGGTGGAAATATAACTTTGCTTCTTTCAAAAAACAGACAGATGAAACTTTTTGAAAACTCGGAAGTCATGTTTAACACTATTTCGCCCAATCCCGAAAATATAGAATTTTTAAATATCAACGCCTTTTTCGCCAAAGGCGGCGCTAATTTTGAAATAGGCCCCGGCCCCTGCACTCTGGATATAAACACCGAAATATTAACCGTTAAAATGCCTCAAAATTTTGCGGCGCTTTTTAAAATGCAGTACAGAAAAATAAATAAGGTAGATTCAATTAGAATTGCCGTTAAATCAGGCAGAATACAGGTATTAAATAAAAAAACGCAGAACATTTACGATCTTGACAGCCTCAATGAAATGAGCATCGATAAAAACAATCAAATAACAGGCCCCTCGAGGTTTCCCGCCTCATCGGAGGTATTTTAAATTGAACTCAAAAGACGCTATTATTATAAAAGGCGCGCGGCAGCATAATCTTAAAAACGTTTCAACCGACATACCAAGAAATAAATTCGTAGTAATTACCGGCCTGTCAGGCTCCGGCAAATCCACGCTCGCCTTTGACACGCTTTATGCCGAAGGCCAGAGACGTTATATAGAATCTCTGAGCAGCTATGCGCGCCAGTTTTTAGGCCGCATGGATAAACCCGACGTAGATTCGATCGAAGGGCTTTCACCGGCTATTTCGATCGCGCAAAAATCCATATCGCACAATCCGCGCTCGACGGTCGGAACGGTCACTGAAATTTACGATTATATGAGACTTTTATATGCCCGCATAGGCGAAGCTCACTGCCCTGAATGTAAAATTCCGATACAAAAACAGACCGTTCAGGATATAGTAGATAAAATAATGGCTTTTCCCCCTGGAACCAAACTGCGGATACTCGCGCCGATAGTCCGGGCAAGAAAAGGCCAGTTTCAGGATATGCTCGCTAAAATAAAAAAAAGCGGATATACCCGCGTAAGAATCGATTCCATTGAATACGAAGAAGATTTCATCAACGTTAATATCGATAAAAATAAAAAACACTCCATCGAAGTTATAGTTGACAGGCTCGTAGTCAAGCCCGAAATAGGCAACCGCCTGCCAGCCTCCATAGAAACCGCGATAAAGCTCGGCGAAGGCCTGGTGATAATAGATAAAATAGGCGATAAAGAAGAAGTTTACTCTGAAAATTATGGCTGCACTAAATGCGGCTTTTCGCTTTCAGAAATAGAGCCGCGCATTTTTTCGTTTAACTCGCCCCAGGGCGCCTGTCCGCAATGCCACGGCCTGGGAGCTAAAATGGAGATCGACCCCAACCTTCTGATACCTGATAAAAATAAAAAGTTAAAAGACGGCGCTATAGCGCCTTTCAAAGGCCAGTCTAATTTTTTCTGGAAAATGCTCGCTCAGGTGGCCGAACACTATAAATTCACGCTCGATACAACCTGGAATAAACTCAATATCAACCAACAGGAAGTGCTTTTATACGGCACGGGCAACGAAGATATAAAATTTAACATGACCTTCGGCAACAACGGCTCATACACCTATAATAAACCCTACGAGGGCATAATACCGCTCTTAGAAAGGCGCTACGAACAGTCGCAGTCCGAATCGGTAAGGGCCGAAATAATGAGTTATATGAGCATGATAAAATGCCCGGCCTGCGCCGGAAAGCGTCTTAAAAAAGAAGTGCTGTCCATATTAATCAACGGTTCGTCCATAATGGACGTTGCTTCTAAATCCATTAAAGAAGCTAAAGAATTTTATTTAAACGTCGAATTAAACCCGCGCCAGGTATTAATAGCGCGCGAAATATTAAAAGAAATTAATTCGCGTCTCGAATTTTTGCTTCACGTCGGCCTCGATTATCTTTCACTCGACCGCGCCGCATCCACTTTATCGGGCGGCGAAAGCCAGCGTATAAATCTGGCCTGCCAGATAGGTTCAGGATTGGTCGGCGTTCTTTATATACTCGACGAACCTTCCATCGGCCTGCATCAACGCGATAACGAAAAACTGCTCAAAACGCTCAATCACCTGCGTGATCTTAATAATACTCTGGTGGTGGTAGAACACGACGAACAGACTATTTTATCGGCCGATCACGTAATAGACATGGGACCCGGGGCCGGAGAATACGGCGGCAATATAGTGTTCAGCGGAACTCCTGAAATGATGGTTAAAAACGGCAATTCGCTCACTTCTAAATATCTTCGCAGAGACCTCGAAATAAAAGTGCCTCAAAGCAGGCGCGAAATTAAAAACGGCGCTAAAATCGAAATAAAAGGCGCGAGGGAAAATAATCTCAAAAATATAAACGTTTCGATACCTCTCGGCAAACTTACATGTGTAACGGGCGTATCAGGTTCCGGCAAATCCACTTTAATAAACGAAATACTATATAAACACTTAATGAAGCACTTTCACGCCACCCGCATTAAATCAGGCGAATGTGATTCGATAACGGGCCTGGATAAAATAGACAAGGTAATCGACATAGACCAGTCGCCGATAGGCCGCACGCCTCGTTCAAATCCGGCCACTTATATAAACGTTTTTAATAATATACGCGAGCTTTTCGCCCTTACCGCCGAAGCCAGAGCGCGCGGCTACACGGCATCGCGCTTCAGTTTTAACGTCAAGGGCGGCCGCTGTGAAACCTGCGAAGGCGACGGCATCATAAAAATAGAAATGCAGTTTTTATCCGATGTTTATATTGAATGCGAACAATGCCGCGGCAGCAGATATAACCGTGAAACGCTCGAAATAAAATACAAAGGCAAAAGTATATCGGAAATACTCGCCTCGCCCGTAGATGAAATGGTCGATTTTTTCTCGAATATACCGCAGATATACCGCAAGGTGAAATGCCTTCAGGACGTAGGGCTCGGCTATATAAGACTCGGCCAGAGCTCCACGACGCTTTCCGGCGGCGAAGCGCAGAGAATAAAATTAGCTTGCGAATTAGCCAAAGTATCTACTGGAAACACTCTTTACCTTCTCGACGAACCCACTACCGGACTTCATTTTGCCGACATACACAGGCTTATCGAAGTTTTAGCGAGGCTCGTAGACGCGGGAAACAGCATCGTAGTAATAGAGCATAACCTCGACGTAATAAAAATGGCCGATCATATAATAGATCTGGGTCCCGAAGGCGGAAACGAAGGCGGATACGTAGTCGCTTCCTGCACGCCCGAAGAGCTCGTTAAAGTTAAAAACTCATATACCGCAAAATTTTTAAAAAAATGCCTCGACGACTCCCGCCCGGCTCCGGCCTCAGCAGCAGCAGCGCCGCCGGTTAAATTAAAAAAGGCAAAAGGCAAGGCTTGATATATGCACTCAGAAGTTTTTAGCATATTAAACGACGACGAGTTCGCCAGTTTTATATGCACCGAATGCGAAGGCATTTTCGATAAAAAAGCGGATAATTGCCCTAAATGCAAGGCTGCGGGCGCTATCGTCAAAATAGAGATAACTCCGAAACTCTATGACGACGATTTCGGCCTTTTCGACGATACCGAAGACTGCTTCCAGACGGATGGTTCCGGCCCCTGCCAGCTTGTTTCAGCCTCAAAAGCCGGTCTCAAACTCGAAGACGACCAATTCGACGTTAAAATCAGATCGTGTTCGAGCGGTATAAACGAATTCGATTCTTTATTCGGCGATAAAGCCATCATGGGCACTCTCAATCTTTTTATAGGAGCGCAGGCGAGCGGAAAAACTGCATTTTTCATAAAAATAGCCGAAGGATATTCAAAAAGCGGCCATAAAACGCTTTACGTTTCTTCCGAAGAATCCAACTGGCAGATTACCGACAGGCTTCAACGCATGAATATCAACGCGCCTAAATTATTTTTAAGCCAGGCAAACGACATGGATTTCGTTTTAAACGAAATCAACGGCCATAAGCCCGATGTGGTCTTTTTAGACTCGATGTCGGGGTTTTTCAGAAAACAGATAGACGCCATACAATCTTCGAATATTCAAATTCGCGAATGTGCCGCCGAACTCGCTAAAATCGCCAAGGAAAAAAATGTAACCATCTTCGCCGTGGCTAATAACGTAAGTTCATCCACCGTACACGAGTTTGAAATGATATCTTATTTTTTCGACTCTATTTTGCATTTCGAGCCTCTATCGGATAATATAAAACTCGCGCGCGTCAAAAAAAACCGCAATTCCCACTCTGAAGCAATATCGCTTTTTTATTCCGATCACAGCAGCTTGAGGCCTTTATCTAAAACCGAATACGAAACCGTTTCAGGCAGGGCGCTCGATAATAAAACCGGCGGCTACAATATTGGAAAAATAAGCTGTTTTTACGACGAATGCGGCCTCGACATGTACAACGAGCTTGAATCGATAGTCGGCGGATTTTCCCTTTCGACTCCGCGCTGGAACATATCTTCAGCAATAAAACACGACACTTTCGAAACAATAGCCATGATAGTCGAAAAATATAACGAAATCAACCTGCACGATAAAAATATAAATATAAGGCTTAAAAGCCCGGCACATGTCACTAACGAAGATTTCAACCTTTCCATAGCGGCTTCGATCATTTCGAGTTACTACAATATAGCCGTATCCAATCAGGTTTTATTCATAGGCGGCATCGACTACAGCGGCGCGGTAACGCCGGCGCGTCTCACTTCCAGGCAGCTTGACGGCATAAAAAATTCAGGCTTTAAAACTATCATATCCTCAAATTTAAAAAAAGAAGACTTCGAAAACCATTCAAGTGAAGTTAATTTCCATAATATTCAAAATATTAAATATCTGCGCGAATTACTATCAAGCCTGTCTTTAGAGGCTGAAAAAACAAAGCGTTAGTTATATAGCAGATACAGTCGGCGCTCCTTTTAAAAGTTGCGTTAACTGCTCTATTTAATATATTCAATAATCAAAATATTTTTAATATTGAGGCAGTCATTGACTTTTTTTCTTTTTTTTTTTAAAAACCCCTTGACTTTAGGCAAAAACTTTTATATAATGAAATTACCAAATAAAATTAAAGAGGTGTTTTACAGTGAACAAAGCAGATCTCATCGATGCTATCGCAAAAGACGTTTCTATCGCAAAAAGCGCAACGGCTAACGTTATCGACTCATTTATCGAAACAGTAAAACGTTCGCTCAAAAAAGGCGAAAAAGTTACATTAATGGGTTTCGGTTCCTGGGAAGTTCGCGAGAGAGCCGCACGCGTTGGCAGAAATCCTCAGACCGGCAAAGAAATCAAAATCAAAGCGAAAAAAGTTCCTAAATTCAATCCTGGAAAAGAATTAAAAGAAGCCGTTGCAAAATAATTTTGCTTAGCATTCGAGATTCTTTTTGAATTTTATCAAAAGCTCCCGTCGTTTTTTACGGCGGGAGTTTTTGTTGCCATATTTATTTACTATACACGTTATTTATTAAATTTGATTTTATTACGATATTATGTTATCATGTAATCTATCAATAAATGATTATCTAAATTTCAAATCTAGTTCAGGGGTAAATTTTATATGCCTTC
The DNA here is from genome assembly GCA_002423385.1 of bacterium UBP16_UBA6123. GTDB lineage: Bacteria > Muiribacteriota > UBA9980 > UBA9980 > UBA9980 > UBA9980. The sequence continues at coordinate 13,617 of DIVV01000225.1, forward strand.
TATAGCTAAGTTAATAAATCCTAAATTAGTGGCGTTAAATATAAAGGCGGCGGAAAAATCATCCGCCATATCGTCTTTATGCGAATTAATATCGCAAAATATTAAATGCGACCCGGAAAGTCTTTACAACACCATAATGAACCGCGAAAGCCTTCAGTCAACAGCGGTAGGCCACGGCATCGCGCTTCCCCACGCCCGATGTGAAGTGGATACTTTTATAGTGGCGGCGGCGGTCAGCGAAAAAGGAATGAATTTTAATTCAATCGATAACTTGCCGGTAAATTTAGTTTTTTTGATTATTTCGCCTAAAAACGAAACTTCGAATTACCTTCAAATGCTTTCTCAGATAGCCGCATTACTCAACAGCGAAAAGATCAGAAAAGAACTTATCGCAGCTAAGACGCCTGAAGAGTTTATCGATATAATCAAAAAAAATGAAAGAAGGTAATAGATATTGCTTGTAAAAGAATTTATGAGAACTGAATTCAGAACGGTCGCCGAAGCGATGCCTATACCTGAACTCGCCAGGCTTTTCGTTACCGAAAAAGAAGAAGGCTATCCTGTAGTCAACAACCATCAGGAAATAGTCGGCTTTGTCACGGTGCGCGACCTTTTACAAGTTTTTCTGCCTAATTACATAAGAAATATTTCGGATTTTTTCGATTATTCAGACAATTTCGGATACCTTGAAATATTTTATATGCGCGGCAAAGGAAATTTATTCATAGTAGAAGACATAATGAATTACAACGTGCTTGCCATAAGCGGGGATGCCTCGCTCACAAAAGCTCTTGTAATGATGTTTTTAAATAAAATTAATATGCTGCCGGTATTGCGCGGGCCTAAAATACTCGGCGTTATTAAACAGCGCGATATAATATCGGTGCTTTTTGAAGGAAGCTAAAAATTGGAACAGGTTTCTTTTTCATGGCTTGTATATGTAATAATGCTCATAATGATCGCCGTTTCCAGAATGCACAAATCTGTTATAGCGATGACGGCGGGCGTAATTTTCTTTATTTCAAGATACGTTACCGTCGGCGACGTAGCTAAATACAGCCTTATAAATCTTGACTTTATAATCACCATAACCGGCATGTCGATCATAGCCAGTTTTATGAAGCATTCCGGCATATTCCAGTTTTTAGTCCTTAAAGCCGTCAGAAAAAGCAAATGGAAACCTGATCTATTGACCAGAAATATCTGTGTAGTGATACTGGCGCTGTCCGCTTTTTTTTGCGACAGGATAGCGGTTGTTTTAATGTTTCCGATAGTCGCCTTCATTTTCGATTCGCTCGATCTTGAATTCAACAATACCATAATGGGCGCGCTTAATTCCGCTTCTTTAGGCGGCGTTCTTCTTTCAATAAGCGGCGCGGAAGTAATATTGATATCTAGCGCGGCTAATATAACTTTTATCGATTATTTATATTTTATAACCCCCGCCCTGCTGGTTGTTTTCTTTCTCTACATACTCTACATACAATTTTTCATGCGCGGCGAAAATAACGATGACATAAAAACCGCGGACGTTTCTTTAATAAAATTTAACGAAGAAATGGCAATTTCAGGCCCCAATCTTTTTTCAAAATTGCTTTTGATTTTAATTTCCACGATAACCATGCTCTGCTTTTCAAAAATTTTAGGCCTCTCCGATTCGGTTATAATAATAACCGGCGCCATTCTCTTATTTTTAACTATAGAACTCGAACCCGATAAAGTTTTAAAAGAGATAAAACTTAATATCTTCTTTTATATATTAGGCCTGCAGATAGTGGCCGCCGCTTTTTACAAATACCACATATACGAAACTTTAGCCGAACAATTAATTATTCTTTTCGGTTTTAACGGATTTTACATCTGCGTATTCATTCTGATATCCGGCGCTTTATTATCGCTTGCATTCGGAAGGCTTTCAATGAGTTTTCTCTTCATTCCGGTTATTTCAATATTAGTAAAACTCGGTTTACAGCCCATGGCGCTTTATTCGTCATTCGTTTTTTCGATGGCCTTCGCGCGCTCGCCTACCATGCTCCGTGAAATACCTAAAGTATTAAAAAATACTCACATAGAAGAAAAACGCGTCTGGGAACATTATTTTAAATTATTCAAAGAAACCGCGGCGATATATTTCATATGTTTCGTATGGTTCGTTTTATACGTATATCTCAGATTTTTTTATAACGCTTAATATATAAGCGGCCGCATCATATAAACGGGTTTAAAAATAAATAAACGGGCGGGTGATATATGTTCAAAGATTTTAATATACAGAATTTCGGAGCGCAGGATCAAAAAGAAGCTGCCATATCTTCTAAAATAGTTTTTTTTCCTCTGAAATCCCCGATAGAAAATAAAAACTTTAATATACTCGCCCGCGTGTTGCCCAAGTATATATCCATGCGCCTGGAGCGTTTTAATATTTTCGAAATATTTTATGTATATTTTTTAAATAAAAATGATAACGGCGACAGCGACATATTAATATCTCTTCCCGACAGTCTTTGCGACGAAAAATTCATCGACGAATATCTTACAAAATTGAATATCGCCTGCGACATAGCCTTTTACGGCTATATAAAATCCGGCCCCGGCGGAGATAATGAAATCGAAATTGAAATCAGGTCATATTTAAAAAAGTCCAATAAATCTTCTATAATTTATTCTGATGTTTTTAATATAAAAGAAATCAATCGTAAGACGGGTGAAATATCGAATAAAATATCGTTAGCATCCGATTATGAAGGCGACTGCCTTACAAGCGAAGAGCACGAATCGCTTCGCAAATGTGAAACCGATTCCTTCGAAGCCCTCTATGATTATTTCGAAATAATAGATGCCCTTACTTTAAGAAATCCTTATACTCCTCTGCCAGAATCTCTTATAGAAGAATGTTTCGAGGCGCTTAAAGGCGATAAAAATTTCAGTTATTTAATAGACGCGATAGCTTTTATATGCGACGATTTTTTAAGGTTCGATATGATCGATAAAGCCCTCTGGATATGCGATGAAACAATTAAAATTTCCGGGGCCGCTTATAAAATCTATTTAGGCAAGGCTAAAATACTTCTTAATTCAAACGATATAGAAGGCGCTTTTAAAACTCTTCGTGAATGCCTCGATCTTAATCCCGACATAGGCGACGTTGCGTATAATTTTGGAAAATTAGCCCTGAGTATACAAAAAAACGAAGACGCCAGATTCGCTTTTAATAAAATGATCGAATGCTGTTATAACGTATCGGCCGCCTACGATAATCTCGGCGTAATGGCAGCCGCCGAAAATAATATAGAGCAGTCGATAAATTTCTGGCATAAAGCCATAGAGTTCGAGCCTTCTAAAGTATCCGCCTACACTAATTTAGCCCGCGCCTATATAGAGCTCGGCGATTTCCTCAAAGCTGAAAACTACCTGCAGAAAGCCAAACTGCTTAACCCATCCTACTTTATGATATATCTTAATTATCATGTGCTTTATAAAATAAAAGGCGATATGCCCGAGGCCGAAAAAAACTACCGCCTCGCCCTGGAGCACAACCCGGATTTGGCCATTACCGATGAAATACGCGCTGAATTAAAAAAAATGATAACTTTAATAGACTCCGGCAACGAAAACGAAGCGCTCGCAATAAGCGCAAATATCAGCGAAATGACCGACAAATGCTGGCAGTCTTATTTTTTGAACGGAATAGCCCTCAGAAAACTTAAGCGAATTGACGAAGCCGAGCAGAATTTTTTGAAATCGGCCCAGATAAATCCAAAATTCGCCGACGCCCAGAACGAGCTGGGCCTTATTTATCTTTCAAAAGGCATACTGGATGAAGCTTTAATGCTTTTCAACAATTCCGTTTCACTCGCGCCCTCAAACGCTGGATTCATGTGTAATTTAGGACTCTGCCTCATTGAAATGAAAAATTATGAACAGGCCCGAAATACTTTTTACAAAGCTAAATATTTAAATCCAAATGATACAAAAATCGATGAATGTATGAATTTTTTAAATAAACGCTCGGACGCTCCTGATGTGAATAATAAGGCCGGATTAAAAGGGTTTTTAAATAAAATAAAAAATCTATTTAAAAAATAGTGACATTTTTTTAGTAAATTTTAAAAAAAATGTTGTAAATAACATATAGTTTATGATACAATTGCATATAAATTATTAAATAATTTAAAAATTTATTTAAATTAAGGAGCTGTATTATGAAAAAAGGCGTTTGCGCAACTAAAGGAAGAGAAGAGATAATAGCTAAAAGGTATAAAGAAATAAGCGACATAGTTAAAAAAAATGCATCTGATAAAGTCGAAAAAGTTATAAAAAATATAGCGAATATTTCCAGAAGCGCATGGTATAAATGTATTTCAAAAGGCCCAAGAAAAGGTCTGGTATCCAATTCCGTAATATCAAAATTCGCTAAATTTTCAGGCCTGTCCGAAGATATTTTTTCAGGTAAAACGGATTTCACTGCCGAAGATAAAAAAATCCTCGCCGATAAAATAAAAGAAGCGTTCGGAAAAGATAAAGCTGATAAAAAAGAAATGGAAGTTAAAAAAGATAAAACCAAAAGACAATACAATAAAAAGATAAAAAAAGAAGATAAAACGGTTGAAAAAATCGTCTCATCTGAAAAATCATCATCACCGGTTAAAATCAAAAGACAGTATAAAAAAAGAGTTATAAAAGACGGCGTTTTCAAATCCGCGGTTGAATTAGCCGAAATGTCAAATGAAATAGCCGAAACACCGGCTAAGTTAACCGAAACGCCGACTGAAATAGTTAAAGAAAAAAGACAATACAACAAATCAGCTAAAATGCCTGTTGAAATAGTTAAAGAAAAAAGGCCGTACAACAAATCCGTAAAAACGATAAGCGGTTTATCGGTTAATAAATTGAAAGAATTCGCTTCTGAAATAGAAGGATTAAAAGATATAAAACAGCTCGAATCGATATCGGAAATTTTAGAAAAATTATCTAAAATAACCGAAAAAAAGATAGACTTCGTTTCAGCTTTAGAAGAGTTGTAATTTAGAATATTATCTAAAATACTCTCAAATAAGCAGTTTAATATATTTTCAATTAATTGATAAATTAATGTGCCGCGTTTTTTATTGCGGCACATGTTTTTTATAAGTATCATGTTACAGGGTAAGTTTTTAATGCCAAATAAATTAATCATAAAGGCGGATAGTATTTAAATTATGGATAATCAAAATATCGAAGAAATTAAAATCGATCAAAGATCTTATTTTAAAAAAGCTGGATGGATTTTATGGATAATTCCCCTGGTTCTTATCGTACTTTTATTTATTTTCATACCTTTAATACAGTCTAAAATCACTAAAACCAGCGCTGGAAAGCCAGTTTTCGTAGTATCGCAGGGTTTCGGAAAAGTAGAAAACGTTTTCGTTAAAAAAGGGGATTTTATCGAGCCGGGAAAAGAGCTGTGCAGTTTCATGGCAACCGATACCGACGGAAGCGTTCCGGCTTCAGACACCGGTGAAATAGCCGTCGATATAACGGTTAAAGCCGTCGAAGGCAGGCAGTTCGACGATATGGTCGAGCTTCCAGGCGTAATCAGCGCCTATACCGAAGCCAATTTATCGGCGCAGGTTTCAGGAAAGATACTCGAGTTTTCGGTTAAAGAAGGAGATTTAGTTAAAAAAGGGGATTTAATAGTTAAAATAGACAGACGTGATTATCAAATAGCGCTTAACCGCGAGGGCGCCGAATTCGAATTTTCTAAAAATGAATTCAACCGCTCGGAACAGTTACTGAAAAGCAATGCTATTAATTTATCCAACCATGAATCTAAAAAGAATGAATATCTTATCAAGCAATCCGCTTATGACAACGCTAAATTAGCCTTCGAACGCTGCGAGATAGTCGCGCCTTTCGACGGAATAGTCGATAAAAAATTCTCGGAAGCCGGTGAAATAGCTTCACCCGGCATGCGTTTGGCTAAAATCATCGATATTTCAAAAGTAAAAGTGAATGTCGGCATACCAGAAAAAGATATAGCGCATGTCAGGGGATTAAAAAATATAAAATTCAGCGTACCGTCGCTCAATAATAAAGAATTCAGCGGTGAATTCAAAAATATAGTCATGTCTATGATCGAGATAGCAAAAGTATATCCGCTTATAATCGAAGTGGATAATTCATCGCGCGATTTATTGCCAGGCATGATAGTCAAATCTAAGATTATCCGCGCGTCTTATCAAAGCGCCGTACTGCTCCCTATTTTTTCGGTTATACCCGGCGACGACGAATATTATACTTATGTAATAAACTCCGGCAGAGCGGAAAAACGCGTCTTAAAAATAGGCTCGTTCCAGGATAAAAACGTTCACATAACTCAAGGCCTGACCCCTGGCGATATGCTTATAGACAAAGGCAATAAGCTCGTTACGCACGGCTGTAAGGTAAGAGTGGTTAACTAAGCCTTTTATAAAAGGAGAATAAAGTGTATATAAGCGATCTATCGGTTAAAAACCGCATCAGCATTTTCGTTCTGTCAATCATCATAGCTGTTTTCGGTTTTATCAGCTACGTCAAACTGCCGCGTGAAAGCGAGCCCGACGTTAAAATCCCATACGTTTTCGTTTCGACTTCATATCGCGGCGTGGCGCCAGGCGATATCGAAACTTCGATTACCATTAAAATAGAAGAAAAACTCAAAGGCGTCAAAAACGTCAAGAAAATAAAATCTAAATCTAGCGAGGGCTCGAGCCTTATAGTAGTCGAATTCGTCACCGGCACCGATATTGACGACGCCGTCAAATGGGTCAAAGATAAAGTCGATATGGCAAAACGCGAACTGCCTTCCGATCTCGAAGACGACCCTTCGGTTTTTGAAGTCAACATATCCGAAATGCCTATTTTAGTGCTCGCTATTTCAGGCAATATGGGCCTGCGCGAACTTAAAGAAGTCGCTAAAGGCATAAAAGATGATATAGAAGGCATACAGGGCGTTCTCGAAGTTGAACTCGCCGGCGGCCGCGAACGCGAAATACATATAGAAGTCGATCCCGACCTTCTTGCCGGAAACGGAATACCTTTCACATCGCTTTACTCGAGCATATCTTCCGAAAACCAGAACGTGTCGGGCGGTAATATAGCCATGGGCGACGGCCGTTATCAGGTGCGCGTACCCGGCGAATTTAAAAATATCGATGAATTCAATAATTTAATAGTAACCGTTATCAACGGCTCCCCCATTTATTTAAGCGATATAGCCATGATAAGCGATTCGTATAAAGACATAACCAGCAATTCGAGTTTTAATTTCAAAAATTCCGTCAATCTATACGTCAAAAAACGCGTCGGAGAAAATATTATTAAAATAGTCGATCAGACGCTTTCAATGCTCGATAATAATAAAGCCGGGCTTCCTCAGGGCGTTACTATAACTAAAATTATGGACCGCTCAAAAGACGTTCGCATGATGGTAGATGATCTTGAAAATAACATATATACCGGCCTCGTGCTTGTAATTGCCGTTCTTATGTTCTCGATGGGTCTCAGAAACGCCTTTCTGGTAAGTATTTCAATCCCGCTTTCAATGCTGCTCAGCTTTATAGCGCTAAGGGCTATGAACATCACTTTAAATATGGTAACCCTTTTCAGCCTTATATTGGCGCTCGGAATGCTCGTAGATAACGCTATCGTTATCATCGAAAATATTTACCGTTTCATGGGCCAGGGTATTCCGCGAGTCCGGGCGGCGATGCTGGCTACCGGCGAAGTGGCTATGCCCGTTATTATGTCCACGTTAACCACCGTCGTAGCGTTTCTTCCGCTTTTATTCTGGCCGGGAATAATGGGCGAATTTATGTTTTATCTGCCGGCCACTTTAATAACCACTCTCGTTTCATGTCTTTTCGTGGCGCTTGTAATCAATCCCGTTTTCAGTTCGGTTTTTATGAAAGTAAAAAATCAGGTCGCCGATAACGCCGTCATCGACGAAGATAATATTTTAAAAGCCGGTGAAAAACCCATTCAAAATTATGGTTTTATAATATCGACTTATAGCTATATTTTAAAACTCGCTTTAAATGCGCGCGTTGCCGTTCTGCTATCGGCCGTTTTGAGCTTAATCCTCTGTTTCTGCTTCTGGCTTTACAGGACCGGAATCGAACGGCCGGTTGAATTTTTTCCGACAATGGACCCGACGACATGCTATGTTAACATAGAACCGCCCGAAGGCACCGATATGAACACGCTGCAAGAAGTTGCCGCCGAGATTGAAAAAAGAATAGTGTCTTTTGAAAACATGCCGGAAAAATTCAAAACCGAAATTGCTAAGGCTCCCATTTTAAGTGATGCAAAAATAAAAGAATTTAAAAAATTCAAAAAAGAACAGGGAATTGAAAATGAAAAAGCCGTAAGCGACCTTTTGACCATTCGCCATGTTTACTCAAAACTCACAAGCGTCACCAGCGGCGGCGTAGGCGGTTTCGAACAGAATTCGCCAAACCACATAGGAATTCAGTTTCACGATTTTGAAGGCCGCGTCGAATCCTCTAAAGATACTATGGACAGGATTCGTGAGCGGTTAAAAGGAATAGCCGGCGTCAATATATTTTTAGCGGAAAATCAGGATGGCCCGCCTACCGGACCGCCTATCAACATTGAAATTTCAGGCGACAATTTCGATGCGCTCGGTATGATATCCGATAAAATAAAAGAAGTTCTTAAAAACATACCGCACGTCAAAGATATCGAAGACGATTACGTTAAAGGCACGCCTAATTTCGAATTCGTCGTCGACCGCAAGAAAGCCGGAATGTACGGCCTTACCGTCGGTTCTATCGGAAGCGTCATTAAAACCGCCATTAATGGCTGGAAAGTATCGACATACCGTGAAGGAAACGACAGTTACGACATAGTCATTAAAATGAAAAACGCCTACAGGCGCGATATCGATTTTTTTAAAAAATTATTCATACCGACGCCTCAGTTCGGACTGGTGCCGCTCGCCGATCTTATAACAGTCAATTATACCGGCGGGTTCGGCTCAATTAATCGCATTAACAATCAGCGCGTTGTTACCGTAAAAGCGAAGGTCGATACAAATAAAATACCGGGAGCGACGGTGCGGACTATAGCCGAAAAAATGCTCAAAAGATATGAACTGCCTCCGGGATATACGGTTAAATTCACGGGTGAAAATCAGGAACAGGACGACGCTCAGGAGTTTTTAGGCGAGGCTTTCGCCATAGCGCTCGGCTTTATATTTTTCGTTCTGGTAATGCAGTTTAATTCGATATCGCATACGCTCATTATTATGATATCGGTACTTCTATCGCTTGGCGGAGCATTTCTCGGCCTGGGCATATCCAATATACCTTTCGGCATAATAATGACGGGTATCGGCGTTATATCGCTCGCCGGCGTCGTAGTCAATAACGCCATAGTGCTTATCGATTATATTAACCAGCTCATCCAGCGAGGCTACGAGCTCACCGACGCGGTTGTTTTCGCCGGCCAGACAAGATTCCGGCCCGTGCTTCTTACCGCGATAACTACCATTCTCGGTTTGCTGCCTATGATAACCGGAGTATCTTACGATTTCAAGCGAATGAGACTGCTCACCTCGTCGGAATCCACTTTCTGGTGGTATTCGATGGCCGTGGTAGTGGCTTATGGCCTTGCTTTCGCCACGGTACTGACTCTGATAGTAGTGCCGGTTTTATATCATATAATCACCGACGCTAAAAACAGGATCGCGAAATTGTTTTCATAAAAAGCGGCTGTAACGCCTGAATTAAATAATAAAAATATACGAGGCAAATAAATGGCTAACGAAGCTAAACCTTCCAAACCTATAGGATACGTAGTCGCCGCGGTAATGTTTATTTACGCGGCCTATGCGTTTTATTTCATAATCAAGGCGGTTAATTCATATAAAGGCCGGGCTGAAGGAATTATCACTAAAGTCGAAAGTTCCTTCATCCCCGGCAATCACATTTATGTAAGCCAGTTCAATAATCTGGTAAAATATGAATTCAGCGATGAAAAAGGTAATAAAATCAAAGGCGAGGCCAATTCAATGATGCTCGCCTTTGAAAAAGTAAATTCGAAAATCCTGATATACTACGATGAAAAATCGCCTTCTGAAAGCGTTCCATATAAAACGCTTTACGGCTATGCGGCGGCGGGATTGACGCTAGGCGTCATAGCCTCTATTTTACTCAACTATATCGTAAAACTTACATAAAAAATAATACTTCAAAAATATTCAATTACAGAGGTAAAAATCATGGCTGAAAAAAATCTGTTTAAGCGGTTATTTTCATTATTATCATTACCATCCTTTTATTTAATCCTGACGGTATTCATATTCGGTACTAATATCAATATTGCGTTCAGCGCGGCTTTTCCAGATGAAATTATCGGCGCGATGATCAAAAACGATTTGAAAAAAATAACGGAGCTTCTTGAAAAAAATCCTCAGCTAATAAACCAAAAAGATAAATACGATAATAACCTTTTGCACGAATCTATAAAACGCCGTAAAAGCGAATTAGTCGATTATTTTATTAAAAAAGGCCTCGATATTAACGCTAAAAATAAAAACGGCTTTACGCCGCTCGCGCTTTGCATCGAAAATTATGATATGAAAATATTTATGAGTTTAATTAATGCCGGCTGCGAAGTTAATTCGACGGAAAAATTATTCAACTGGAGCCCTCTGCACATGGCCGTAATGAACGAATATAAAGACGCGGCCGAAGTTATAATAAATAAAAAAGCCGATATAGAAGCCGCCGACAGATACGGCAAAACGCCGTTTCATTATGCTAAATCAATAGATATGGCCGAATTTTTAATTTCTAAAGGCGCCAATATAAATTCCGCCGCTAAAAATGGCGATACTCTTATCCATAGCGCCGCTTCATCGAATAATACGGCTATGGTCCAATTTTTCTTAGATAAAGGATTCGATAAAGATAAGAAAAATAACGAAGGCGAAACCCCTTTATTCGAAGCCGTGCTTCATAAAGCCCTTAAAGCCGCCGAATTATTGATTGGCAAAGGCGCCAACGTAAATGAACGCACAACTGACGACGGATATATACTGCCGCTTGCGGTAAGCTCGGATAATACCGGCGCCGTTTCACTGCTGCTTGAAAGCGGAGCTAATATTAACGTTAAAGATAGATTTAAAAACTCGCTTCTGCATCTATGCAAATCAGTTGAAATAGCTGAATTGATTATTGAAAAAGGCGCCAACGTCAACGAACGCGACGATATGGGATATGCGCCACTTCATGAGGCCGGAAATATTGAATTATGCAATTTTTTAATTTCTAAAGGCGCGGACATCAACGCGCAGAACGCACAGGGCGAAACGCCTCTGATGCACGCCGCTAAAAAGGGCGATATTGATAAAGTCAACCTGCTTATATCTAAGAAAGCCGATATTAACTTGAAATCAGCCAGCGGAGAATGCGCGATTCACTTCGCCGTAAGAGGATTCAACGAAGAAAAAATCGAAAATTATAAATTAGTAATAAACGCGCTGATATCAAAAGGCGCGGACATCAACGCTAAAGCCAATTTTGGCGATACCCCGATTTTTTCGGCTTTCCAGCCCGCACTTATCGAGTACGCCATCGCTAAAGGCGCTGATATAAAAGCTGTCGATAATTTCGGCCGCTGCGCGCTCCATAAGGCAATGAACACGGGCGCGGCTAAATCATTAATTGAAAAAGGCGCCGATATCGAAGCTAAAGACGTCAACGGCGCCACGCCGCTATGTAATGCGGCCGCTTTCGATAAAGAATTGACTGAATTTTTAATTTCTAAAGGCGCTAAAATCGACGCTAAAGGGTACGCCGCGCGTAATATAAGAAGAGGTTCTATGGAACATCTCTGGCAGGCGCCTCTTTTGATGGCCGTTTATTACCGTAAAGCCGATATAGTCGAATTTTTAATTTCTAAAGGCGCCGATATAGAAATAACCGGCGACGATGGAAAAACAGCCCTGCACTTAGCCGCTATGGACGGCTCGATTAATATAATTAATTTATTAATTAAAAACGGCGTTAAAATTAACGTTTCAGACCGCTATTCCAATACCCCCCTAAAACTGGCGCTTGAAAACGATAAATTAAAAGCCGCTGAAATACTAAGAAAATACGGCTCGCTTTAATACGACCGCAATTAAAATATCCGCTTTAAGTGAAATAACTGATAATATATAATTTAATCATGATTTAATATAATTTAACATAATTTAATATAATTTAATTTTCAAGGAGTTACTATGTATTTAGCTGAAGTAAGTGTAAACAGACCCGTGTTTACGACAATGATCATTTCGGCGCTCGTGGTATTCGGATTGATCTGCTATACCATGATAGGCGTCGATCTATTTCCAAACGTCGATTTTCCCTATGTTACGGTGACTACAGTATTAAAAGGCGGTTCGCCTGAAACCATGGAATTGAAAGTTACCGACAAAATCGAAGAGGCAGTCAACAGTATAAGCGGCATCAAAGAACTGCGCTCGATATCACTCGAAAATATCAGCCAGGTAGTAATCCAGTTCGAACTCGAAAAAAACGTGGATATCGCTGCACAGGAAGTGCGCGACAAAGTCGCCGGCGTTAAAAGCAATCTTCCACTCGAAGCTGAAACGCCGGTTGTCGAAAAACTCGACCTCGGCGCAAAACCGATTATGTCAATGGTGCTCGCCTCCGATAAAGGAATAAAAGAAACCACCCGCTATGCAAAAGATGTAGTAAAAGAAGCTATTCAAAAAGTCAACGGCGTCGGCACCGTTAAAATAATAGGCGGCCTCGAGCGTCAGATCCGCATATGGCTTCACAACGAAAAAATGGTGCGCCACGATATTACCGTCAGCGAAGCGGCGCGCGCGCTTCAAACTGAAAACGTTGAAATCCCCGGCGGCAGTCTTGAAACCGGTCAGCGCGACGTAGTCGTTAAAGTAAAAGGCGAAGTCGAAAAACTCGAAGACTTTAAAAATATAAATGTTGCTATGAAAAACGGATACGCCGTAAAACTCGGCGATATAGCCACTATCGAAGACGGCGTCGAAGACCGTAAAAGTTTCGCGCGTTTGAACGGAAGCCACGCTGTAGCAATCCAGGTATCAAAACAAAGCGGCACTAATACAGTTAAAGTGGCTGAATCGGTTAAAAAAATAATCGATGAATTACGGGCGAATTTAGCATCCGGTATGGAACTTAAAATAATAACCGACCAGTCTAAATTTATTAAAGTATCTATCGAAGAAGTATTTTTTCATCTGATTTTCGGCGGCGGTCTCGCAATTTTTATAGTATTCGTCTTTTTAAGAAATTTTAAAACCACGCTCATATCTGCTATGGCTATTCCTACTTCGGTAATATCGACCTTCGCTTTTATGAAATATATGAATTTCACCTTCAATAACCTTACCATGCTCGCGCTTTCGATATCAATCGGTATGCTTATAGACGATGCTATCGTCGTTTTAGAAAACATATACCGCCACCAGGCTGAAGAAGGCAAAAGCCCCAGAGAAGCCGCGCTCAGCGGCACCGGTGAAATAGGCCTCGCGGTTCTTGCGACCACTTTTTCAATAGTGGCGGTCTTCGTTCCGGTCGCTTTTATGAAAGGCATGATCGGCAAATTTTTCTTCGAATTCGGAATGACGGTTACATTCGCCGTGTTAGTATCGCTTTTTATATCCTTCACGCTTACGCCGATGCTTTGCTCGCGTTTTATGACGGTACATAAAGAACACGGCAGGATTTACAATTTTTTCGAAAAAATATTCATTTACATAGACGAATTTTACGTATGGATTTTAAGAAAAAGTCTTAACGCCCGGATGGTGATCGTAATTTTAAGCGTTTTATTTCTATATTCGAGCCTGATCCTTGCAAAACATATTAAATCAGAATTCAAGCCCGAAGAAGATAAAGACCAGTTCAATATTTCGGTTGAAGCGCCCACCGGTTCTTCTATCGATTACACTTCTCAAATAGTTAAAAAAATCGAAGATATTCTCTTAGAAGATAAAAAATATATTAAAAACGTATTTATGACCATCGGTTCCGACGCACAGGAAAAAGCCAACCTCGCAAGTGTTTTCGTCGAATTGATACCTAAAGTCGAAAGGCGTGAAAAAAACCAGAAGGCGCTTATGATAGAATACCGCGATAAATTTAAAAATTTCAAGGAAGCATCGATTGCTATCGAGGAAACCTCTGATTTTTCGACGGGCGGCAGAAATTCGGCTTTTCAGTTAGTTTTACAGGGACCTGATCTTGAAAAGCTCAACGTTTATTGTGAAAATCTAATAGAAAAAATGAAGGCTAAAGGGTATTTCGTCGATATCGACACCACTTATAAAACTGGCAAACCGGAACTCGACGTTTATATCGACCGCAACCGCGCCTCGCAGCTTTTCGTTCCAATAGCTTCTATCGCCTCCGCCGTCAGAACGCTCGTCGCCGGCGAAAAAATATCTAAATTCAAAGACGGCGGCAATCAATACGACGTTAATTTAAGGCTGGCGCTCAGCGAACGAAACGACTTGAAAAGCATCGACAACTTTTACATTCGCTCACTTTCAGGCCAGGCAATCGATTTTAGAAATCTGATCAGCGCGCGCGAAAGTTCCGGTCCCACTCAGATCGACCGATTGAACAGGCAAAGGCAGATAACAATATACGCTAATCTCGAAAATTACCCGCTCGGCGAAGCAGTTTCAGAAGTGCAAAAAATAGCCGAAAACATTAAAATGCCTCCCGAATATCACTTTAAATTCGCCGGATCCGCCGATATTATGAAAGAATCTTTTGAAAGCATATTCTTCGCGATATTCCTCGCGATAATTTTAGTTTATATGATCCTCGCCTCGCAGTTTGAAAGTTTCATACATCCATTCACTATAATGCTTTCTCTGCCGCTTTCGGTAGTCGGCGCTCTGGGCGGCCTTCTGATAGCAAACGCGTATCTGAGCATATTCAGCCTCATAGGTATTATAATGCTGATGGGCCTGGTCACTAAAAACGCCATATTGCTTATCGATTACGTTATTACGCTCAGGACAGAAGGAATTTCACGCTTCGACGCTTTAATCAAAGCCGGGCCGACGAGGCTGCGGCCTATTTTAATGACTACGCTCGCTATGATATTCGGTATGCTGCCCATCGCCCTGGCAACCGGACCGGGCGCAGAAACAAGAAGCCCGATGGCGGTTTGTGTTATAGGCGGCCTTATAACCTCTACGCTTTTAACGCTTATAGTCATACCCGTTGTTTATACGCTTTTAGATGATTTAATTAATTATTTTTCAGGCGGTAAAACCGTAAAACAATAATAACAGCAATAACAAAATATGCAAATAACTTAAAACAAAAATAATAGAAGATAAAATAAAATAAAGGAGTTTTATAAATGAATCTTATTAAAAAAATAATATTTTCAGTAATTTTATTAACTCAAATAATTCCCGCGCAATACGCGGCCGCGCAAAATATGGCTGAATTAAACAAAGCGCAGGCTTCAACCGGCGAAAACGAAATAATAGTCTTCGGTTCTTCAGCGCCTTATAGAACCGTCAGCATATCCGCCAAGGTGGGCGGTAACGTCGAGTATATGCCGTTCGCCGAAGGCGATTATATTAAATCAGGCGAAGTAGTTCTACGCGTCGAAAAAACCGATTACGAACTACAGGCCGCGCTCGCTGATACTCAGATCGAACGCGCTAAAATAGCTCTGGAACAAGCCGGTTCTGATTATAAAAGGCTCGAAGAGCTTTTTAAAAGCAATTCAGCCTCGGTCCAGGCTAAAGATAACGCTTTTTACGCTAAATTATCGGCCCAGGCAAACCTTAATTCCGCCATCGCTAATCATAAAATAGCTGAAAACATGCTCAATAACACTGAAATTACCGCGCCTATGAACGGTTTTGTATCGGTTAAACACCGTGAACCGGGCGATTTTGCCGATAAAGCCAAACCGGTTTACGATATAGTCGATCTCGATCTTATAAAAGCTAATCTTAAAGTCCCCGAACTGCTGATATCTAAAATAAAAAAAGGCGATAAGATCGATATAAGCGTTGACGCATATCCCGGTGAAACTTTTAAAGGCGAAATTTATGAGATCAACCCGATAGGCGATCAGCTTACTCACTTTTTTAAAGTAAACGCCATTATTCAAAATACAGACCATAAATTAAAAGCCGGAATGTTTTTAAAAGCGGTAATTAAAACTAACTAATGACAATTTCAGACAATAAAAGATTAATAAATATAATAATTTTAATAATCGCGCTTTATATGGCTAATACCTTTTTCGAAATGAAAAAATTCGACGCGGGTTATTTGTTAACGCAGGTTTTAGTAATAGCCTTAGGCGTACTGGCTATAGTAGTTCACGAAGTATCTCACGGCCTGATGGCTTTTACTCTCGGCGATAACACCGCCCGCGACGCTGGCCGCCTTTCTTTGAACCCGCTCAAGCATTTCGATCCGATAGGCGTTCTGGCGATGATTATGGTTCATATAGGCTGGGCAAAACCGGTTCCCGTCGATTACACCGCTTTTAAAAAACCCCGGCGTGACATAACCTTAGTCGCGCTCGCGGGCCCGCTTTCAAATTTAACGCTCGCGCTGATATTTTCGGTTATTGTCAGATATATAATTAAATTCTCCGAAATCAATATGTTTTCAAATACCGAAGATAGCGCAGTAATCTTCATTCTAATTATAATCAAATCGCTCATAATTGGCGGAATACACATAAACCTGATATTAATGTGCTTTAACCTGCTGCCTATTCCGCCTCTCGACGGCTCAAAGGTTTTAATGTGCATTCTGCCCGATAAACTCGCGCGTAAATTCGCTTCGCTCGAAGCCTACGGGCTTTTTATAATACTGGCTCTCGTATATTTTAAAATGCTCGACCCTTTTGTTTTCGGGCCGGCCGAATTTATTTATAAATATATCCAAAGTTATATCTTAACAAGATAGCTCGCTTTTTTTTAGTTGACAATTTCCATTAAAAATGATATAAATTTAGTTAATCATCACAAAATTTATGGAGGTAATGATAAGTGAAAGTTTACGGTATAATAGCGTTTATTTTAGTCTTTGCGATAGCTTCTTTTTATAAGATAAGCCCGGCGATAGCCGATGAAAAACAGGGCACCAGCGAAGTAATTATAGACGATAAGGCGCTGCCGCAGGCAAAAATAACCACTAAATACGGCGATATGATAATAGAATTATTCGAAGACGAAACGCCTAACACCGTCGCTAATTTCGTAAGTCTCATCGAAAAAGGCTACTACGACGGTTTAAAATTCCACAGAGTAGTTCCCGATTTCGTTATTCAGGGCGGCGACCCCACCGGCAGCGGCTCGGGCGGCCCGGGCTACCGCATCAAATGCGAAGCCGAAACCAATAAAACCAAACACACCCGCGGCGTTCTTTCAATGGCTCACGCAGGCAAAGATACGGGCGGAAGCCAGTTCTTCATAACGCACCGCGCCACGCCTCACCTCGACGGCAAACATACGGTTTACGGCCGCGTAATATCGGGCGTTGAAATAGTAGATAAAGTCCAGCAGGGCGATGTTATGACTAAAGTAGTCATGCTCAAAAAAAGAAATCATAAATACGAACCCGCAAAATTATCCGAATAATTTTTCTTTACTTTATTGCTTTAAAATTTTGCAACGCTAAACTCCATAGCGGATAGTTAACTGGTTAATAAATAAGTTATAACAAATGCGATAAATATAATTATACCGGCAATAGAAGGTGAGTTTTGAATTCAAAATCGGCTTCCGTCAAAAAACAAAAAATATTAATAGTCGACGATGAAGAAGTATTTCGCAAACTGCTGCTTTCCAAGCTGAAAGACGGTTACGAAGTCGAAATCGCCTTCGATGGAATCGAAGCGCTTGAAAAAGTAAAATATTTCAAGGCCGACCTTTTTCTGGTTGATCGTATGATGCCTAATATGGACGGCGTTGAATTAATTAAAAATTTACGCCAGATTCCCGAATTTACGGGCACGCCTATAATAATGCTGACCGCGCGCGACCAGGTAAAAGATAAGGTGCAGGGCTTTGAAATCGGCGCCGACGATTACGTTACCAAGCCTTTTAATCTGCTCGAATTAACCTCGCGCATCGAATCTTTTTTAAAGAAAAGTAAAAAAAGTAAATACGTAAGCACGCTGCTTTCCACTCTGGGCAATGACGCCAGCGAAGCCGATATAGATCTTTTAGGCCATGATCTGAAAGCCGCATCGACCATTCAGCTCAATCTTATGCCTTCGTTGTTTCCCGCTAACGATAAATTCGATTTCGGCGCAAGAATGATACCGGCCAAGATTGTCGGCGGCGATTTTTACGATTTTATACCGATAGATAACGACAAAGTAGTCATCTGCCTGGGCGATGTATCCGGAAAAGGAATTACAGCCGCGCTTCTGATGATAATGATAAGAACTATCATCAGAGTGCTTCTTGCCGAAAAATTATCGCTCGTCGATATATGCCAGAGAATTAACGCGATGCTGATAAGAGATGTTGGCATGGGAAAATTCGTCACCATGTTTATAGGCATTCTAAATATGGAAACCGGATGCTTCGAATCATACGTTAACGCCGGTCATCTTCCGCCTTATATTATTAAAAAAGATATGAGCGTGACCTCACTCGATACGACCGCTCCTTTTTTAGGGGCTTTCCCCGATATCGAAATCACCGGAGACAGCTATCGCTTCGATAAAGGCGATTTTCTGGCTATTTATACCGACGGAGTTACCGAATTAGAACAGGAATCTAACGTATTTTTCGGCGACGATAAATTTATCGAGCTTCTTAAAAGTTTATATAAATTATCACCTGAAGAAATAATAGAAAAAACCGTCGAGGAGCTTAATTCGTTTTCCGCTAATAAAAGCGACGACGTAACGCTGGTTTTTGTCAAGCGTAATAACAAATGACATGTAACCGGCGTGCGTTTAAATTCTGCACCGCGCTCCGGTTAAAATAACGGATATTGTTAAAGCATCGATAAATAAAGGAGAATAACTTCACGATGATAACCGCTAACTTTGAAAACAAGGGTAACTACGGAATCATTTCGGTTGAAGGCGAAGTTAATATACTTAACAACAACGAATTTAAAAGTATTTTTAATGAGGCGTTTACCGCGAACCAGTATAAAATTATCGTTAACTTCGCTAAAACAACTTATATAGATTCATCTGCTATTTCAGTCATTATCTCAGCCCGCAATACGATAGTATCTAAAAACGGACTGATTACATTCTGCTGCCTGCCGGTTACTATCGAAAAGGTATTTGGAATAATAGGCTTCAAGGGCGTCGTTAATTTCTTTAAAACTCCCGAAGAAGCAGTGACTTTTATAGAGTCCAAAAATTAAAGAATTTTAAAACGAAGAGCGTATAACTAATAATTAAGAACTAATAATTAAGAATCAAGAATCAAGAATTTTCACAATTTCATAATATAGCGTACTTTTCAGCCTGCTATATTAAATATTTTTAATATTTGAAGGTAAGGTGTTTTTATGTCGTCATCTCCATTAAATCCCATCTCTATTCCGTTCAGAAAAATCATCTGCAAATCCTGTCAAACCGTTGGTTCGACCGAAACCGGATTCAAAATATTCGATTCCGAAGTTAAAGACCGCGCTCTTGCGGTTTGCGACTCATGCGGCGCGTCTAATCTGATCAAAAAAGAAAGAATTTAATATTTTTATTTGATATCCAGTATCAAAATATCCAGGTATTTAGCATCTTAAATGTTTAATACCTGGATATTAGAAATTTGATTGAACGGTTAAATTTTTATAAAGATTTCGTTTTAAAGCCGAACCTGATTCTTTTAAAAAGCGCCTGACCATGTGTGTCTTCAAGCCCGTTGGTTATAGTTACGCTGTATAGCGTATTAGCTTTAAGATCGGATTTCGGTTTAAACGATATTTTTTTACCCGTAGAATCCAGTGAAATATCGCCCGCTACTTTTTTAACGCCGTCATTAACTACTACGGTGTATTCGTTAGCTGTATTTTCATTGACCACTTTATTAAATATCGCTATTATCTGCATATCGCGATCTATACCGGCTTCGTTATCGCGCGGATAGGTCGATATAAGCTCGAATTTCGATTTATCGCGCGGCCGGCCGGCTGTAAATGCCCATGAAACGCCTTTTTCTAAAGGATTTCCAGCGGCGTCGGTTATCCCTTCGGTAACGGTCGCTCTATATATATCGCCGTCTTTAAGCCCTTCGGTAGGTATGAACGACGCCGTATATTTTTTCGCATTATAAGATATCTGACCGTAAACGGTTTCACCATTGCTTTCATTGGTAATAAAAAAAGTGTACCTGTTCATCGTGACCGCTTTTATATTTTTAGTAAATATGACCTGTATTTGAGCAGTTTTCGCAACGCCAACCGCGGCGTTTAAAGGTGATATAGTTTTTATTTTAGGCTTTTCAAAATCCGGGCGCTCCATCGTTTTAAACTGATAAATATAGCGTGATCCAATTTTATTAGAATTAATATCGGATACGTCTGGCGATATTTCTACGCTGTGCATACGCTCAAAATCAAGCTGACGCTCAGGTCTGATAACTACCGAGCATGAATCGGGCTGATATATAATCTCACAGCCAACAGGCCTGGAACCGGTAACTAACCTTATGGCATCGCCGCCTATAGTCGAAGTATCCAGCGCTTCGCTGAATTTAATGTAAATGGAAGTATTGGTTCTAATATTTTTAGAACCGTCGGGCGGATAACAGCTTATTACGTCGGGCGGATCGTAATCCGGCGCGCTTTGTGTTTCAAACGATAAATTATAAGCGCTTTTTATAGTGTTGCCCGATGAATCGGAAAGACCTTTCACGCTTAATTTATACTTAGACGAATAACGAAGTTTTGATATTGGCGTTATTATTATCTTTAAATCGCGTTCATTATAAGCTATTTTACAGAATATATCGCTAAATGACGCTCCTTCAACGCTGCATAATGATATATTTTTTTCGGTCACGCTCGAATCTTTGATTTTTTCGCTCAGCCACAGGCATATCGAAGTATCGATAGACACGCCGCGCGCTAAATCTACAGGAGTCGCTTTTTTTATCTCAGGCGCCGAAAGATCGGGTTCGTCGATAGTGCTGAATTCAAAAACGACGGTCGAATTGAATAGATTGCCCGCTGAATCGGTCACACCGCGACTTATTACAACCCGATAGGTAGTCGAAAATTTCAGCCTTGCTTTCGGTATTATACTGATTTGCTTCTGTTTGTCATTATATACTATCTCGGCCGCCACGTCGGCACGTTCATTTTCATCTCTTAAAAATACGTTTTTAGCCGTAACCGTGAGCGGATCGAGATTCTTCGTAAAAGACGCGCTTATAGGAGTATCCAGCGGCACGTTGATAGAACCCGCTTCAGGACGCGTTGAAGACAGCTCCGGGCGCGTGCGGTCAGGAGCCGCTGCCGTGGCGAAATCCGAAATATAAGTAGCTTTCATATAATTGCCTGCAAGATCGGTTACGAGTTTTGAGACCACTATTTTATATATCATGCCAAATTCGAGATCGCGGCGGGGCGTTATGGTAACGCGTTTCATCACCTGATCGTAGGTGACGGCCGCATTGATTTCAGAGCCGTTAGAATCGTATAACTGAAAACTCTTTCCATTAACGGCGCTTTCCGCTATTTTTTCCGAAAATATCACCTGGACGATGCTTTTAACGTCTATACCCCGTTCGCCTTTAAGCGGCAGGCAGGATAATATTCGCGGGGGCGTCGTATCCGGCGCCTGCAGCGTAGTAAAAGTCCACATTTTAGACGATCTTAAACGATTGTTGGCGAAATCTCGCACGCTGTCCGTTACATTAACGACATATTTAGTTAAATACTCAAATCGCGACTCAGGTATGAAAGTAAGAAGATACTCGTCGTCTTCATACTGTGTATACCCTTTTACCAGAACGCCTTTTTCATTTTTAACGCTTACCGTCGCCGCGTTTATTGAATTTTTCAATACCGGCTCGGAAAATTTTATTGAAATAACCGTATTAAGCGCCACATTCAACGCCCCGTCGCCGGGAGTTACTCTTAATATTTCAGGCGCCGTTAAATCAGGTTTACCCATAATAGTAAAAGAAAATGAATAATCCGACTCTAATTTTTGACCGTCAAGATCGGTTATACGCGAACTTACGCTTAATTTATAATTAGTTGAATAATCAAAATTCTGCAAGGGAATTATCGTTACGAAATTTCCGTTTTTAACGTAATTAGTCGAGATCGCTATCGTTTTTGAATCAGCCGTCAATCTGATATTAAATACGTTGCAGGTAGATTCATTCATGATTTTATTAAAATATACAAATATTTTCGAATCCGGTTTGATATCTTTCTCGTTATCAGCCGGATAAGTTTTATCTATGCGAGGTTTTTCTATAACTACCGGTTTTTTAGTGGTAAAGGTCCATTCGCGCGGCGATGACATGGCATTACCCGCCGTGTCTTTAACGCCGTTGGATATCAATACCGTATATTTTTGGCCCGATTTCAACTTTTCAAGCGGAAAAAAAGCCACTTTTGAAGTGCGCCTGTCATAAGTTATTTTGCCGGCAATATCCTGAGTGCCGTCAGATAAAATAACTGTATACTTATTGAGCGAAACCGGATCTATCTCTTCTGAAAAAGCCGCGCTTATGCGCGCCTGTTCGGAAACATCATACGAGCCGTCAACAGGCGAAGTACCCGTAACTTCTGGAGGCATTTCGTCGCGCGGTTTTTTAGTGGAAAAAGTCCATGAATAATTTTCACTCATCTTAAAACCATGCACGCTTTCAACCTGCATCGAAGCGAGCGTTACTCTATATACCTTGCCGTATTCGAGATTTCTGCCCGGAACGAATATAAGCTGACGTTCCTTATCGGAATAAACAGTTTTACCGTCAATATCACGCGCCCCGTCATTTAGTTTAATAGTCGTATCCGTCACGCGCGAACCTAATAAAGCCAGATTAAAATCGACTATTACATAAGTATCCAGAGACACATCGGTAGCATTGACATCAGGATAGTTTTTAATCACTTTTGGCGATTTTCGGTTTTCATATATTTTAGTAACTTCTGTTTTACTCTCCGTTCTAAATGATAAGGTCACGTTTCGATCAAGCGGATTTCCTTCAGTGTCTTTGATAAGATACGAAGGTATGAAAAGACTATACAGCGTGTTTTTTGAAAACATCGTACGCGGCGAAAAAGTCGCGGTGTAAGACGATGAGTCATAACTTAAAGTGCCTTCTATAACCGAACCGACTTCATCCATTACCATTATAGAAGACAGGTTAATACTAAGATAATCCATGGGTTTGCTAAACATTACCTTAATCTGACTGTTAAGCGCAACGTCGGTTTCAGCATCGAGCGGCTTTGTTTTAATAACAAAAGGAAGACGGGCGTTATGATCGATAACTTCATGCGGTGAGTTTGGCTCTTCAATTTGAACAACGACCTCGGATAATTTTTGCGCCTGAAGTTCTCTCTGTTCGGCTTCGCCAGTCTGCGCAAAAGCACATAATAACGGAGCGAAACTTTGAAATATAATAAAAATATTAACTATAAATATTGATAAAAAAATATAATTACGGTTTTTCATAATCTTTATATCGGAAGTAAAATAAAAAAATATAATTTTTTTTCACGCTACTAACGATTACATATTAATACCAGGAAAAACTTGAATTAAATACTGCTGTCGTTTACAAAACTGAAGGATCGCTCTACTAAGGCCGGGATGGGGGAAAAGAAAGGACCGAAGGCCCTCTCTTTTCCCCCATAGCCCCCTTTACTCTCCCAAAATATTTTTGGACAGTCGACATTTGTTCTGTCATGCCTGGAAATCCTTTACAAAATTCTTTTTTTTCTTTTCCTGCCATAAACCTCTTTCATGTCGTTTGTCAGTTTTGCCTCCGCGCACGCTTTGCGCGCGCGAAGGCGTACTATTTACGCGCCACCGGAACTTAATATTTCGGCTCGCGGTAATGCTTTAAAGCATAACAACTTTTATTGTATCACCGAAAATTATATAAAACTCGCTAATTATATTAATTAAATAAATTCGTTTTGACTTAATTTGTTATTTTCTTATAGACTCGATTTATATTAGTTTTTCCCGTGAGCCATAAGGCATAGTCGCGGTAGTGCGCACTTGCTACGCAGTCGCGCGCATGCGCGCGACTGCAAACAAGCAGGCTGGCATAAAAATAAGTAAAAGGCAAAAAACAAAAAAGAAAACGAAATTAAAGCCACGAAAGAAAAAGCTATCGATAAACTAGCAATAAAGCGTCAGGCAATTTGCAGATTGAGGGTGGGGCATGGGGAGGGAGAAAGGGTTGCTAACCTTTTCTCCCTCCCTTCAAAAAAAAGAAAAAATAGAAGGTTTTATATAATGGTTTTATGTGATAATATGTGATAATATTACTGGAAAAATTTAGAAAAATGTAGTATAATTATATGGGACTATGTTTATGTTACATTGTTTTAAGTTAATTTTCGGCTAATTTTAATCGTTAGCATGACTAACTTAAATTATTATATAAAAAGGGCGGCTTTTCAAATTTAATTAAGCTGCCGTATCAGCGGAGGTGTGTCGTGGTGAAATTTAAAAATTTATTTATATTCGTATTAATATTTTCAGCTACCTTATTCATTAACGATATTAATTTATGCGCCGGTATTTTAAATATTAACGGCGCAACAGCTTATGCTCAGGACGACATGGGTGAAGCGCCGCCGCCTGAAGAGGCGCCGCCAGTTGATGATAATCCACCGGCTGATCCGCCGGTTGAAGAGGTGCCGCCGGTCGATCCAACTGAAGAAGTGCCGCCGGTTGATACCGCGGAAAATAATGTGGAAGATCCCGCCAATAATCCCGATGCTCAAAACCCCTCTCAGCAGGCTGATCCTGCCGCTCAGGCCGCCGAAGAAGAGCGCGTTAAAATGGAGCAGGAAAATACCGAAATTAAAGAAAAAATCGAACTTTCAAAAAAAGAACTCGCCGATCTCGAACAGGAAATGAACAGCAAAAAGCGTAAAACAAAAGACGATTCAGGTTCGACGATAAGCTATGAAGGCGACCAGCGCAGAAAATTTCGCCAGGCTAAAGAAAGTTACGACGCCAAGCTCGAAGAAATACAAAAAATGGAAGAACAGCTTAAGGGTAACGAAGAAAAAATAAGCAG
Source organism: bacterium UBP16_UBA6123 (assembly GCA_002423385.1). Taxonomy (GTDB): domain Bacteria; phylum Muiribacteriota; class UBA9980; order UBA9980; family UBA9980; genus UBA9980. The sequence continues at coordinate 38,905 of DIVV01000225.1, forward strand.
CATTCAGCCTGCTCCGGCTAACGATGCACCCGTCGATACGCCGCCAAACGATACGCCGCCGGCCGATTCGCCCGAAGAGGCTCCGCCAACTGATAATCCTCCGGCCGAGGCTCCACCGGCTGATGAAATGCCGCCGGCAAATGATGAACCGCCCGCTGATCCGCCTGAAGAAACTCCGACCGCCGACGAAATGCCGCCGGCTGATGATAACCCTCCACCCGAAGACAATCCACCGGCTGATCCACCCGAAGAAGCTCCGCCGGCCGATGAAATGCCGCCGGCTGACGAACCGGTCCAGGATTATTCTTCAGAATAAAACACAATTAATTTTTATTTTATGAAAGTGAATGATTATCTGCATATGCTTAAATATAACGCCGATTGCTGTAAAAAAAATATATATTCATATACCCCGGCCGCGGTCTTAATTTCGGCCGCGTGCATATTTTGCTTTAATTTTTATCCGGCCGCCGCTCAGGACGACATTGAATATATGTTCATACTTAAAAACGGCACTAACATAACAGCCACCACGGATGAAAAATCATTATCAGACACCGGAATTAAAGTTATTAAAATCCGCACCAGCTACGGTGAACTTGAAATACCACGCGATCAGATACTTAAATATTATAAAAGCCCGATAAATTCTTTGGTAGCCGAAAAAAAGACGGAAAATGAACCGGCTGAAAAAGAACCGGAACCAGAAGAAACAGTCGAAGAAACTCAAAAAACTGCGGAAGTTAATGACAGCAAAGAAATAAAAACTGCGGCGACACCCGTAAAAGCGCAGGACGATAAAACCGGCATGGAAATTAAGACGGAAACCGGCACGGCTAAAACCGCCAAAAAAGAAATAGAAGACGAAGCGCTCAAAATGGATGAGCAGGACGATAATGAAAACGATATTAACGAAAGTAAAAAAAACGCGGCGGAAAACTCACCCAAAGGCACTGGCGCAGAAGGCCTTTTAAACTTAGACGACGATAAACTACTTGATATGCTCGGTGAATCGGATATCGAGCCGTCTGAACCAGTCATCAACACCGATACTGAAAAAATAGGAGAGATAGAGAAAATCAGGGGTAAGTATCAGGCGCAGAAGGGAAGCCAGAAAAAATTAATACCTGACAATTTAAATTCAATAGAAGCCGATATTAAATCGATGGCCGGCTCCTCGACCGAAGAAGACTGGCTGATAGCTAAATTCACCCGTGAGATACAGGTTGAAACCGCTGAAACCGTTCCGGTAGAAGTTATCGAAGTAAGCGTTAAAAACTCGGAAAATGGCGTAAAATCCGCCGCCGACGCTTCATTAAAAGACGGAACTAAAGAAGCTGGCGTTAATAAAAAAGCCGGCGCCACACTCGAAGTTATTCTCAGCGAAACTGAAGAAGCCAGAATAATCGGAGGCGGAAAATTATCGGAAAAAATAGTTAAAGAATTTAAAAAACATAAAGCGCTTCCGCATAAAAAAATAAGCGAAAAACAACATTTAAACGCTGAAATTCAAAAGCATTTCAGTTCCGGTGAAAATAAAAAAACGGAATCGGAAACAGCGGCGGAAACTAAAGAAGTTAAAATCGAAAAAAAATAAAGTTAAAGCAAAAATATCCTATAGCATAATTTTTATGCTATATTATAAAAATGAAATATTTATTTAATTAACGGTGCGCGATTGAACGATTTTTTATCAAACAGCCAGCAAAATAAATCAGGCTTATCTTCCCGCAAATTATCCTGCCAACTACTATGGAAGGTTAATTTCAACGAACCGCTCAGTTCGGTCTTTCTTTCATTCGATTCAAAAAACGCAGTTACCGCCTCCCGGCGCGGCGAAATCTCGGTGATAAACGCCGCCGAAGGTAAAATTATCCGCTCGACTAATTTAAATGCGCCACTGATATGCGCCTTTATGGATAATTCCACCCGTGAAATTTTCGCTTTTGGAAATAACGGCGTATCACGCATCGCCTCCGACGGCACTAAATTATGGCATAAAAATATCCAGACGCCTATCATAACCGGCGCGCTGTCTCAAATAAATAAAAGTTTTATAATATGCTACGAAGGCAATAAAATAGTTATAGCCGATTATAACGCCGTTCCAAAATATAAAGGCGTTATAGATTCAAAGGGAGCCGTCTCTTCAATTTACGTTCCCGAATTATCCAATAACTTTACCATAGTCACCGAAGCCGGCGACGTTTATTATATGAACGCGTACGGAAGCGTTCTATGGCAGTTCTGCATAAAAGATAAATTAAGCTCCGTTTCAATGTCGCGCGACGGCAAGATAATTTTTGCCGGTTCGAGCGATAATAAAGTTCTATGCCTTCACAGCGAACAGAAAGTATTATTTAACTACGAACTCAAAAGCCCCGTTATATGCACCGACATATCCGAAGACGGCAAATACTTCGCCGTAGGCTGCAGCGACGGGTATATCTACGTTTTAGATTCAAACGGAAATACGGTATTCTATGACAGGCCGCTTTCGTGCGTCTCAGAAATTTATCTGAGCGAGGGCGCCGAACAAATACTTACTTTATCCGATTCAAGCCTTATATCAATGTATAAAATCTGCGAACGCAAAACAGTTGAAGAAAAATCAAAAGACTTTGCCGGATTTATAGAACTCGATTCAAATATAAATTTCAAAAACGGAGGCGCAGACGGCGCGAACGGCTTAAATAATAAAAATAACAATGATTTCGAAAAATTTATAGAATTATAATAATTAATTTAATAATAAAGCATTAATTAATAATGTGGTGATATATGAAAATACTCGAAGATATAGATATATTCGTTAAATCGCGCTATCCACTTCTTTATTTAGTATCCTTCGAAGAGGAACGCGTAATTACAGCTCTTTCCAAACTCGCGCAGGCGTCAAAAAAAGAGTTGTTTATCTGGTCGGCTACTCAGGGCATTTATTCGATAACAAGAAACGCCGCTATCAAAGATACCACCAATCCAGTAAACGCGCTCGAGCAGATCATCGAGTTCAAAGACCGCGCCTTTTTCGTATTGAAAGATTTTCATTACTATATGGAAGACCCTTTTCAGCAGTATCTTGAAAATCCTCTCCAGGTAAGGCGGAAACTGCGCGATACGCTTTTAGCCCTCAGAGGCTCTTTTAAAACTTTATTCATTTTATCATCGGTGCTTCACATTCCGCGCGAACTCGAAAAAGATATCGTAATAATGGATTTTCCTCTGCCTGATTATAAAGACATAAAAGAAATCCTGGAACGCACTCTTGCTAACGTTGAAAAGCATTATAACCTTAAATTCGATATAGACGAAATCCTTAAGGAAAAGATGATAAAAGCGTGCCTCGGAATGACCGCCGGCGAAGTAGAGAACGTTTTCGCCAAAGCTATAGTCAACGACAGGCAGTTCGACGAAAAAGACCTGGGCTTAATTATTTCCGAAAAAAAGCAGATCATAAGAAAAGCCGGAATGCTTGAATATTTCGAAGTCCACGAAGACTTTTCGAACGTAGGCGGGTTGAACGGCCTTAAAACATGGCTCAAAAAACGCGCGGGCGCTTTTTCTGAAAAAGCCCGCCAATACGGCTTGCCTGAACCTAAAGGCCTCCTTTTACTGGGCGTTCAGGGCTGCGGAAAAAGTTTAGTTTCAAAATGTATAGCCTCGCTGTGGCGGCTGCCTTTATTAAGATTCGACGTCGGAAATATTTTCGGAAAATATGTCGGCGAATCCGAAGAAAACCTCAGAAAAGCCCTCAGGGTGGCCGAAGCGCTATCTCCGACTATTTTATGGCTCGACGAAATTGAAAAAGCTTTCGCGGGAGCGGGCGGCGGCAGTTCGGGTGATTCCGGGCTTTCAACGCGCATATTCGGCTCGTTTATAACCTGGCTCCAGGAAAAAACGGCGCCGGTTTTCGTTATAGCCACGGCTAATTCCATCGAAAATCTGCCGCCCGAATTATTAAGAAAAGGCCGCTTCGACGAGATATTTTTCGTGGACCTGCCGACCGAATCGGAACGCGCCGCCATATTCAATATACACATATCCAAACGCAAACGCGACCCGGCCGCCTATCATATAGGCGAGTTGGTAAGCCTCAGCGAAGGCTTTTCAGGCGCGGAAATCGAACAGGCTATAATTTCATCGATGTACGACGCTTTTTACGAAAACCGCGATATCCAGACTTCGGATATAGCTAAAGCCTTGCAGGAAACTGTTCCGCTCTCGCAAACCATGCGCGAAAAAATAGATTATCTAAGACAGTGGGCTAAACTGCGCGCGCGCCCGTCGTCTTAAAAAAATTACGGCAAACAAAGTATATCAATAAATACTAATATTACTATTAATTTAAATGGAGTGAAATAAATTGAGTAATCCAGAAATCGACGCTAAAATCGAAGAAGGAATTTCGTTTTACAATCAGAATAATATACCCAAAGCTATAATCACTCTGCGTGAAACGCTTAAAGATAGCCAGGGCGCAGATTTATCGGAAAAAGGACATTATTACCTTTCATGCGCCTATGTGCAAAACGATAATTTAGACGAAGCGGCCGACGAGCTTCCAAAATGCGGGGGTTACGCGCCGGCTAAAGTTTTTGAATTAATTAAAAACATATCGGCTAAAGCAGGCGTCGATTACAAAAAAATAATGAACGAGCTTCCGCAAAAAGACCTTTACACGGCTATAATCGAACAGGAAGAAGTTGAGCGAAGCAGGGCGGCAGCGGAAAATGCGGCCGAACGCGAAAAAAAAGCGCGGGAAGACATGTTAAAACTCGAAACAGAGGGCGATTACAGAGACCTCTTCGTTGAAACCATGCGGGCCGCTCCAACCAATTATTTTTTTCCTCTGCTGATGGGCCTGGTATCTATCCCCGCCTGGGGGCTCGGACTTCTTTTAGCCAGAAGGTTTCCAAAAGCCATTGTTCGTTTCGCCATTCAGTACGCTTTTTACTTTATGTATATAAACAGGGGAGCTATAAATCAATGGACGGTCACAAATATTAATCTTTCACAAATTTTCGGATATACGCCATTTGTAAACAGCCTTAATACATATGTTTTTCCCGCGATGCAATTAGTTTTCGCTCTCGCTACCATTTTAATTTCCTTACAATCTTTCGTTTACGCTTATTTTGAATGGTATAAAATGTTTTTAGTAGGAAATATAGTAGAAGTTAGAAATACCAGCGATATCTACATCAATATAGGTTTTGATCACCACGCGAACACAGGCGACGTTTTTAACGTTTATTCGCGAGGAAAAAAACCGTTGCTTAAAGGACACGCGACCGTTTTAAAACATGAAGACGCCTCTTCTTTAATAGAATTCCGTCCTAATACCGAACTCCACGAAATCCATCCTCCTAAAATTGGCGATTACGTCAATTATAAGTGGTAAATAATAGTTTATGAGTAGAAAGTTTAGTAAGTTTATTAATTAAGCCTATATATGACGCTGGTATTTTATAAAAGTCAGGAATGATAATTTATGAATTTAATTTCAAGATGGTTCACTTTCGTTAAAGAACGCTTCGAGCCTTTAAGCCATACAATTATGATATTCGCCTTCGCCTCGGCGAATGCCGCCATGGCTTATGCCGTAAGCCCTTTTTCTATAAGCGCGCGCCCGCTTTATTTATTCGGCGGCTTTATGCTCGTATGGCTCGTTTTTTTTCACATGCGCCTTTTCGACGATATAAAAGACTACGAAACCGACAGGCTGGTCAATAAAGAACGCCCTCTTCCACGCGGCGTTTTAACCATCAATGAATTCGGAGCGGGTATTTTAATATGCGTGATAGCCGAGATCGCCCTTTCAGCGGCTCTCGGGTTTAAAATTTTTTCCACCTACGCGCTCGTTTTAGCTTTTACTTTAATAATGCGCCAGGAATTTTTCATAGGCGATTGGATGCGGCCTAAAATGGAATTATACGCCGCCACTCATACTTTTTCAGCTTCGATGCTCGGGCTTTTAATATATTCGATATTAAATAACGCCGATATTACGGCGATCCCGACGGCCTACCTGTGCGTGGCGCTCGGCAACTGGTTCGTATTCAACGTTTTTGAATTCGGCCGAAAAACTTTTTCTATAAAAGAAGAACGGGACGGAGTAGATTCTTACTCGCTCAGGCTTTCGCCGTTCGGCGCCTTCGCGCTGCTATCGGTAAATATATTTTTCGCTTTTTTGATGCTTTATCTTTCAGCAGGTAAAATAAATCAGGCGGCCGGCGATAAAATAATAAATTTTTTGCCCATGTTATTAAGCGCCGCGCTTATATCCTTCACGGTTATTTGCGCCGGAATGGTTTACAGCCGCAAGCCTTCGGATTTTAACGCCAAATTCTACAGGGGCGCCGTTTCATTTTATTTAGTGGCCTATCATCTGGCTATAACGATATGCGGACTTATTTTTTTTTAATTTGATTCACGATTAAATAAATTTATATTAAAATCGCTTAAATTATGTTAAAATATAACTTATTTATCATGTTTAATCATCCTCACATTTGACAAAATTAAATAAAATTTCAAATAGCAGCTAATATTAAATAATAAATATATACGGAGGCCGGCTTTGAACAATATAGTCACTTTTAAAAACCCGAAATGGGCCAATGATGTAAACGCCGTCGGCGGCAAGGCTATGAATCTTTTTAAACTCGCGGCGTCAGGTTGCGGAGTTCCTCCTTTTATAGCGCTTTCCACGGCGTGTTTCAACGGTTTTATCAAATCGATGGAAACCGAATTCAATAAAGCGCTCGATAATCTAAGAACCGAAACGCCGGCTGCTATAGCTAAAAGCGCATCAGAAGTGCGCTCGCTTTTTAAAGCGGATAATATAAATAAAACGCTGGCGGCCGAAATAATAAAAGCGGTAAGAGAAAATATCGGAGTCAACTGTTATTTATCCGTCAGATCGAGCGCCACCACCGAAGATTCTAAAGACTTTTCATACGCCGGACAGCTCGACAGTTTTTTATTCAGAAAAACAGACTCCGAAATTATAGAAGCGATCGCTGCATGCTGGGCTTCAGGATATTCCGACCGCGCCGTGGCGTACCGCGATATGAAAAAAATATCCCAGCGCGACGTTAAAGTGGCCGTGGTCATACAAAAAATGGTGAACGGCTCGGTATCGGGCGTCGCCTTTACGGTAAATCCGATAACTCAGGTCCATGACGAAATGCTTATAAGCGCGGCTTACGGCCTCGGTGAAGGTTTAGTATCGGGCGAACTCGACTCCGACCAGTATATATGCAAAAAATCTGATATTATTACTATCGATAGAAAAGAAATAGTTTCAAAAAAAGAAAAAGTGGTATTTGACTCTGAAAAAGGCTATGGCACAAAAAAAGAAACAGTCGGAACGGAATTTTGCGAAACACAGTGCTTGAGCGATCAGCAGGTTTTAGCCATAGCCGCCATCTGCCGCAAAATAGAAAACGCTAATAATGGAGTGCCGCAGGATATCGAATGGAGCGTCGATATCGACAATCCGCGTAAAATTTATATATTGCAAACGCGTCCGATAACCACGCTCACCAAATTATCGCCTTCTAAAAACGAATATAAAACTATATGGGATAATTCTAATATAGTAGAAAGCTATTCAGGCATAACCTCGCCCCTCACTTTTTCCTTCGCGTTGAACGCATATCACATGGTTTACGTTCAATTCTGCGAGGTATTGAAAGTGCCGCGCGAAAAAATCATAAACAACGATTTTTACTTCGCTAATATGCTGGGTTTATTGAACGGCAGAGTTTATTACAATATCAAAAACTGGTGCCGACTCATATCGGTTCTGCCGGGCTATCATTATAACAGGCGGTTTATGGAACAGATGATGGGCGTTAAATCAAAGATCGATTTCACGCCGGATACCGAAACCAAAGGCGGTTTCTTCCATAAATACTTCGTCGAGCTGCCGCGTCTTTTATGGTCGGGCGCCAACCTCGCCTGGCAGTTTTTTACAATCGAAGATAAAGTCGATAAATTTATGAAAATATATCAGGATATGTTCGATAAATACCAGAAATATAAGTTCAACTCGGCCGAGGCGCACGATCTGGTGGGAGTATATTACGAACTTGAAAACGGCGTTTTAAGAAACTGGAAAGCGCCTATAGTAAATGATTTTATGGCCATGATATTCTACGGTATTCTGCGGATGTTAATCGATAAATGGGGCCTTAATCAGGACGGAAGCTCGCTTCAAAACGAGCTGGTAGCCGGGCAGGGCGACGTGGAAAGCACGCTGCCTCTTAAAAAACTTCAGCAGATAGCGCGTTTCATTAAAACTGACGAAGCGCTCATCGATATATTCAAAAATTCTAATGAAGATAAGCTGACCGATCTTTTCTTTTACGCGCCGAGCGCCGATTACAGCGAAAATTATAAAAAACTTTGCGATATGATATCGCTATATCTCGAAGAGTTCGGCTACCGCTCGATGAACGAACTTAAACTCGAAGTTCCGCCTTTAATGGATAAACCGCAGTTCGTATTCAGCATACTTAAAAATTATACGGCCTGCACTCTGCCTGAAAACGAAGGCGCTTCGAGCCACGAAAAAGAGCTTCGCGAAAAAGCGGAACGGCAGGTCGCTGAAAAATTATCCGGCAAACGCTTCTTCGGCGTTATAAGCAAACTCGCCGTTTTTAATTTTATCGTCAATAACACTAAAAGGGCCGTCGCGTTCCGTGAATACCAGCGCTTCGCGCGCACGAAAATGTTCGGACTCGCCCGCCGTATATTTGTCGGAATAGGCCACAGACTGGTTGATTTTAAAGTAATCGACCACGCCGACGACGTTTTTTATTTAACTAAAGATGAAATATTTTCTTACGTCGCCGGAACCGCCACCATTCAAAATTTAAGAGAACTTATCAATCTGCGCAAAAAAGAATACGCCGAATATGAAAAAGGCGAAGACCTGCCCGACAGAATCGAAACTTTCGGCCCGGTTTACTGCAACGATCTGAATATCGAAGCGCCGTCGGATGCGCCGATCGAAGAAAATACCGATCCCGACCTTATGAAAGGTTTAAGCTGCTGCCCCGGCATCGTACGCGGGAAAGTAAAGGTAATATTGAATCCCTCCGACGATATGTCGCTTAACGGCGAAATTCTCGTGGCCGGCCGCACCGATCCGGGCTGGGTGCCGCTTTATCCTTCGGCTTCAGGCCTTTTAATCGAACGCGGAAGCATTCTTTCACATTCGGCGATAGTCGCGCGCGAACTCGGCCTGCCTGCGATAGTCGGCATTAGTAATATAACTAAAAAACTTAAAACCGGCGACGAAATCGAAATGGACGGCGCGAAGGGAACTATCAGAATATTAAGAAATGTCAGTGAATAAAGAGGTCTTATGTTAAATAACGATAATAACGAATTAAAAAATGAAAACCAAAAACATAACGGCGGCGGTAATAATAACGACGGTAACAACGTTAATCACGGCCCCGCCGTTAAAAAAGCCGGATTCGATTTAGTTCACAGTTTCGCGGTTTTTCTTGTAAGATACAGGGCCGTTTTATTTTATTCATTCATAGCCGTAGCGCTCGCGGGAACCGTATTTATCAAAAATATAAAAATCGATAACAGTATCGAACTGTGGTTTCTGGATAACGATGTTACGCTTCAGGCTTATAACGAATTTAAAGACATATACGGAAATGACGAAGTAATAATAGCTATGGCGGATTCCGGCGGCGACGATAAAATATTCGAACCCGGTTTTTTAAGCAAATTAAGGTCGTTTTCGCTCGAAGTGGAAGAAAACACCGACGTAAGAAGAGTTCTCGGCATAGGCTCAGCGCCTTACATCGGCCTTCAGGGCGAGCAGGATATGATCGTGGAGGACCTTTATGAAACGACTGACGAAAATGCCATAAACGCGGTTGAAGTAAAAAAAAGGTTCGGCGAAAACAAGCTGTGGCCGAAATTATTAGCCGATAAAAATTTAAGACAGGCCGTTTTAATAATAGAACCCGTGGCCTCTAAAGAAATGGACACTAAACGGCCTGAAATGATAGCGTTCGTAAAAGAAAAGCTGGATAAATATAAATTCAGCTATAAAATAGCCGGCATGGGCGTAATGTACGACGAACTCAACCGGCTCAGCCTCCACGACAGCGGAATTTTCACTTCGCTTTCATATATCATCCTTTTAATAACCCTTTATTTTTTATTCCGCTCGAGGCATCTTGTGGCAATAACCTTCGTCGTAATGGTGCTTTCGGGACTCGCGTTTTTAAACGTATACGGCTTTTTCCACCAGAATTTTAATATGGTGACTATAGTTCTGCCCACGCTTATTATGATATTATGCATAGCCGACGTCAATCACATATTCAACAGGTACTGCATGCATTTAAAAGATATAACCGACGACAAAGAAAAAGGCCTCGTCATGGTAATTAAAGATATACTCGCCCCGAGCCTTTTTACTTCATTAACCGAATGCATAGGCTTCGCTTCTATTATTTTAACGCCCATAGCCGTTTTAAGGACCTTCGGCGCATTCGCCGCATATTCGGCTATGGCTGAGTATGTCATCGTGTGGGCCAGCGTCCCTTATATGCTCGGTTTAATTAAACCGACTACCACTATAAAACTCGAAAGGCCTTTCGAAAAACTCAACAAAAGAATTCTCGATTTTGTAATACCGTACCGTAAACCGGTTTTTTTCGCTTTCATGGCGGTTATCGCCATAAGTTTCTACGGAGTTAAATTTCTCGACGTCGATACCTATTCAATGGGTTTTTTGCAACCGTCTAATTCCGTGAGAATGGACAGCGATTTCATAGAAAACACTTACGGCAATTATCTTCCGCTCGAAATCAGATTTAAAACTAAACACGAAGACGCAATACTCGAACCCGATTTTTTAAACAGGCTTCTTAATTCTCAAAAAGAGATAGAAACTCTTCCCGAAACTTCCAAATGCGCTTCTATAACCGACGTTTTAATGCGCTTAAACCAGATATGGACCGACGGAAAAGAAGAATCATACCGCATATCCGATAATAAACTCCAGATAAAACAACTTATGATGTTATATGAAAGCGATCCTGATAACGATCTGGTTTATATGGTCGATAAAAAATTCAGCGAAGCCAGGCTCACGATCAGAATACCCATGGTAAGCGCGGCTAATATGAAAAAAATAGAAGATAAAGTGAGCGCCATTCTTTCTAAAAATTTTGAAAATACAACAACCGAAATACAGTTCGGCGGTTATGTTCCTTTATACGTGAGGCTTTTAGAATATATAACATGGAGCCAGGCCGTAAGTTTCGGTACGGCGTTAGTTTATATTTTCATCGTAATCGGCCTTTTATTCATGCGATTTTCAGCTTTATTATGGGGACTCGGGCCTAACGTGGTGCCGGTTATAATGACGCTCGGCTTTATGGGCATATTCGATATCCGTTTAGATATAGCCACCGTCACCATCGCCTCCATAACGCTCGGTATAGCCGTAGATGACACTATACATGAGCTATTTCATTACTATATATATCTCGGGCGCGGGCTTAAACCGATCGAAGCCATTAAAGAATGTCTTTCCGACGAGGGACCCGCGGTAATAGTAACCTCGCTTATTTTATGCCTGGGCTTTTCAGTGCTGGGCTTGGCTAGCATCAAATCGGTTATGTATTTCGGCCTGCTGATAGCGCTTACCATGATTTTCGCGTTTTTAGGCGAATTATTCCTGCTGCCTTCAATGATAGGTTATTTATCCGACACTTTCAGAATTGATAGAAAACTGCCTGAAATTAAAATAACTATAGAAGATAAAGACTAAAAGGAGAAGTGATTTTATGGCGATAAAAAGTTCCATTGTTTACAGCAACGTATGGGAAGACCCCGAATTAAACAGGCGCGCGCTTTTAATAGAAGCCGGCGACTGCGTGCTGTCGATAACCTCGGGCGGCTGCAACTCGCTTAATCTGCTTATCGAAGGCCCGCAAAAAGTAGTTTCGATAGACGCTAATCCTACACAGAATTATCTTCTTGAATATAAGATAGCCGCCGTTAAATCATTTGAATATGAAGAATTTTTAGAAGCCCTCGGCGTCGAGTTTTATAATAAACCTTCAAAATTCAGTTCTGACTACCGCCTTGAATTATACGACAGACTGAGGCCGAATCTATCCAGTGAAGCTAAAAATTTCTGGGACGAAAATCACGACATAATAAAATCAGGCCTTATAACTTGCGGCAAGGTGGAAAAATTCTTCAAGTTATACCGCAAAATTTTAATGATGTTATACGGTTCTAAATACGAATCGATCAAAAAGATTTTTTTCTGCCCCGATATCGGCATTCAACGCAAAATATATGAAAGCATAAATTTCAAGCGCTGGCATTTATTAAACTGGTTGTTTTTAAACAGAACAATATTAAGTTTAGTTAAAGGCGCGCATTCGTTCAGATACGTCGAAGAAAAGGAATTCGATAAAAACCTCAATCGTAAAGTGGACCGCGCCATGAAAAATATCGATAACCGCACAAATTACTTTTTTTCACTGATACTGCTCGGAAAATTTTTATCGCCTAAATGCCTTCCGCCTTATCTTTTAAGCGAAAACTTCGATAAACTTAAAAATAATATAGATAAAATCGAAGTTTTTCAGGGAATATCAACCGATGTTCTCGCCAAGTTCGGGCCTGAAAGTTTTAATAAATTCAATTTATCCAATATATTCGAATGGATGGAAGACGATATTTTCAACCATGTAATGCGCGAATTCATACAACTGGCAAAACCGGCGTCGCGCCTTTGCTACCGCTACACTCTGGCAAAACCGCGCAGCCTCGATGAAAGTAATTTAAAAATACTGAAAGCCGAGCCGGAACTCGCCGCCGAACTTCACGCGATCGACCGTTCATTCATGTATGAAAGCTTTCATGTTTACAGTATGAATAAAAAGTCATAGATAAAAAATAATATTGACACCATTATATATTCTATGATAAAATACTTTCAGTTTTTTTGCTTTTATGCATATTATAAAACATTGAAAGGAGAAATTGAAATTGAATTTCGAATTTAACGAAGATCAAATTCAAATCCGTGATATGGCGCGTGAATTCGCGCAAAACGAAATAGCTCCGACAGCGGCTAAGTATGATGAAGAGGCTAAATTTCCGTGGCCGGTCATCAAAAAAATGGCCGAGCTTAATTTTCTGGGAATGATGATACCCGAACAGTACGGCGGCATGGATTTCGACGCGACCACCGTAACTTTAGTAATAGAAGAAATATCTAAAGCCGACGCGTCCTGCGGCGTTATACTCGCCGTTCAAAATTCGCTCGGCGTATCTACTCTGGTAAACCACGGCTCCGAAGAACTTAAAAAGAAATATCTGCCGCAGATAGCTTCCGGCGAAAAACTTTGCGCCTTCGGCCTTACCGAAGCCGGCGCCGGTTCGGATTTCACCGGCATGACCACTACCGCCGAAGACAAAGGCGATCACTGGCTTTTAAACGGCCGTAAAACATTCATAACCAACGGTTCGACCGCTGAAACATTCACCATAATAGCGATGACCGATAAAAATAAAGGCGCGCGCGGCATGAGCGCTTTCGTCGTCGAAAAGAGTTTTCCAGGATTCGGCGTCGGCACCATCGAAAAAAAACTCGGCATAAGAGCTTCCGACACGACCGAACTTATTTTAGATAACGTAAAAGTCCCTAAAGATAACCTTATCGGCAAAAAAGGCTACGGATTCATATACGCAATGCAGGCTCTGGACACCGGCCGCATAGGCGTCGGCGCGCAGTCGCTCGGAATAGCCCAGGCCGCTTACGAAAAAGCGCTTCAATATTCAAAAACGAGAGTGCAGTGGGGTTCGCCTATCACCAAGCTACAGGCTATCCAGTTTAAATTCGCCGAAATGGCCACGCGCATCGAAGCCACTAAATGGCTGGTATATCACGCGGCCTACCTCAAAGATAATAACAGGCCTTTCGTAAAAGAAGCGTCGATGGCTAAAGTTTTTTCGTCTGAAATGGCCACTTTCGTAACCCATCAGGCTATGCAGATAATGGGCGGCTACGGCTACATGAAAGAATACGACGTCGAAAGATATTACCGCGACGCCCGTATAACCGAAATATACGAAGGCACCTCCGAAATACAAAGGCATGTAATCGCATCGCTGATAATGAAATAATCGAATCAAAATAAACTCTTAACCAACGGGGCGCGATAAAGCGCCCCAATTGCATATTCAAGGGGCAATAAAAATATAAGCGAGGTAAGTTTTAATGGATATTTTCGAAGAAATGCAAAAATACGGACATGAAGAACTTAACCTGTTTTATGAACCTGAATTCGATCTTAGAGCGATCGTTTCGATACATAACTCAAACCTGGGCACCGCCTTCGGCGTTACCAGACTCGCTGATTATTTTTTCGAAGACGCCGCCATTCTTGATGCGCTTAAATTAGCCAGAAACTCGACGATGTCGGCCTCTATTTTAAATTGCGATCTCGGCGGCGCCTCGAGCATATTAATAAGCGACGAAACAGGGGAGGAAAAAGGCGAAGGTTATCTTCGCGCCTACGGCCGTTTTCTGCGCTCATTCGGAAACCGCTTCTGCACAATGCCCGATTCCGGTTTTAAGCAAAAAGATATAATGTTTATATCTAAAGAATTTCCCAACGTTATAGGCCAGCCCGAATTTTACGGCAGCGACGGGCCTTCTTATTTTATCGCCTACGGCGCGCTTTGCGGAATTAAAGCCTGCGCGAACGAAGTTTTTGCGAGCGCCGTGCTTGAGAAAAAAAGAATATTAGTTCAGGACCTCACGCCCGCCGCCATTCAATTAGTTAAAATGCTTTCAAATGAAGGCGCCGAAATTATAGTCACCGATAAATATTATGACAATGTCAAGCGTTTAAAAGACGAAATCAGTTCAATTCAAATCGTGCGCCCCGACGAATATGAAGATATTACCGTCGATATTTTCGTTCCATGTTCCGGAATCGGAATGGTCACCGAAAAATATATAACCGAAAAAAGATGCAAAATAGTCGCCGGCATGGCTAAATTGCAACTGGCTTCCGACGATATTTCCGAATTAATGCATAAAAATGGCATTTTATACGCGCCTGGAATAGTGATGAACGCGGCTGAAGCCGTGGTGGCTTTTTGTGAAATATTCGGCCATGACGACGATCATATTAAAAACCATATTGAGCAAATCAGCGACGTTATGAGTGAAATATTGGTAAAATCCCGTGAAACGGGCGAAACGCCCTGTGAAATAGCTCAAAAAACAGCTATAGACAGGCTTCTGGTAGTACATAAACTTAAAAAGATATTTACCGGCAATTTTGCGGTCAGTTAAAAAGCGGAGGTTGAAATGAGCGAAAATATCGTTAAAAAATATATTCTGGCGGTCAATCCCGGTTCGACTTCCACTAAAATAGCGGTTTACGAAAATTTAGAGCCGCTATTCGTTCAAAATATCGCGCACCATAAAAAAGATCTCGAAAAATTTAAAAATATTAACGAACAATACGAATATCGGAAAAAAACCATATTAAAAGCTATCGCCGATAAAAAATTCGACCTGGATTTACTATCAGCCATAGTGGCGCGCGGCGGCCTTATGAAACCGATCGAAGGCGGCGTTTATACCATCAATCAGCACATGATAGACGACCTTATAGCCGGAGTTTCTGGAAAACACGCCTCGAATTTAGCGGCGGTCATAGCCTACGGCATTTCATGGGATTTAAACCTTCCTTCATTTGTGGTAGATCCGCCCGTAATCGACGAATTCACCCCGCTGGCTAAACTTACCGGCATGCCTGAAATAAAACGGCGCTCGATGTTGCACGCGCTAAATATACGCGCGGTCGCCCGGCGCGAGGCTGAAAAAATGGGCAAAAAATTCGAAGATATTAATTTAATAGTGGCGCACCTCGGCGGAGGCGTATCCATAGCCGCGCTGGAATGCGCTAAAATAATAGACGGCACCAACGCGCTTTACGAAGGCCCGCTTACACCCGAGCGCGCAGGCGCGCTTCCGACCGGTGATTTAATGGATATAATATTTTCCGGTAAATATAAAACTAAAGAAGAACTTTATGCCAAACTTGTCGGAAAAAGCGGTTTTAACGCATATCTTAACACTAATTCCGCCAAAGAAGTGAGCGAATTATACGCGCAGAACAATCCGACCGCTAAACTGGTATTTGAAGGAATGGCCTATCAGGTGGCAAAATTTATAGCCGAAATGGCCGCCGTATTGAAAGGAAAGGTTGATGCCGTCATAATAACCGGCGGTATGGCGTTTTCAAAGGAATTAACCGGACTTATATCCGAACGCGTATCTTTTATAGCGCCGGTTATACTGCATCCCGGCGAAGATGAAATGCGCGCGCTCGCCGAAGGCTGTCTGCGGGTTCTAAACGGCGCGGAAACGCCTAAAATTTACCGTTAAAAGGAGATGTGATTATGTCCATGTTTTCAATAATGAAACAGACCGGGTCGGAACAGCTTAAATTCTGCGTCGAAAAAAATTCGAACTTCAAAGCTATAATAGCCGTCAACAGCACCGCTTTAGGCCCGGCTTTAGGCGATATCACATTCGTACCAGCCGCTTCAAATTATAAAGAATCCGCCTCCTGCGCCTGCTTTTTATCTCAAAAACTCACCAATGTTTACGCTTTTTTAGGGCTCCATTACGGCGGCGCGAAGATAATCGCGCAGGGCATGCCCGAAAAAGGCTATGAAGAAGTATATTTTCGTTCACTCGCGCGCCATATCAATAAACTTAACGGCAGGTTCATAATCAAATCTTCGGCTTATGTAAATAAAAGCATGCTCGATTATATTAAAGTGGAAACTTCTAATTTATTAAACCAGAGCGTTATAATAAACGACGACAAAATACTTCCGGTTATTAAAAAAATAGCCATGATAAATACTTTACGCGAAGTATCCACCAAGATATTCGACAACCGCGAAATTAATAAGTTAAAATTAGGATTTTTCGGAAGCACGGCTGATTATAATAAAATATCATGGCTTCTAAGCGATTTATCCGATATAAAAATATTTAGCGATCCATCGGTTTTAAACGCCGAAGAAAATAACTTCGACATAGTGCTCATCTACGCTTCGTCTTCTAACGCCTCCGGCTTTATGGATCTTTTCAAAGCTAATTTCAAAGCTGCCGTCGGCGTATGTGAAGAAGAAATAGATATGGAAGTTTATGAAGACGTTATGAACGCGAAAAATATTTTTTACGTTCCGGGATATTTAGTCGAAAATCTCGAGGCTTATTACTTCAAGCGCGATCACATCAACCAGATAACTGCCGGAGAAAAGCCTGATTTCGCTCCTTTCGAATTATTCGTACGCGAAAAATTAGCTTATTTATTCGATGAATCGATTAAAAAGAAAGAAAAAATAACGAAAACTTTAAACGATTTCGCCGCAAGACGAATTGAAATGCTTCAACTGCTTAAATAGTAAATAGTAAACAGAATAGTTGCGGATTTTTGTAATAATTAAATTCAATAAATAAAGATGAACGGGTGATTAAAATGTCGGAAAAAATTAAGGTATTGATAGCTAAACCCGGCCTCGACGGCCACGACCGGGGAGCTAAAGTGGTCGCGCGCGCATTCCGCGACGCGGGTTTTGAAGTAATATACACGGGCCTGCGCCAGACGCCCGAACAGATAGTAAACGCCGCTATAGAAGAAGACGTTGACGCTATCGGCGTGTCCATTCTTTCAGGCGCGCATAACCACTGTTTTTCAGAGATAATGCAGCTTCTAAAACATAACAGTATAGAAGATATCATGGTATTCGGCGGCGGCATCATACCCGACGACGACGTAACTTATCTTAAAAGCATAGGCGTCGCTGAAATTTTCGGACCGGGAACGCCGACGGCCGATACGGTCGATTTCGTTAAAACCAACGTTAGAAAGGGTAATGAATAAATGTCATTCGACGCCTCTCTCATAGGGCGGTTTTTAAAGGGCGATAAAAGAGCTTGCGCCCGCATAATATCCATAGTAGAAGACCGCAGGCCGGGTTACGAAGAATATATAGAAGCCATACAGCCCCATGTCGGCTCGGCCTACGTGGTCGGCATCACCGGGCCGCCCGGCGTGGGAAAAAGCACTTTGATAAATAAACTCGCCGCCGGTTTTCTTGAATCGAACGCAAATATAGCCGTCATAGCGGTGGACCCGTCTTCACCGTTTACCGGCGGCGCCGTTCTGGGAGACCGCATAAGAATCGGCGAAATAGGACTCAACCCTAAATTTTACTTTCGCTCACTGAGCAGCCGCGGAAGCCTCGGCGGCCTTTCCGAAGCCGCGGTGGATGTTATCAGGGTGATGGACGCATTTAAAAAAGAGATCATATTAGTTGAAACCGTCGGTACCGGACAGAACGAAGTGGACGTAATGCGCGCCTGCGACACGACGGTAGTGGTAACCATGCCTGGAACCGGCGATGATATACAGGCACAGAAAGCCGGAATATTAGAGATAGGAAATATATTCGTCATAAATAAGGCGGACCGCGATGGCGTAGAACGCACGCTGCGCGAACTGCAGACGATGCTTATGATGAACCCGCTCAATGATAAATACGAAACTCCTATAATATTAACCAGATCCAATACGGGCGACGGCATAAAAGAAGTCAAAACCGCCGTGGAGCGGCATCGCGACTACCTCGAATCGAGCGGCTGGCTTTCTATAAAACGCTCCGAAAGAAACGTCCGCGCCTTTAAAAACCTTATAAATTCGAAAATAATAGATGAAATAAACCTTATTATATCGCATCATCACGGCTATGACGATATAGAAACGCAGGTTAAAAACGGCGGCCTGAGTCCGCACAGGGCAAGCATTCAATTAATGGAATATATTAATAAAAAAATATTATGCCGGTAATGTTTTAAAAAAAACGGGAGAACTCTTATGAATAACATTGAAAAAATGAAAGAAAGTTTTAATAAATGGAAAGCAGATTATAATAAAAAAAAGGACGGATCGAAACTCCGGCAGAAGAAATTCATGTCGGTGTCTTCCTACGAACCTGAACCGCTTTACACGCCTTTAGATATCGAAGGTTTCGATTATTTTGAAAAACTCGGCATACCCGGCGATTATCCGTTCACCCGCGGAGTACACAACACTCTTTACCGCGAAAGATTATGGACTATGCGGCAGTTCGCCGGTTTCGGCACCGCGCGCCAATCGAACGAGCGCTATAAATATCTTTTAAAAAACGGCCAGACGGGCCTGTCGGTCGCATTTCATCTGCCTACTTTAATGGGCCTCGATTCAGACAACCCTTTATCGCGCGGCGAAATAGGAAAAGACGGCGTAGCCATCGACACGCTCGCCGATATGGAAATTTTATTCGACGGCATACCGCTGGATAAAGTATCGACTTCAATGACTATCAACGCGCCGGCCGCAATATTACTTGCAATGTATATAGCCGTGGCTAAAAAACAGGGAATAGCGCCTGAAAAACTTAGCGGCACGATACAAAACGATATTTTAAAAGAATATATAGCCCAGAAAACCTTTATTTTTCCGCCTGAGCCTTCTATTAAACTAATAGTTGACACTATCGAATACTGCTCCAAACACCTTCCAGCCTGGAACACCATTTCGATATCGGGCTATCACATAAGAGAAGCGGGAGCTACCGCCCTTCAGGAACTCGCCTTCACGCTCATAGACGGCCGCACTTACGTAGAAGCCGCTATAGCGCGCGGTCTCGATGTTAACGAATTCGCGCCGCGTCTTTCTTTCTTTTTTAACTCGCATAACGATTTCTTCGAAGAAGTGGCTAAATTCCGCGCAGCCCGCCGTATATGGGCTAAACTGATGAAGGAAAAATTCGGGGCCTCAAACCAGCGCGCCCAGTTAATGCGCTTTCACACTCAGACGGCCGGCTGTTCGCTTACAGCCAACCAGATCGAAAACAATATAGTGCGCGTTACCATACAGGCATTAGCGGCCGTTATGGGCGGCACTCAGTCGCTGCACACCAATTCCATGGACGAAGCCCTCGCCCTGCCGAGCGAAAAAGCGGTCAGAATAGCTCTTCGCACCCAGCAGATAATAGCCGGTGAAAGCGGCGCGGCTAACGTAATAGACCCTCTCGGCGGCTCGTATTACGTAGAAAAACTGACCGACGAAATGGAAAAAGGCGTTATGGATTACTTCGATCAGATCGACCGCATGGGCGGCGTACTTTCGGCCATAGATAAGGGTTTCTTCCAATCCGAAATAGCCGACGCATCTTTTCGCTATCAGCGCGAAATTGAAAGAAACGAACGCGTGGTAGTCGGGGTTAATTCATATTGCGACGCCAACAGTGAAAAAAGTACGGGCGAAATTCTTAAAATAGACGAAAAAGTTGAACGCGAACAGGTAGCCGCACTCGGCGAATTAAAGAAAAAACGCGATAACGATAAGGTAAAAGCCTCTCTTAACCGCCTTAAAACCGACGCGCAAAAAGGAGTTAACGTAATGTACGCCCTGATCGACTGCGTGGAAGCCTACGCGTCGCTCGGCGAAATGTGCGACGTTTTCAGGGAAGTTTACGGCGTTTACGAAGAACCGCCAATGTTTTAGGATATTTTATGAATATAGAAAAAGGCCTCATACAGGTTTATACCGGAAACGGAAAAGGCAAAACCACTGCGGCTTTCGGCCTGGCTCTGAGAGCGCGCGGTCACGGTTTTTCAGTTAAAATCGTGCAATTTATGAAATCAGAAAAAATGTTTAATACCTACGGCGAAATTAAATATTTTAAAAACGACTCGGGCATCGAAATTTTTCAATTCGGCTCCGACGGATGGGTTGACGCGAAAAATCCCGCGCCAAAGGACATCGCCGCCGCCAAAACAGCCGTCGAAAAAACCGTCGATATATTAAAAAATCAAAATACAGATTTAGTAGTGCTCGACGAAATATTATACGCCTACAACTTTAATTTAATTAAAAGGGAAGATATCGAAATAATATTAGCCGCTAAAGGCGATAATACCGAATTAATATTAACCGGACGCAACGCGCCCGATTTCGTAATAGAAAAAGCCGATCTGGTAAGCGAAATTAAAGATATAAAACATTACTTTAAATCGCGAAAAGCCATTACAGGTATTGAATTTTAATTACAGGAACGCGACGGGGGAAAAGAAAGGACCAATGGCCCTCTCTTTTCCCCCATGGCCCCCTATTCTCTCCCAAAATATTTTTTTTGGCGGCTGCCATTTGTCATGTTCTACCCGAAAACTCATTTCAAAGTTCATTTCATTCTTTTATTTTCTTTTTTTCCCTTTCCTCATCTATTCTCTTTTCTCTTTTCTATTTTCTTTTTTCTCTGTTATTCGTTGCCATATACTTTTTTCATGCCGTTTCTTAGTTTTGCCCTCGCGCACGACGTGCGCGAGAGCGTACTAATTGCGCGCCACCGGAACTTAAGGCCTCGGCTCACGGTAATGCCCCATAGCACATCTATCTTTAATTGTATTTTTCGCATTGATTTTCAATTAGACAATAAAACTCGATTTGCGGCAATTTTTACCGCGAGCCGTTATTGGACCGCAGGCGCATCACTAACTTAAAGCCATATAAATAAATAATTATAATAATTCTTTATTATTAACACTTGAAATATTAAATAAAATATGATAAAATGTACTTAATAGATATATCATTAATTAGTAAAATATATTATAGTATATAATAAATAACTAATATTTAAAAACATTTCAAGGAGGTTATATTATGAAAATTATTATAGTCGGCGGCGTTGCCGGCGGCGCTTCCGCGGCTGCCAGACTTAGAAGACTCGATGAAAAATGTGAAATTACGATGTACGAACGCGGGGAATATATATCTTTTGCCAACTGCGGCCTGCCTTATCATATAGGCGGCTCCATTGAAGACCGCGAGGCGCTTTTAGTGCAAACCCCCGAAAACATGGCGGCGCGGTTTAATTTCGCCGTTAAAACCTTCCACGAAGTGATATCCATCGATACTAAAAATAAAAAAGTCAAAGTTAAAAACTGGAAATCAAACAATATATTTGAGGATAACTACGATTATTTAGTGCTTTCACCTGGCGCCGCGCCAATCAAACCGCCTATACCGGGTATCGAATCTGATAATATTTTCACTTTAAGAACCATACCCGATATGGATAAAATACTTGCCGCTATGAAGGCCGGAGCAAAAAGCGCGGTAGTCGTCGGCGGCGGTTTCATAGGAGTGGAAGTCGCCGAAAACCTCATCGAGAAAGGATTTACCGTTTCACTCGTTGAAATGCAGGACCAGATTTTAACGTTTCTGGACCCGGATATGGCGGCTTTTGCCCATAACGAAATGAAATCGCATAAACTTAAACTCTACCTTTCCGACAGAGTAACTGAATTTAAAAAGAGCGCGGGCGGCAAAGTCGCTCTGAGCCTTGCTGGCGGTAAAATTCTCGAAGCGGATATGGCGGTTCTTGCCATAGGAGTAATGCCCGAAGTAAAACTCGCTAAAGACGCCGGGCTTAAAATAGGTGAAACCGGAGCTATAGCCGTCGATGAAACAATGCTTACATCCGATCCATCGATATACGCCGTAGGCGACGCCGTCGAAGTTACTCACTTTGTCACTAAAACTAAAATCAAAATACCGCTCGCTGGCCCCGCGAACCGCCAGGCGCGCATCGCCGTCAATAATATCTGCGGAATAAAATCCGAATATAAAGATACTCAGGGAACTTCGATAGTCAAGGTTTTCGATCTTGCCTGCGGAGCCACCGGCGCGAGCGTGCCGCTTCTTAAAAAATTTAATATAGCCTTTAAAACCGTTACCATACACGCCGGAAGCCATGCAGGATACTACCCTTACGCATATATGGTGCACCTCAAACTTATATATTCCCCCGAAACCGGCAAAATTCTCGGCGCTCAGGCCTGCGGCTACGACGGCGTCGATAAACGCATCGACGTTATAGCCTCCGCCATACGCCACGGCGCTACCATCCACGATCTGAGCGATTACGAGCTTTCATACGCGCCGCCTTACGGCTCCGCAAAAGACCCCGTTAACATGGCCGGCTTCGTCGCCGAAAACAATACCCCTGATTTCGCTCCACTAATCAGCATATTCGATATAAAAGAATATATGGCTAACGGCGCTTACTTAATAGACGTCAGAAATACCGATGAAGTAATTTCCGGCTCGATTGAAAATTCCGTCAATATACCGCTTCATACTTTAAGAAGCCGGCTTATCGAAATACCTAAAGACAAATTAATTTTAATTTACTGCCGAGTCGGCCTGCGCGGCTACATAGCGCAGAGAATTCTGAAACAAAACGGATTCAACGCTCTTAATATAAGCGGCGGCTGGGAAAGTTATAACACCTACTACAACCAGGGCGATTCCGAACATTTTATACCGGGCGGAAAAGAGGCCGACGACACACAAACTAAATTGCAGCCGCATTCAAGCGAAGCGACAAGCGTTATAAAAGTTAACGCGTGCGGTCTCCAGTGCCCCGGGCCGCTTATGAAATTAAAAGAAGCCGTCGCAAAAGCTAAAGATAACGAAATAATCGAAATAGAAGCTACTGATCAGGGTTTTCACGCCGACGTCCAGGCTTTCGCGGGAGCGGCCAACTTAAAAGTCCTCGATTTAGAAAAAGGAAAATCCATTAAAGCCCGGCTTCTTAAATGTCCCGCCGGAAGCGTTCCTACAGGGCCTCACGGCGGCGGCGGACAAAAATCAAATCACGCCACGCTCGTGGTGTTTTCAGATGATTTCGACAAGGCCGTGGCGGCGACTATTATAGCCAACGGCGCGCTGGCCATGGGAAAAAAGGTATCGCTGTTTTTTACTTTCTGGGGACTTAATATACTTCGTAAAAATAAAAACGTGCCGGTAAAGAAAAACTTTATAGAAAAAATGTTCGGTTTTATGATGCCGCGCGGAACCAGTCAGCTCACTCTTTCTAAAATGAATATGATGGGCATGGGCACTAAGATGATAAAGGGCATAATGAAACAGCATAACGTCGAGCCTCTCGAAAAACTTCTTCAATCGGTAATAGATAACGGCGGAAAACTCGTCGCATGCCGCATGTCAATGGAATTAATGGGCATCAAAAAAGAAGAGATGATCGACGGCGTCGAAGACGGCGGAGTGGCCGCTTATCTTGCCGACGCAGAAAAAGGAAATATAAATTTATTTATATAAAATTAAATAATAACCGTCTAAAATATTTTAAATTCGTCTAATTAAAAGTTTTTAAAATATTATTTTGAACGGTTATAAAATTAAAAAAGCGATTAATTATCGAGCGTTAAGGTAATATTTTTTCCTTTTTTACCTTTACGCTCGATATCTATATTAAACAGGGGTTTAAATTTTTCGTCGGCTGAATCAAAAGAATATACTTTAAGATAGTTTAATATATTTTCTTTATTTCTTTCGGCCGTATAAACTTTATTACCATATTTAATGAAAATAAGCATATCGCCGCCGCCTAATTTGCATTGAACAAGTTTATAACGCCCGTCACGGCCTTTCTTAAAAAAATAATTATCTTCTTCTAAAAGGCGGCCCTGAACGGAGTAAAATCTAATTTCATTTTCGCCGTCCGAGTCTATATCTACTAGCGAGGTATAATAAACCATAAAACTCGATTCAAGCGTTTTATTTATCGTATCGTCAAAAGAATCGCTCAAGCTCGTAGTTTTCGGATCTATTCCGGCTTTGCGCAAATACGTCGTCTGGTTTAAAATAGTTTTACCTTCTTCCAGCATAATGTCTTTGTCGGTAACGTCTATTTCCGGATTATAGCAGGGCTTTTCAAGAATACGCTCTCTGTGATGTAATATTATTTTAATTAATTTTTCAGCAAGTCCGTATTCACAATGTTTATCAATATCGCTAACTTTAATTTTCGAATTTTTTCCTTTTTTAACGAAATTAATCAGCCTATCTTCATTTTTAGCGTGTGACGGCGATATTGTATAATTAAAAGCCATTAAAAAGAAAAACAGTATCAATAAATATAGCAGGGCTTTTTTCATAAAATCTCCTATTATTATATTATAATTTTAATATCGAGTGTATGAGTCCAATCGTCGCTCTAACGTGCCTGAATGTATTTCAAAAAGGTGATTATCGTAGTCATAAAAATATATTGAATCAGCTTCGCCTTCAATTCTGCTTCTGCTTTCTTTAATTTCAACACCCGCCGCTTTGATTTTATTAACATAATCGGCAAAAGTTTCAACATCGCTCTTAAATGCAACGTGATTATACGTACGTTCTTTAAGCGGTTCACCCTGCATTAAGGCTATCCATACTCCGTTTATCGTTAAAAATATTTCGGGCGATATGGAAAAAGTTTTCAAACCGCTAAAATATTTAATTTCAGCATCGAATATCGATACAAATAGTTTCGCGGTTTTTTCGATATCTTTGACTATCAATGTTATATGGCTTATTCCTGAAATCATATTTTCACACACCTATTTTAAATTTAAACCAAATAAAAAAACTACTTTTTTTTAACATGCACTACGAGGTTTTCCCATGCTTTTATAAATTTATCTTTTTTATAAATTACTATTCTACCTTCGAGCGAATCGGCTAATTCGACCTGATTAGCATCAACCGAAAGCACTGTTACCGTATGTAAAATATTATCGAGCACATAAATATTAGTTATAAAAGGCGTGCTAATATTTTGAAGGCTGTCATAATTTTCACGCGTAAGTTTTACTTCATATTTATCGGAATCTAATTTCAGCCTCAAACCGCGTACTATATTTATATATTCAGTTCCCGTAACCTGAGTCAGGCACAATTTCGACATTTCAGTCTCGCCCGCTTTCACTCCCAGCTTATCGAGCATAAAAACACACGCTGCGGCAGAACATGTGTGGCCGCTCGATTGAAAACATACGCCGCGAAAAAACCCGGCCTCATCGAAGTTATTATCGGTATTAAATATGGTTATACGCCACAGATAGATAACGGCAAGAACCGCAAGAACAATAAACAACGACGCCGTTATTTTACTATCGGTTTTTATTTTTTCATAACGTACGCCTATGGCTGAAAAAATAAAAGCCATCCCCCACCAGCGAAAATATATATAATCGTTAAAATTAAATATTTTTATTTCAATTTCAGGGCGGCGATAAAGATAAATCTGAGCGAGCATCATTATAAACGTAACCGCTATAACCGAATACTGAACGCGCGGCCCCATGCGGGCCAATTTTAAACCGGCCGCGAACAGCGCCGTTATAAATAATATATTAATTAAGATATAAAATAAAACTATAATTATTTCACCTGCGTTATAATTTTATCGACTACTTTCACCACTCCGCCCGTTACAAATGAATTATTAAAAATAAACAGACAGACCATTTCCAGCCTGCCTGTTTATTTTTATAATGTTAGGTTATATCATTAAATTTTTAAAATAATCTTTTTCATTTATTAAATGAAAATTAAGCCTTTTCTTCTTCATCGGCTTCCCGGTCGTCATCTTCAAAATCGTTTCCCGCGCCGGTGTTATTACCCGATACTATAAACGCCGATGATATCTTGTTCAATTCGTCGGCTATATATTGAAGTTCGTTTATTATCTCGCCTTTACGGCCTTCGGCTATAGTTTTCATCTTAAAATCCTGCTTGATCTTTTCGATTATTATATTCAGGTTTTGCAGCATTTTCTGGTCTTCACCTATTATTTTATCCAGACTTTCCGTCATGGTATTAAACGCATCGGCAAGATCCTGAAGTTCATCACCCTGCCTTAATTTAATGCGCCGCGAGAAATCGCCCGAGGCTATGGTTTTAACCGATTCTTCCAGCCTGTAAACCGGCCCGGCTATCTTGTGAGAAACAAAGACCGATAGAAAACATATAATTATAGCTATAAACACCATTCGCGCCAGAAGCACCTGATTGCCCTGTTTAAAAACCTCGACTAATTCGTCGTATTTTTTGGTCGGGTCGGAAATATCCTTCCATATTGAAAAATAAACCGTCCAGCCGACGATCATGGCAACTAAAAGCATGGCAACAAATATTACGCCCATGTAACGGAATTGGAGGCCGCGCTTTATTAAAAAAATTCTTCTTTTAAATTTAGCGCCGCCTTCGAACTTATTGTCTTCGTTTTCGTTAGAAACCGCTTCGACTACCTTTTCATTTTCATTTTCGCTAGCCTGCATTTCTTTATTCTCCGACATAATTCACCTCTTATTTATATCTTTAATATTTTTGACTTAATTAAACCGGGACGATTAACCGGGATGATGATTATTAATACTACCTTAAACGACATGGCTTTGTCAATAACTATAATTAAAAGATCGCTTATCCGCAGATATAATCCCGGCTCAAACACGAACTCGCTTATTATTTTATTGCTTTACCGCGTCTTCGAGCTCTGGAGTATGAAACGTGCAGTAAACCTCGTCATGTGAGTTCAACTTAAAATTACCGTCACACCAGCATTTAGGATAATACCGCAGATACTTCGAATCGACTAATTTTTTAAGATTAATATTTTTTTTAACATGACTGACGGCGCTCGATGAATAATCGGCTTTATACTCCGATATAGCCGTTGAAATTGACTGGCGCGCGGAGCGGCATGAAATGAAGGCTACGTTATCTTCGATGGTAAAATATTGGAGGCTCGCTACGTAAATAAAACCAGCCACGAAAAGCATTACCGCCGTGATTTCATACCAGCTATAACCGCTCTGAGACGGTGTAACGCTCGATACGTATTTAGTAGTTTTAGGTGTATAAGTTCTTTTAGCGTATTTTGTATCCATAAATTATATTCTATATGTTTTTAATGAAAATGTCAAATTCATCCGGAACACCCGTATTAAATTTCATTATCTTCGATGACCCCGGATGAGTAAACTCTATTTCGGCGGCATGAAGCCAGAGCCTGTCAGAAAAATTTTTTTTGCGCGAAAGCATTTTATATATATCGGAGGGCGTATATAAAATATCGCCCGCTACCGGAAATCCTATATGCGATAAATGCACCCTTATCTGATGAGTGCGCCCGGTACGGGGCATAGCCTTTAAAAGGCTGAACCCGTTTTTAGCGCAAATTAACTCAAAACCCGTATAAGAAGCGCGGGCTTTATGAGTGCCATTTATAATCACCGCCATTTTTTTACGGTCGGTTTCACTCCTGCCTATAGCTAAATCAACCGCAAATTTAGCCCGCTTAACCTCGCCGCTGACTATCGCATAATAAGTTTTTTTAATGGTACGCGCTTTAAATTGATCGGAAAGGCTTTTATGGCAAAGATCGTTTTTAGCTATTATTATAACGCCCGAAGTATCTTTATCGAGCCGGTGGACTATTCCGGGTCTTATAACGCCGCCTATAGACGAAAGATCGCCGCAATGCCCCATAACCGCGTTCACAAGAGTCGCGCTCGAATGTCCGGCCGCCGGATGAACAACCATGCCGCTTTTTTTATTTATTACGATCAGATCACTGTCTTCATAAATAATATTCAGATCTATTTTTTCGGCTTTGACATCTAAAACTTCGGCTTCAGGTACATATACAGTGATTACCTCGGTTTCTTTAACCAGATAGGACGCTTTATTTAATTTAGCCGATACGCTCGAAACTACATTGCCGCCATTTATCAGCTTAACCGCAAGACAGCGCGAAACCTGCGGTATTTTATCGCTTATAATCTTATCGAGCCGCAAATTTTTATCGGCGTCTGAAACCGTTATTTTAAATTCGGAAGCCGGCATTAATTACTCACTTTTTTAGATTTATTATTTTTTTTTATGATATATATCAAAACCAGAGTAGCAAAAATCCATCCGCCAGCGCTGACATTCTGAGAAGGCGAAAGCCCGAATATAAACGCGCCGCGGTCGTCGTCCCTTAAAAATTCAATAGCGAAACGCCAGGTTGAATACATATAAATATATAACACGAACAATATGCCATCAGCTTTTTTGAATAATTTTTCAACGGCCAGTAAAACGAATAAACTTACAAGACAGAACGCCGCTTCGTATAATTGAGTAGGATGACGCAAAGCCGCTTCTTTTAAATTTGGAAAATTTATTCCGAATGACGATGTGGTAACCGCGCCATAGCAGCAACCGTTTAAAAAACATCCGATACGCCCGAAAAAATGGCCGAGCGGAAGAGAGGTTATCAGCATATCCGCGGTTTTAAAATAATCGAACTTATTTTTCGTTATATAGTACGAAAGAGCAGCCACCACTCCTATTAATCCGCCATAAAAAACCAGGCCGCCCTTATGAAGGTAAAATACTTTAAGCGGATCATTAACGTATTCATGGTGATTGACTATTATGTAAAATATACGCGAGCCGACTATAGCCGATATGATTGAATAAATAGCCATATCTAAAACTGCCGCCGTTTCAATTTTAAAACGCGGCGCGCGAAAAATAGCCAGCAATATGCCGAAAGTAAATCCTAACGAAATAAAAAGGCCATAACTATGTATAGTCAGTGGCCCTAAATTAATTATTACCGGATGCATTAATTCTCACTTTCACTTTCTGTTTCCGTCTCTTTAACGTCTTCATGTGATTCCCAGAACATTTCAACAATAAGCATTCCTACGCCCACGTTAATAACTATATCAGCCACGTTGAATACGGGCCAGAATCTTACGTCTATAAAATCCACAACATACTTGAACTTAAGCCGATCGATAAGGTTTCCCAGCGCGCCTGCAAGTAAAAGCGCGAGCGCGGTCTGCACCCACAGATTATTCGGCGCGAGATACTTCGAATAGTAAATAATAACCAGAACCGATATTGAAGCCACGGCTATAAATAAATACCATTTTTTCTGAAAAAGCCCGAACGCGGCGCCGTAATTATGCACATAAGTAAAATGCAGCACTTCGTTAACTATCGGAATACTCTGCCCCAATATCATCGTTTTAATAACCGCGTATTTAGTGAGCTGGTCTAAGGCAAGAACGATCGTAGCCAGAGAAAACATCAACTCGCTTCTTATAATAGCTATAAAATTGGTTAATACGAATACAGGCCATGTGACAGCCAACATTACGATCATTACTATCGTAAATAGTATCCACATAAAAAAATCATATACTAAACCAAAAATTTTTTTCATTATCTGCTTTTATCCTGTTATTAACGTTTAAACCTGTATTACCTACTTATTATTCGCTTTTTCCTGCTGATCGAGCTGTTTTTTATATTCTCTGATAGCGTCATTGATGTTTTTATAAGATTCCGCTTCTTCAGGTTCTACCTCAAATATACTCTTATACTCTATTACAGCGCTTTTTCGCTTTTCTTGCTCATAATCGGCGTGAGGATCGCCCCAGTGATCCCATGCAAAGGTCATCCTGTCTTTCATTTCATAAACAAGTTCAGGAAAGTCTTCTTTGATCATATACCGATAATTACCGCTTTTCCAGTCGGATGAAAGCAATTCGAAAGAAGAAGGATTCAATTGATAAAAGACCCAGAAAGCAGTCGAAAAACAAATTATAAACGCCGTAATCAACACCAGTGAAACAATCATTATAAATCTTGAAGTACGGCCTAATTTAAAGAAAAATTCACGAAGGCCGCCTACAAAACGCGCTTTACTTTCACGGCTGATTTCTCCCTGAACGTCATAGAGCCCCGTATAGCATTTTCTACACATAAGCCCGCCCGTGCTCAGTTTAACATCGGGCATAACGCATTTTTCACAAACGTTTTTACGACATCCTATACAAATGCCGAGCATATTATCACTTACATGATTATAGTTGTCACATACTTTTTCTTTTTCGCCGAATATAAAATTGGATATTTTATCTATTAAACCTATTTTTTCTACTATTTTAACGTCAAAAGATTCGTTTATTTTTTTTTGAATATCGTTTAATTCTTCATAGCAGAATTTACATATTATTTTTCCGCTTAACTCGGATGTTATGGGAGCTTTACAATCGGGACAGACGGTTTTTTTACAAATGCCGCATGATCCCGATACGGGCTTTGAATGCCTCGAAGGACAGCCGTCAGCTTTTCTGGCCAATTAACCCACACACCCTTTTTAACTGTAAGCGATAGTATTAATAGTAATACGGCAATATAACAACATTTCAAATCAATATGTAATCCGTAACCGCCTTATTCAGACAATACGAATCGATATAAATATCGGCACTTAAAAATAATATATTATACCTGAGTATAATTCTATTTTTTTTATTTTCTTTTAACGGCGATTAATACCTTAACGCCGTTAATATCCCATTCTTTTGAATCGACATTAGTTTCGTCTTTAAATATATCGTCGGTAAGCGTTTCGCTTTTTATATAATCGCTGAATTTATCGACGCTGTTATTGACGGCGGCCGCTTTATCTTTATCGATAACACTGTATGAAATATTAATTTTATCTAATATTTCAAAATCGGCTTCTTTGCGCATATTTTGAACTTTATTTATTATCTCGCGCGCGTAGCCTTCCATTATTAAATCTTCAGACAGACGGGTATCCAGAGCCACGCCATATTCGCCGTCTATTAAAACCGAATAATTATCCTTCGATTTAGAAGTTATCGCCACATTTTCCTTATTAAGCGATATCTGCTGGCCCGACATTTCAAACTCGAAGCCGCCTGATTTAATAATAGCTTTTGCAATATCGTTATTTGGCGACATTTCGAGATATTTTTTAATTTCAGGCACGAGTTTTCCATATTTAGCGCCGAGCGCCGGAAAATTGGGCTTGACTATATAATCGACGAAATCATCGAGTGAAGAAGTAAAATTTATATTTTTGATATTAAGTTCTTCATCTATTAATTCCTTCATCGAAAGCACGACTTCTTTTTCATGCGGCTGAACCGTTTTTACTATCATTTCGCCGATCGGCTGCCTTACTTTTATAGAACATGCGTTGCGAGCGGAACGGCCCATATAGACCACGTTTTGAATTAAAGCCATCTGCGATTCAAGTTCTTCAAAATTAATTTCTTCCCTGTATTCGGGAAAATCAGTCAGATGAACCGATTCTTTAGCATTCGGATCGATCTTGCGTACCAGATTGCGATATATCTGCTCGCTTATAAAAGGACAGAAAGGCGCTATCAATTTTGAAAAATCGACGAGTATTTCGTATAAAGTCAAATAAGCAGCCGTTTTATCATCGTCAAGATTGAATTTCCAGAAACGACGGCGGCTGCGCCTTACATACCAGTTTGAAAGCTCTTCGACGAATTTTTCCAGAGCGATAGCCGCCGGCATTATATCGAAGCGGTCGAGTTCTTCACGCACTTTTTTAACCAGACGGTTGAATTTTGATTTAATCCATTGATCTATCAACGGACGCTTTTTAACTTCGATTTTATGATCGAGCGGATTGAAATTATCGATATTAGCATATAACGTAAAAAACGCATAAGTATTTTGAATTGTGCCAAGAAATTTATTGTGCGCTTCCATTACCGCGTCTTCAAAGAAACGACGCGCGTTCCATGGCGATGTGCCCGAATAAAAACACCAGCGCAGCGCATCCGCGCCGTATTTATTGAACATAAGGAACGGATCTACTATATTGCCTTTGCTCTTGCTCATTTTAACGCCGTTTTTATCCTGTATGAGCCCTAAAACAACGACGTTTTTGTAAGACGATTTTTTATGAAGAAAAGTAGAAGTTACAAGCAGGCTGTAAAACCAGCCGCGGGTTTGATCTACGGCTTCACATATAAAATCGGCCGGAAAATTCTGTTCGAATTTATCCTTATTTTCGAATGGATAATGCCACTGCGCGGTATGCATCATGCCCGAATCGAACCAGCAGTCGATAACTTCAGGCACGCGCTTCATCTTGGAGCCGCAACTGCATTTTACTAAAACTTCGTCCACATAAGGCTTATGCAGCTCTATATTATCGGGGCAATTTTCCGATTTTTTCTTGAGTTCTTCAATCGAACCTATACATTCTATTTTTTTACAGGATTCGCATATCCACACCGGAAGCGGAGTTCCCCAATACCTGTCACGCGACAGCGCCCAGTCGATCATATTTTCGAGGAAATTTTTAAACCGGCCGTTTTTAATATAATCGGGATACCAGTTTATACTGTCGTTATTAGCTAATATTTCATCTTTAATAGCCGTCGCTTTTATAAACCATGAATGGCGGGCGTAATAAATGAGCGGACTGTCGCAGCGCCAGCAAAACGGATAGGTATGTTTTATTTTACCGCTTTTATAAAGTATGCCGTTTTCTTTCATGAATTTTTGTATCGACGCATCGGCGTCTTTTACGAATATGCCCTTCCACGGCGTTACTTCGTCGGTAAATTCGCAGCGCGAGTTAACCGGCTGAATCACAGGCAGGTCGTGCTTCATGCACGTTTGATAATCGTCTTCACCAAAAGCCGGCGCCATATGAACTATGCCGGTGCCGTCATCCAGCGTTACGAAATCGGCCGCGACGACGTAATGCGCTTTTTTATCGGGCGCGACGAATTTAAACATCTGTTCGTAATCGGTGCCGACAAGGTCTTTGCCTTTATATTCGGCGACTATCTCATATTCGCCCTTAAGCTCGCCCGCGCGAGCTTTAGCAAGTATTAAAAACTCGTCGTTATTTTTAACTTTAATATAATCGTGATCGTTATGCACCGCGAGCGCTACATTTGAAATAAGCGTCCAGGGCGTGGTCGTCCATACTAAAAAGTAAGTATTTTGCTGATTTTTAATTTTAAATTTTACATATACCGAAGGGTCTTCACATTCCTGATAACCCTGCGCCACTTCGTGCGAACTCAAACCCGTTCCGCAGCGCGGACAATAAGGAATAACCTTATAACCCTGATATAAAAAGCCGGCATCAAAAAACTGTTTAAGCGACCACCATACTGTTTCGATATATTCATTGGTGCAGGTAATATAAGGGGCTTCCATATCAACCCAGAAACCGCCGCGGTCAACCATCTTGCGCCACTCGGCCTCGTATTTGAAAACCGATTCGCGGCATTTTTTAATAAAAGCCTCTACGCCGTATTTTTCAATTTCCTGCTTGCCGTTGATGCCTAACATTTTTTCGACTTCGAGCTCTACCGGCAGGCCGTGAGTATCCCAGCCGGCCTTGCGCGACACATAATGACCGCACATGGTTTTGTAACGGGGTATAAGGTCTTTCATCACTTTGGTTAAAACATGCCCCGGATGAGGCATTCCATTTGCAGTCGGCGGGCCTTCATGAAAGACGAAAGGCTTCGCGCCTTTTTTTTCTTCCATCGATTTATAAAAAATACGACCGTCATTCCAGAATTTTAATATATCAAGCTCACGCTCCGGCTTGATCTGTGATTCAACCTTATCGAATATCATCTTTTCATCTCCATTATTCGCTATAATCTATAATATAAAACAAAAAATATATACTGCCTGAACTAACTTATTCACTTAAAATAAAAAAAACGACTTAATTCTATCAAATTTTAATAAAAAAATCAATAAAATTAATGGATAGTGATTTTTATATATGAATTCCATTTTATCTTCTATTTTATTTAGACTAATTTGAACCTTTGTGATATAATGTGAAATATATATCAACAGGAGAGTTCAGACCGTGATATATTCCAACGGGCTTAGTAGTGCAACGCCGATTTAACGCGCAATTAATGTTCTAGTTTCTGGTCCGGTTTTAATTAAACGAGGAGGAGTAAATTTATGAGAAAACAAAAATTATCTTCATTCTTATTATCCACAACTTTTTTTTTATCTTTGATTTTAATTTTTAATCCGGGCGCCCTGCTCGCTCAACAGGATACCAGCACTAATTCAGGTACCGAACAGGTCCAAATTATCCAGACGGACAACTCCGAAAATCAGGACCAGCCGCCGTCTGAAAATAACGACCGCCGCGAAGGCAAAATGAAACCGCCCGCACCGCCCCTGCTTTATATAGGCTTTGCCGTGAAATCCGAGGGCGAATTCGAAGCGGCGTGCGCTAATTTTTTCACGCCCCCACCCGAATCCGATAAAAAAAATAAAAAAGAAGGCAAATTAAAAAAACCCGAAGGAACCATCGAAATAGGAAAAGATACTTATTTTATAGTCGAGGCTAAAATAGAAAGACAGGACGCCTCGCAACAGCTATTTCCCGAAGAAGCCAAAAAAGCCGGTTTAAAACCGCCAAAAATTATAAAATCATGCTCGGCTAAAATATCGAGCTCCTATTTTGAAATGCCGGAAGCCCCGCCCGCTCCAGGCCAGGGCGATCAGATGAAAATGCCGGAAGGAAAAGCTAATATAGTAGGCGATATCAATTTAACCGCAGTCGAAAAAGAAGCCGGAAAGAAAAAACTAATCTTAATAAACGGCGAAATTAGTATCAACGGCGAAAAATACAGTCTATACCTGGAACCCCGTATAATTACAATGCAGCATCGCGGCGGCGGCAAAGGGCCGCGCGGTGGCGGACAGAAGCGTCAACAACCGCAACAGCAACAGCAACAAACGCAAAACGATAATCAATCAACTGAATAACAACTACAAGACCGCGACGGGGGAAAAGA
>DIVV01000134.1 GCA_002423385.1 bacterium UBP16_UBA6123
CTAAAGCCGCGGCAACAATCGCGACCATAAAAGAAGACGAATTTATAAAAGGCAAAGTTAAAGGAATGATCGAAGGGAAAATCGAAGGCAAAATCGAAGGCAAAATCGAGGGGAAGATCGAGGGGAAGATCGAAATGGCTAAAAACTTAATAAAAAAAGGTGTTTCTCTTGATGTTATAGCTGAAGCGTCAGAACTTTCTGAAAATAAAGTTAAAGAAATTCAAAATGGTTTAGTTGATTAAAAATATTTTCAATTTAGATTCTGATTTGACTAATACCCGGATATATGTTATAATGCGCCTGTAATTTTGGGTCCGCGGCCTTTTATTAAGGGCTGCGGGTTTTTGTAATTTTAGAACGGGGGCGCGGTTTTTATGAAAATAGGCAATATGCGCGGGCCGGGCGGCAATAGCAGGGCTTCCGGCGGCAATAAGATACAGCTTTTAGAAAATATCGGGCGTCTGAAAAATGACGTGGAAAAATCATTGATGGACGCGGAATGTAAAAAGTTTATATTAAAATCTATAGGTCTGTTCGAGGTTTTAGCGGCTGTCGATAAAAAAAACACGGGTAATTATTATAAAAACCGCACATTCGAGTCTTTAATGATCGAAAACACTTCTCTATATGCCGAAGTGCTTCCCGGCAATTACGATAAAAGCTTCGTCAACCCCGATTATTGCGCCAGGTTATTCGGCGCGGCGGCCGGGCCGGCTTTAGCGAGCGTTTATTATGAGTTCAGGAATCTTATTAAAAGCGCGTATCTGCATAAAACCGAAAAGATCGCCGAATATTTCGATGCGCTCGTTAAACTTTATGAATATTTTAAAAGTATTAAAACCGCCGCCGATATCAAAATCGAGCCTATCGTTGAAATTGACAGATCGCTTACCCTTAATAATATCGACTGTAAAAAAGAAGACGACTTAAACGAAAGCTTCAGCCCTGATTTTAATTTTTATAAAGAAATAATTAACTCCGCCGATAAGGAAGACCTGCGTTATCTTTTCAGATACGGCTGCTATATCGGCTATAACGAAATTAAAACCGCCGATTTTATCAATAAGCTCGATGATAGCGAAATATTAAGGCTGGCCAGGCATATTAACGGGGCGTTCATTGAAGGTTTTAAGACCGAAAATAAAGCGCGCGGCGGCCGTAATTTAGTTAAAATCGTCTGCGGCGCCGGTTATGAACGGGTAGTTAAAACCATGATTGCCGAATTTGCCAGAATAGGCTTTGAAACAATAATCGGCGGAATGGTTTCGAGCAACCCCAACAGGCAGGCCGATTACGATCACCGCTACGATGATAAGCCGTTTTTAAGCGCTGAATATAATAAAATAATAATTAACTCTTATGAGCGGGCTTTCGATAAGTTAAGCGATAAAATAAACAGATATTGCGGCCATATCAGGATAGGCCGGTTCGGCGAGCTTCCTTTTTCGCCCGTAGAAAGCGCTTTCAGCCGCACGCTCGATAAAGTTGAGGAAGACTTATATAATAAATTAGTGCATGAGACTTCGGCGCAATTTTCGGCCAGGGTGCCCGATAAAAACACCAGCTTTTCATTGATATCATTTCCGACGCCCGAGATCGGGCCCGACTTCGAGGAGATATTCGCCGAAATATTGCGGATAAATACTTTAGACACTAATAAATACATACTGATACAGCAGAAAATAATAGATGTCCTCGACGGCGCGGATTTTATTCATATTAAAGGCGCGGCCGGCAATAAAACCGATATACGCGTTAAAATGCATAAATTATCGGATCCAGCCGCGCAAACTAATTTTTATAACTGCGGCGCGGACGTTAACATACCGGCCGGCGAAGTTTTTACCACGCCCGTGCTTAAAGGCACTGATGGCGTGCTGCATGTGGCTTCTACTTATCTTGACGGCTTCAATTATAAAGAACTGGTTATCGAATTTAAAGACGGCCTGGTATCGGATTACTCGTGCAAAAATTTTAAAAGCGCGGCTGAAAATAAAAAATATATCGAGCAGAATTTATTCAGCCTCAAAAAAAATCTGCCGATGGGCGAATTTGCCATAGGCACCAATACTATCGCTTACGCCGCCGCTAAAAAATTCGATATACTCGAAAAACTGCCCATTTTAATAACCGAAAAGATGGGGCCGCACTTCGCCATCGGCGACAGTTGCTATCTTTATGTGGAAGATATACCTATTTACAACCAGATAAATAAAAAAGAAATAACGGCGCGCGACAACGAAAGAACTATATTAAGAAAAACCGATTTAGAAAAAGCCTATACTAACGTTCACGTGGATATAACGCTTCCTTATGAATCGATAGGCTTTATAGCCGCGGTCGCTAAAGGCGGCAGAAAATCGGTTAAAATAATCGAAAACGGCCGCTTTACGCTTAAAGGATGCGAGTCGCTGAACGCTCCGTTAGACGGAGTCCGCTGATTTTTATCATACCGGGAGGAGGCTGGATTGTTTGCCGAAAACAAGGCCGTGCAGATAAGGCGCGAGCTTATTAAAAAAATAACTCAATTATTCATGCGTGATGAATTCAGCTCGAAAGCCGACAGGATACCCATTGAAATGTTTCCGAAAAATTCGGAGTCGCCGCGCTGCTGCATATATAAGGCGCGAGCGATAGTTAAATACAGGCTGATGGCGCTTCTTGGCTTTGGCGACGAAGAGGAAACCGACGAATTGGCGCCGCTTACTTACTATTATAGTAAAGCTTTAACTGATGGAAATATAAAACATCCTCTTTTGACGGTTATCGACGAGGCGTGCAGTTCCTGCGTTAAAATTAATTATTTCGCCACTAACGCCTGCCGCGGCTGCGTCGCCCGCCCCTGCATCAGCGTGTGCCCCAGGGACGCCATACATATAAACGCCGGCCAGTCGGTGATCGATCATAAAAAATGTATCAACTGCGGCAAATGTATGAAAGCCTGCCCGTATCACGCGATAGTTTATATTCCGGTGCCCTGCGAGGAAGCCTGTCCCGTTAACGCCATTTCCAAAAACAGCCACCAGAAAGAATGTATAGATTTCGATAAATGTATTTATTGCGGCAAGTGCATAAATAAATGCCCGTTCGGCGCTATTATGGAAAAATCGCAGCTCATCGACGTTCTTAACGCCGTTAAGTCGGGGAAGAAAACCATAGCGATGCTCGCGCCCTCGGTTATGGGTCATTTCGACGCGCCGCTCGGAAAAATTATTACCGCCGTTAAAAAAATAGGGTTTTACGATGCTATAGAAGTCGCTTCAGGCGCCGATCTTACATCTGAACACGAGGCGCATGAATTTGTGGAGCGGATTAAAAACGGCGAAAAATTTATAACCAGCTCCTGCTGTTACTCCTATATAGAACTTATAGACAAGCATATACCTTCTTTAAAAAAATATTTTTCAACCACTAAAACGCCGATGATCTTCGCGGCCGAATTAGTTAAAAAAGAGTTCCCCGACGCCGTGATAGTTTTTGTAAGCCCCTGTGTTTCAAAGAAAAGCGAGGCGCTGAAATCGGGCGCGGTAAATTTCGTTATTAATATAGAAGAATTAGGCGCCGTGATGGAGGCTTTAGAAATAGCGCCGAATGATTGTGAGGAAACGCCGGTTAAAAATCCGGCATCGCCGCGCGGCAGAGGATTCGCCGCCGCAGGCGGAGTGAAGGCCGCTATGGACGCCGTTATAAATAAAGAAGACGGCGCCCCTGAAATGGTTCCCGCTTATATAAACGGCTTAAGCAGGCAGACTATCAGAGAACTTAAAAACTATGTTGAAAACGGCTGCGGCCAGTCTAATTTCATCGAAGTAATGTCGTGCGAAGGCGGCTGCGTTAACGGCCCGTGCGTCATAAATCCGCCCCATATAGCGCAAAGAAAATTTAAGGAGTTTATAGAACTAAATAATGAAAAAATTAAAATTTGACGAACTTAACCTATCCGAAAGAATACAAAAAGCGGTCACGGACATGGGCTTTGAAGAAGCCTCTCCCATACAG
The DNA here is from genome assembly GCA_002423385.1 of bacterium UBP16_UBA6123. Lineage (GTDB taxonomy): Bacteria > Muiribacteriota > UBA9980 > UBA9980 > UBA9980 > UBA9980. Next base: position 4,000 of record DIVV01000134.1, read on the forward strand.
GCCGAAACCATTCCGATTTTATTGGCGGGAAAAGACCTTATAGGCCAGGCGCAGACGGGCACTGGAAAAACGGCGGCATTCGCGATTCCCATAATAGATAAAATAGATTTTGAAACCAAGGAGCTGCAGGCGCTGGTTTTATGTCCGACCAGAGAGCTGGTAATTCAGGTAACCGAGGAATTTCGCCGCCTGACTAAATATTTTTTTAATTTAGCCATCGTGCCGGTTTACGGCGGTCAGGAAATAGAGCGGCAGATAAATGCTTTAAGTAAAAAACCGCAGGTAGTTATAGGCACGCCGGGCCGGCTCATGGACCATATGCGCCGCGGCACGGTCAAACTCGATAAAATTAAATTCGTCGTGCTCGACGAAGCCGATGAAATGCTGGATATGGGCTTTCGCGAAGATATGGAAGTGATATTAAAAGACACTCCGCCCGGGCGCCAGACTATTATGTTTTCAGCCACCATGCCAGAGGATATAGTCGAACTTACTAAACAGTTCCAGAAAAATCCGTCGCGCATCGACGTTACCTGTCATAAAATAAACGCCCCTAAAATAGAGCAGTTTTATTACGAGCTGCTCGAAAAATCAAAACCGGAGGCGCTCGCACGCTTAATCGATTTTTACGGTATTAAATTAGCCCTCGTTTTTTGTAACACTAAAATGCAGGTGGATAACCTCGTTGAAGTATTAAAAACAAGGGGATATTTAGCCGAAGCCCTCCACGGCGATTTAAACCAGCGCCAGCGCGATAAAGTTATGAACGGATTCAGAAACGGCATAGTCGAAGTGCTCGTCGCTACCGACGTAGCTGGCCGCGGCATCGACGTAAACGATATAGAGGCCGTTTTTAACTATGATCTGCCTCGCGACGATGAAGATTATATCCATCGCATCGGTCGCACCGCACGCGCCGGCAAAACGGGCAAAGCGTTCACTTTTATAGTCGGGCGCCAGATATATAATTTAAAGCGTATAGAAAGAACGAACGGGATTAAGGTAACCTGCCATCAGATACCTTCGATTAGCGATCTAGATGAGACGCGCCTTAGATATTTCGCCGATAAAATAAAAGATACGCTGCATAAAGGCGGGCTTTCAAAATATGTTAATCTCGTTGAAAACCTTATGGGCGACGAATATACCACGCTCGACATAGCCGCCGCGCTATTGAAATTATCGATGGGCGATAAGATCGAGGCGAACGAAGAGATCGAAGAAATAAAACATAAATACCGCTACGATAAAGAAAAAGAATACCAGAAAAATTTCAGCGGTGGCAACAGGGAAGATAAATATGTAAAAAGAACTTATAAAGACGGCGAATCCGGCGAAAATCGCTCCGGCGGCGGAGCAGGCGGCAGAGACGGCCGAAGCGGCTCAGGCGGCGGCGCTTATTCGGGCAGATCAAAAGACTACGGCAGAAATAAGGAGTTCGGTAAAAAGCGTTTCGAGGGTAAAGCGAAAAGCTACGCTGCGAAGACGGGAGACTCCGGCGACGCCCGGCCTTCGTCAAATCAGGCTGATTCCGGCAGCGACGCCGGCCGTCAGTTTAAGGGCAAAGATTTTAAAAGTAATGACTACAAGGGCGGCGACTATAAAAGCAGAGATAATAAAAACAGGGATTTTAAGGACAAAAACTTTAAGGGTAAAGAATTTAAAGACAATGACTTTAAAAATAAAGAACCCAGAAGCGCCGATTTCAAGGATAAAGAAGTAAAAGACGGCGGTTACAAGGGCAAGGCAAAAAGTTACGGTTCCGGCAAAAACTACGGCGCCGGCAAAAGCGGCGGCTATAAAGGCGGAGAAAGCGGCGGCAAGCCGGGCGATAAATCCGGCGCTAAAAAGGGTTCTTATTACGATAGATTCAAGAAAAACTAAATAGAAAATAGAAAGAGGAGCGTTATTTACTTATCGACTCTTCTTTCTAAGAAGAACCATTTGAGTATAATTAAACCGATTACGCAAATAAAACTTCCGATAAGTATATTCATAAGGCCGCTTATTATAGCTTCAAGTATATAAGCGGCTTTTTTTAATTTCTTTTTTTCGGTTTCGTTTATTTTTTTATCGTTTTTTTCGACTTTACTTTTACCTTTATCGTTTTTTATCGTTTTATTATTTTCAGTTATCGCTTTTTTTGAATTGTTTATATCAGTTGAATTATGGTGAGTCTGGCCGTAACTAAAAGGGGCGCATAAATAAAAACTTGAAATTACAAAAGTAAAAGTGAAAATATAAATATAAGTGAAAATAAAAGAAAAATCAGTGGCTTTAAAACTGAAAAAATTGAAAAAATTGTAAACCCGGTTAAATTTAAATAATTTAACGCTTTGTTTAGAATTTAAATTTACTGAACTAATTAAGCTGTTGATAATATTTGTGTTCATATTGTACTCATATTCGTGTTTATATCAGTTTCGTGTTTATATCAGTGTTTGAGTTTCGATCCGGTCTTAAAATATTAAGCCGCTTAATAACCGCGCCGTATAATATATCGTTAATTTTGAATATATTTTCTCATTTTAATGGTGCCGGCTATATCTTCATATCCTTCCCAGGCCTCGGGGTAATCTTTGTCGTATATAACCTCTACTATGCCCGCCTGTACGAGAAGGCGCAGGCATACCGAACAGGGTTTAGCCGTAACGTAACAGACGGCGTCTTTAGTCGGCGTTCCATGCTTGGCGGCAAAAATAAGGGCGTTTTGTTCGGCGTGAACGGCATAGCATGCTTCATGGCGCGTTCCTGATTCTATCTTATTGACATCGCGGTAGCAAAATCCCCGGTCGCCGCAGCTTTTAACTCCCGACGGCGCGCCGTTATATCCCGTCGATATTATCGATTTATCGCTTCTTACCAGCACCGCGCCGAACTGCCTTCTGATGCATGATGTATTTGATTCAGCCACCATACGGGCTATATTCATAAAATATCCGTCCCAGTTTTTCACTTTAATCAATCATCCTTTATATTATTTATTAGACAAGACCGTTAATTCTTTAATTTTTTCGATTAGTTTATCTTCGGTGAATGGTTTTGAAAGATAATCATTCGCGCCAGCTTCTATAAATTTTTCGCGGTCGCCGCTTAAAGCGTAAGCCGTCAGGGCGATTACCGGCACTTTGAAATTGCCGTCTGCCTCTTTTTTTGATTTGATTAAATTAATGGCGCTTAATCCGTCCATTTCAGGCAGTTGAATATCCATAAGCACGATATCGAATTTTTCTTCGCTTATCAATTCGATCGCTTTTAACCCTGTTGTAACGATCCGCGTTGTAAATCCATATTTTTTAATTATTAAATCGGCGAGCCGCGCGCTGATATTATCGTCTTCTACTATAAGCGCTTTTAAGCCTTCACCGAATTTTTGCTTAACTACGGTTCCCGGCGTTTTCTTATTGCCGGCGCTTTCTATATTTTCTTCAATTTTAAATGATATGTCGATATCGAAGCGGGTTCCGAGCCCGGCGGCGCTTTGCACGTTAATGTCGCCGCCCATTAAATTGACGAGGTTTTTAACTATGGCGAGTCCGAGCCCGGTGCCCTGATATTTTTTCGTATATGAGTCGTCTATTTGAAAAAATGTATCAAATATTTTAGATAACTTTTCTTTTTCAATTCCTATTCCAGTATCGGTGACGCTGAATCTTAAAAGCGCGTTTCCATCCGTTTTATGAAGTTGCTCGATACCTGCTTCTATGGAGCCTTTTTCGGTGAATTTAATCGAGTTATTTATTAAATTAAATAATAATTGCGATAATCTGGTCGGATCGCCGTATATTTTATAGTTAATTTCGGGTGAAATATTTATTTTATATGAAAGGCCCCGGTTTTCGATGGCCGGTCTGAAAGTTTCAATGACCTGGTTTATTAAATCACCGGGTTCTAAAAAACTATTGTCTAATTTAATTTTACCCGCTTCTATGCGCGATATGTCGAGTATATCGTTTATGATATCGAGAAGATGTTTGGAAGATGAATTGATCACTGAAACGAATTCTTTCTGTGAATCATTTAACTCGCTTAATTCGAGCAGTTTGGCGAAGCCTATAATGCCGTTCATCGGTGTCCTTATTTCATGGCTCATATTAGCTAAGAACAGGCTTTTTGTCCGGTTGGCTTCCTCGGCCGCTTCTTTGGCTTTTAAAAGTTCGAACTCGGACGTCCGGCGCTCGGTTATATCTTCATAAAGTCCCAGAACGCCCAATGAATCGCCATTTTGGTCGAAAAGCGGCACTTTTATCGTCGATACCCATATACGTTTTCCGTCCGCTTTGCTCAGTTGCTCGATAATATTGCGTTTGGGCATTTTACTGCTTATTACTTCCCGGTCGTCGTTTATAAATGATTCGGCATCTTTTTTTGTCCATGGCAGAGCGTAATCGGTTTTATTTTTAACTTCCTGCGGGTCGCTTAAGCCGGTATCGATGGCGAATTGCTTGTTGCAGCCCTGATAAACGCTATGGCAGTCTTTCCAGAAAACCGAATGAGGTATCGAATTCAAAACTTCTAAAAGCATTGCCTGACTTTTAGCTAATTCATACCTTGTTTTTAATTTTTGATTGCGCTCCACCATAAGTTTGCCTAGCAATGCCGTGCCCGCCGGATAAACTAATATTACTGGCAGTATTATATTTCCGAGTACTTCGAAGGCTTTCGGCCATGGTATGAGAAGTTGAGACATAAGCATGGCCGCGTGAACGGCTATTCCAAAAAAATATAATTCGCTCGTTGAAATTTTATCGAGTCGCTGATAACTTTTTTTGCGCCAGAAAATTCCGATCAGCGTAGTCGTAAGTATAGTTGCTATTCCCGCCCATACTCCCGCGCCGCCCGTAGAAAAACGGTAAACTGCGGCCATAATTGCCGCGATCGCCGCCGAAACAGGATCGAAGAAAAGGCCTGAAATGCTTAGCAGTATAGAGCGCGTGTCGTAAACCACTCCTGGAGTGAAATTAAAAGGGCTGAGCATTACTCCAAGACAGATTGCGCCGAGCATTATGCCCGTTAAGATTTTCTGCACCAGAGTTTTACGGCTTTTAGCGTCTGAAATGGAATCGTATAATATGCTTAAAATTAAAAGCAGCGCCGCGTTATTAACTAAACCGTTTATTATATTTGTATCCAAGTTAAAGCTCCCGTAATTAGCGTCTTAAATATTTTTGCATTAAATGAATGTGTTTTTGCGGGGTTGAAATATCCTGCATGGCAGGAGCTATCGGATGCAAAGATATATGCGTTTCTTTGAATATACTTGTTTCGGTTTTGAATAAAAGGCCGAGCGGTTTTTTTTCGAAATAGCCGAGTGCGGCTTTTATCGCTTTTTCGTAAGACTGCGGGTCATAATCCGAAATATCGCTCAGCTTATAGCACTGCTTTTTATATGAATCGTAAGTGTTGAGTTTATTGAAAGTGACGCAGGGCGAGATGACGTTTATGAAAGAAAACCCTTTGTGTTTTATGGCGGCGGCTATTAGAGAACCGAGTCCGGTTACATCGGATGAAAATCCGCATCCGACGAAAGTGGCCCCGGCGGTCAACGCCATTAATAAAACGTTGATCGGCGCTTCTTCCGCGCCTTCAGGCGAGGTATTAGTTATAAAACCACGATCGGAAGTCGGCGAAGTCTGGCCTTTGGTAAGGCTGTAAACCTGATTGTTCATGAGTATATAGGTGATATCCACGTTACGGCGCGCGGCGTGTATGAAGTGGCCGCATCCTATGGCGAAGCCGTCGCCGTCGCCGCCTATGTCTATAACCGTTAAAGCGGGATTGGCGAGCTTGACGCCCTGCGCGTGAGGGAGCGAGCGGCCGTGGATGGTATGAAATCCATAAGTGTCGAGGTATTCGGGTAATTTAGAAGAACAGCCTATTCCCGATACGCAGACCGTTTCTTCTTTTTTCAGGCCGCACTCGATGACGGCGCGGCTGATGGCGTTTAACACGGCGAAGTGGCCGCAACCGGGGCACCATGTAGGTTTTGAGTGGGTAAGTTCGTTTATTGTCAGCATATTATTTAACCTCCATGAGCTTTTCAGCGATTTCGGCGGCCGAAAATGAAAAGCCGTCGTACTTTAAAATCGAGTGTAATTTTTCGTGAACCGGAAGGCGCATTTTAATTAATTGGCACAGTTGCGCGGATTTATTGTTTTCTATAACGAAAACTTTTTCGCAGCCTGAAATAAAAGTTTCAGCGGCCCTGTCGCAAAACGGCATAAGCGTCGTCAGTTGCATTATTTTAAAATCGATGCGGCCCATTTTATTCGAAATTATATCCAGCGCTTCGACGGCCGCTGCGGTAACGCTGCCCATCGTAATTATTGCGTATTTAACGCCGTCATTGCCGCCGCCGTAATATTTAGGCGCCGGCAGATATTTCGACGAGAGCGCCGATTCGATTTTAGCCATTCTTTTATCGGTGATTTTAACGCGCAGCTCGGGATCTTCGGTGATGCGGCCGGTATCGCAGTGTTCGTTGCCGTTGCATAGATGCACTCCGCCTTTCTGGGAGGGAATGGCGCGCGGTGAAATGCCGTCCTGAGTGTATTCATACCTTAAAAATTTATATCCCGGCTTGTTTAAGTCGGCTTCGGATAGTAGTTTGCCGCGGTTTATCTCTATTTTGGAATAATCGAAAGCGGTTGAAATGAATTTATTCTGCGCGATTACCTGTTCTGTGAGCAGTATTACCGGGCACTGATAAATTTCGGCTAAGTTAAAGGCGTTAGCGGCGAATTCAAAACTTTCATTTACGTCGGCGGCGGCGATTACTATGCGCGGAATATCGCCGTGCGAGCAGAAAAGCGCGTGGCATAAATCGCCCTGTTCGGTTTTAGTGGGAAGCCCGGTTGAAGGGCCCGGCCGTTGAGCGTCTATAATAACTACCGGCACCTCGGCGCAGCCGGCAAGGCCTATAGCTTCCGCCATCAATGAAAGTCCGGGACCGGAAGTCGAGGTCATCGAGCGCGCGCCGGCGAAACCGGCTCCTATGGCGGCGCATAATGCCGCTATTTCGTCTTCGGCCTGCATGGCCGTGCCGCCTTCTTTCGGAAGCGTTGAGCACATCATTTCGAAAATTTCAGTGGCCGGCGATATCGGATAGGCAGCTATGAATTTGCAGCCGCCCGCTATCGCGCCCAGGGTCATAGCCTCGTTGCCGGTTATCATTATATAGTTATCGCCGCAAAGTTCGCCGGCAGGCATTTTTAAATACTTTGCGCCTTCGGTTTTTTTATAATGGTTTATGCCCGTATCGCAGGCGTCAAGATTGATTTTAAGGATATCGGCGCCTTTTTTCGATTCGATCGCGGCGCTGAAGCCTTTTTTGATATGGGCGTCGTTCATGCCGAGTATCGCCGCTATAACGCCTATCATTACTGAATTTTTATATAAAGATTTTCCGAACTGTTGCGTTGAAATGGCGCCTAGCGGCATTTCGAAGTAGGCGGCCGCGCAATTATCGGGCTTTTTTATATTTTTAATTTTTGCGGGGTCGTATATTACGATGCTCGTATCTTTTAATTCGCGATTGTGCGCATCGAAAGTTTCTTCGTCGAATGCCACCAATATATCGGTTTTATCTGAACGCGTCGAACAAAGGCCGCCGCTTATTCTTATTGAGTATGAAGTGTGGCCGCCTCTTATGCGGGACGGAAAATTTTTATAGGTACACAGCCCCGCGTTCGATTCGAAAATAACTTTGCATAAAATTTCACCGGCCGATAATATTCCATCTCCGGCCTCTCCGCCTATAGTTATATTTATAGATTCGCCGATCATCGTTTCACTCCCCTTTTTTACCGAATTGGTTCGATAAAAACCCAATCGGTTTAAACGCCCGGTTTTATTTACCTTCGGGTTTAGCCTGCGCCGGCATTTTCATTTCTTTAGCGCCCGCCGGTTTTGCGAAAATATCAGCGCCTATGGCCCCGAATTTCCAGCCGCTGTATTCGGCCCGAGTAACTAAATCGCCTTTAGCGTTATAAACCTCCATTTTACTGTAGATGCCAAGTTTTGAATCGACCGTGAATACGGTCTTGTTTTTAGTTTCGCGTTCGGTTATGGTATAAGTAGTGTTAGCGCCGTCTTTGCCTTCGCTGACATCGGCGTTTTCTTTTTGTTTTTCGAGTGCTTCTTTTATATTT
>DIVV01000140.1 GCA_002423385.1 bacterium UBP16_UBA6123
CGCGCGTGCGCGCGGAGGCAAAACTGAGAAAAGGCATGACAGAAGTTTATAGCAGGAAAAAAGAGATAATAAAAACAAGGAAATAAAAGAAATAAAGGAATTTAGTAAAAAGCTGTTTAAAAAAAACTTCGAAACCGGCAGGAAATAACGCCCGAAATAAAAAAACTATTAACATCAAAGCATTTTTATTTAGATGCTGCAAAACTGCGTATGCTGCGCATACGNNTTGGTCCTTTCTTGTCCCCCATCCCGGTCTTGTATATACATGTATATGTATATCGCCGCTATGAATTTTTTGCATAGCATTTTTTACATAGCTGATTTTATATCGATCGACTTTTAATAATAAAATCATTTATGATCAACCTTAATAGCCTTTAATAAGCTATAGCTAATGATTTTCTTTTTTTATATTTTTTTGGCATGCAAATTGTTTATTGTTAAGTAAAATTAATAAAGGAGTGATTAATATGACCAACAATAATATTTTACATGCATCTGACGCTAATTTTAAAAAAGAGGTAATCGAGTCCGAGCTTCCAGTTTTCGTGGATTTTTTCGCGAGCTGGTGCGGGCCCTGCAAATATTTCGCCAACGTATTAACTGAAGTCGCCCCGTTATATGCAGGCAAAGTTAAATTCGTAAAAGTGGATGTTGACGAAAGTCCTGGAATCGCCTCGCAGGTCGGTATATATTCAGTGCCTACCCTGATATTTTACAAAAACGGAAAAGCCGAAAAAACGATGTCAGGCGCACTTCCCAAAGAAGCTTTCATAAAGGAAATAAATAATTTCGTCGGCTAACTCGAAAAGCGATTTTGAAAGCCGCGCCCGGATAAAATATCAATTGACAAAAGGCATAATATATGATATTTTTCTAACCGAGGCGGCGCTATTAATACCGCTTCAGTCAGTTTAATTCCGGGAGGTTTTAGAAATGAAGGAAATCACTGCGGAAGCGAGTCTCATAGCGGCCTGCGGCCTTTACTGCGGTTCCTGCGATCAAGCCGCCCGAAATGCATAGAACGGATCAAACAAACCGGCTATGAACAATACGCTAGCGAAATGGCGGAAAAAAGAACAGCCACTATAAAGCCTTAGTTATAGTAATTTCAGCGACCACATTAATAACGATTGAAGGAGGAAATTCAATGCAGGCAATGGCACAACAACCCGAAAGAAAAAACGCGGTAACATTCAAGGGCAATCCTTTAACTTTACTCGGCAACGAATTAAAAACCGGTATGAAAGCCCCTGATTTCGAAGTTCTGGCTAACGACCTTTCACCTGTTAAATTAAACGATTACCACGATAAAATCAAAGTTATATCGGTAGTTCCATCCTTAGACACTCCGGTATGCGACGCGCAAACCAGAAAATTCAACGAAGCTGCGGCTTTGTTTTCACCCGACACGGTAGTTTTAACTATTTCGATGGATCTTCCGTTCGCCCAGGCAAGATGGTGCGGCGCAGCGGGCATTGATAAAGTAATAACCCTTTCAGATCACAAAGCGGGCTCCTTCGGCCTTAATTACGGAACGCTGATATCCGAGCTCCGCCTCCTCTCACGCGCCGTTTTTATCGTCGATAAAGAAAATATCATCAGATATATCGAATATGTGCCCGAAGTAACTTCACATCCAGATTATGATAAAGCTATTCAAAATTTAAAGCTGATAAAGTAATATTCATTCTCGATGCTTTTTTACCGCTGCGTTTAAATATATAATTGGTAGTTAAAACTTAACCTTCAAAAAAAGGACCGTCTTTACAGACGGTCTTTTTTATTATTGTAATGGAAGGCAAAATTGAATAATTAATAGTCAATTCAAGTCTTATATCGGTGATAAATTTTTTGCATTCTTTTTTATCGACGCCATTCACCAGCACCATAACATCGATATCTGACTCATCGTCATAAGAGCCATATAAAACTATCTTTTTAGGACGCAAATATATAAAAGACGATCAGGTAGAACAAGAAAAATTTAAAAAGAAAATCAAAAAAAGTTTTTTAAAAAATATAGGAAAGACGAAGTAATTTTATTCGGTGATGAAGCCAGCATTAAATTTTAGATTCTACGCCAGGCCGTATGTGGAGTTTGAAAGAACAACAGCCACTCATATCCAGTCGAACAGATAGAAGAAAAGTTAACGTCGCGGGCTATGTCAATCCTTTATCTGATAAAATAATCATTTTTAGAACTGAAAAAGGCAATACCGAAAATTTTATAAAGCAACTTGAATATTTAAGAACATATTATTTGAGAAAAAAAGTGACACTTTATGTAGATAATGCAAGAAGGAAAATGGTTGAAAAATGGTTGAAAAAAACGGCGGGTTGTGGTACAATTAGTGTATGCTAAACAAAAAAGCGAATAAAACTGTAAATCTGCGCACGGAGGCGCTACTACTGCGCGCACTAGGAGGGTGACGGCGCGCATGTATAAAAAGAAGCCGGAACATAAGAAAACGGCGGTAAAACCGGCATTGAATAAACTCGCCGTAAAACCGAAATCAGTAAAAAAGTCGGCGGCCGATAACGATAACGCGTGGAAGGAAATACTCGACGAGCATTACTTTCCGAAGTTCATGACGTTCTACTTTCCGAAGACATACCGGATCATAGATTTCAAACGCCCGATAGAGTTTCTTGACAAGGAATTCCAGAAGATCGGAATAATCGGCGAGGTCGGCAATAAGAGAGTCGATAAGCTGGTAAAGGTATTCCTGAAAGACGGCACGGAAAAATGGCTACTGGTGCATGTGGAGATACAGGCGAGCGCTGAACGTGGTTTCGAGGAGCGGCTTTACATGTACAACTACCACATCTTCAACAGATATCATAAAGACGTAATAACGCTGGCTATATTGACGGATGATAATAAAAAGTTCCGGCCGGAAAAATACGAGGTGAAATATCCAGACACCTGCCTGACGCTGAAGTTCGGAATGGTAAAGCTGCTTGATTACAGGCCGAAGATAGCCGAACTCGAGAAAAGCAAGAATCCTTTCGCCGTGATAACACTGACGTATTTGCGACTGATGGAAGCTAAGAACGACAACGCGAAAAAATATTTCTGGAAGTTTACGCTGATCAAGAGCCTTTACAAGAAGGGCTACAGTCAAGAAAATATAAGGCAGTTATATAAGTTTATTGACTGGATAGTGGCACTGCCGATGGATTTAGAAGAAAAATTCGTTTGTGAAATGAAAGAGACCGAGGAGGAAAAGAAGATGCCGATAGTTACGAATGCTGAAAAGATAGGTAGAATGGAAGGTAAGCTGGAAGGCAAGCTGGAAGGTAAGATTGAAACCGCTAAAAAGATGTTGGAGGATGGTTTGGATGTTTCTGCGATCGCAAAATATACGGGCCTTTCTGAAGCAAAAATAAAATCACTGGCGAAGAAGCCGACGAAAGAAGCCGCCTAACCATTCCCGGCTCTCTCTAAAACTTCAATAGAGCGCAAATAAAAGCATCTTCTATATAAGACGCAATAAACAACTTAACTTATTAACGGTTATTTGATATAATAATTTTATGAAAAAAAGAGGCCAACCGGTAAAAAACAAAAATATCGATATAGAAGTTTTGAAAAGTTTTTTAAACGACTGGAAACCCGGATTTTCTTTGAATCTTGCGTATAAATCTTTTAACGAAGGATGAAACGGACATGAGTCTTTAATGCCGACAAAAATCGTGTCGGGCGGAATATTAGTGTGACCTGATTGATTGGCGTCGAAAACGGATTTTTTATAAGCGGCGGCATTCGGAAGGCTTTTAAATAAACGATTTTTAAGATGTGGAAAATTTCGTCCGACGAACTTCCGACCGGCTCGATATTTAACGCGGAACGGTTGACTTCGTTTTCAAGCTCACGAAAAGACGATTGCAACAGTTCGCTTCCGCTTTCGTATGTCGCTCTTAAATCAGATATTACAAGGCACACATTTGAAAGCTCGGGTTTTGTGAGCGCGGTGAATAAATTGGCAAGCGCGGTGGTCGTAACAACCGATAAATCGGTATTTCCGATTTGTTTAGCTTTAGCGTTTTCGAGATATGGCGGCAGCTCATTGAGCAGAATAAGCAGCGACCGGCCTTTTAAAAGATTGATCCAGGCGGTCTGGCCCGGCGCGGCGAGCGGCGGCAAGTAGTAAGCGCTGAACTGATCTTTCCTGCCGAGCTAATCGGCGATAGCGCCCCATATTCCATAGGGCGAGTCGCTTTCCCAGCCGGTAAAGGCGATAACATCTATTTTTACGAGAGCGTCGTTATTAAAACGCCGGCCTAAATTTTGGGCCTGAATTCGGGATGCTTTGCGAAAAGCCCGAGGGAGAGCATGTTATGAGTTTTGCCTCCGCCCATTGATTGCGTCAATTTGATAACGCCCGTTTCGCTCTGCCCGCGAAATCTTTTAACCGCGGTTTCGAAAAGAACTTTCATTCCTGAAGTGAGGTTATTTTCGTCGAAAAATTCTTCGGGCTTTATCTTGTTATCGATAAGCGTTGTCAAATCGAGAACATCGTCGCGTTTATTAACGTCGAAAACGCTTTCGCTCGGCTTGCAGAGTTCATATATGGTTTTTAACATGGCTTACCCTTTCTAATGGCTATAAATAAAAACTGATAATAAATTGGCTATGTTATACACTAATTTGAGACTAAATTAAAAGGGAAATTTATATGCATGAGTGAGGATATGAAATTATTCGAATTGTCGAAAAAAGATAATTGAATCAACCGGAATTTAGCGGGAGATGTTTGCAAAATCATAAATCGAATTTAGCCGGGGAATCAGCACCCGGTTAAAAAACTACCATGCCGCGCCGGTTTTATGGTAAATTGGTTTAATAATTCACTAAGAATATGACGGGTATAAAAGCACATTTTTAAAGTCCAAGAGATCTGATTTTACCATTTACAATCGCTGAAACAGTATGCCGACGGGTTATGAGCGGCAAATTGAAAATTCAGGCGGGCCTTATCGATATACTTAACCCAAGAGAATTTACAAGGCTCATCAAATTTGAAAAGCGCGGGTTTCCGTTTTCGGACAGCATGCGGTACATATTTTCACGGTTGAGATTGGCCTTTCTGGCGATTTTGCTCATTCCATGCGCCTCTACGACATTTTTCAGGG
>DIVV01000086.1 GCA_002423385.1 bacterium UBP16_UBA6123
AAAACTTCGCAGCCGGCAGTAAATACCGCCCGAAATAAAAAGGCTATAATAATAGCCTTTTTATTTCGATGCCACAAAACTGCGTATGCGCAGCATACGCAGTTTTATATTCAGGGAGAGTAAAGGGGGCACGGGGGAAAAGAGAGGGCCATTGGTCCTTTCTTTTCCCCCGTCGCGCTCTTGTAAGAGTCTTATGCAGTCTTGAAATGACAGGCAAACTTGATGATAAAATAATAAAATAATAAAAAAAAAAGATACTTTATTTTCACCACGAAGTATGATAAGATAGCATCGGAAAAATAAAAGGATGATAAATATGCCTGATAAAAAAAACTTAATCCGATCTTCTGCCGCGCAGTCTATAACCGAAGCGGAGCAAAAGGAGCTCGATAATCTTCTCGATCTTGACCGTCATAAATTATCGGTCATCCCCAAAAAGAAGATAACTAAAAGCGAACGCTGGATGAAGTATCTTGGCTTTCCGGGCGGCGTTCTCGTTTTTCTGCTAATTTACTTCATGCCGGCCCCTGCCGGTCTGAGCATATCAGGACAGGCCGTGATAGCTAGTTTCGCTCTGGCGCTGATATGGTGGGTAACCGAACCCGTCGCTACTTTCGTAACATCGCTTTTTTTAATGATGCTGCTGGTCTTTCTCGACGGCTGGGACCAGAAAAATGTCCTGGGCGTCTTCGGATTGGACGTTATCTGGCTGAACGTCATGGCCTTTATTTTAAGCTCTATATTAGTAAAAACTAATTTAGCCAAACGCATAGCGCTCAAATTAATAGTAAAATTCGGTAAAAATGCGGCCAGCATACTTTTTGCATTTATCGTGCTGCAGCTTTCACTGGCGCCGCTCATTCCGGCTACGGCCGCGCGCACGGTCATGACTCTTCCCATAATGATGGTCGTAGCAGCCATTTACGGGGCTACAAGCGACCACACTTCCAACTTCGGCCGCAATCTTTTTTTACAAAATATGCTCGGCATCAATATATTTTCATCCGGCTTCATGACCGGAAGCACGGCTAATTTAATCGCTATAATGTTTATAAGCACTATGTCCGGCGAAAAGGTATATTATACCGACTGGCTTTTCGCCTCGCTGCCGGTAATTTTAACCACCATGATTATAGCCTGGTATATCGGGCCTAAATTTTTATTTCCCCTTAAAGCCGAAGAGCAAAAACCAAAAATACATGGCGGCATCGAAACTCTTGCCCGCCAGTTAGAACGGATGGGCCCACTTACCTTCAGCGAGTTGAAGGCGGCTCTCATTTTCGGGATGGTAGTCTTTTTATGGATAACCGACCGTTTCCATCTCGCCTGGTTCGGATTTGAAGTAGATCCCGTGATGGCGGCTATGGCCGGAGCGGCGTTATGCTTCGTTCCGAAAATAGGCATAATCCAGTGGAACGAAGCTGATATTCCATGGCACTTGATGCTTTTTTCGACCGGCGCTTACGCCGGCGGCATGGCTCTGGACAGTACCGGTGCCGGAAGATGGGCCATAGGACAAATTTTTTCAATGTTTAATATAACCCGCGAAGTTAATTTCTGGTTCGTTTATGTCGGCGTTATCGCCATAATGATGTATTCGCACCTGGTTTTTACAAGTAAAACCATGCGCACCATGATATTGATCCCTTTTATCATTCTATTGTCGAAACAGCTCGGCTATAAGGCGACTTCGCTCGCTCTGCCGGCCGCTTTCTGCATCGACTGGGTAGTCGGCCTGCCTATCAGCGCGAAGCCTAACGTGATATTATTCGGCACCGGGCAATATTCGGTACTCGATAATATCAAATATGGAATTATCGTATGCACTATAGGAGTCATTTTATTCACGCTGGCCGGCCTCACATGGTTCCGGTTTCTGGGAATTACTCCATAATGATTGGAATTTTAGTGACTGAAACGGCGTTCCCTATATCTTTTTTATTTTCTTCGTTATCGATGACATCGAGCTTCATTAACCTTTGTGACTTGCCGTTTCTGATCACGGAACGCTCAGCGATATTTTTCGCGATCCTCGTCGGAAAATTCCTCATAAAAGAAGGGCCTTACAGACTGCCTCAATATGGTCTCGAGATCCACAAGTACCGGGGCTCCGCAGGCGATGAGGTTCTCCTGGTGAAAATCAGCGCCTCCGAGAGAATAGAGCAAAGCCAGAAAGCCGCTTGCACTGTAATAAAAATCACTTGCTCCGGATTTTGAATCGAGTGAATTATTTATGACAAATTCGAGGAAAAAAAATGTCATGTCATAAAAAATTTAAACTGGCAAAAAGTTTTAACGTGGTTATATTTTTTTAAAAACATCAAAACTAAAATCAAAACTAAAATTAATTGCTTTTTATAGCCAATTATTATATAATTGTTACGATTAATTTCGCCTTTTGCTTCTGTAATTTATTTAATGGCACCCTCATTTTCAGAACGATGGCGGCTCAGGGAGATTGCGCGCAAACGATTACCTGAGTTTTAAATATACTTTGCTATAAAGGACACACCTATTATGATTATTTCGAATAAATTCCGCATATTTCTTTTCAAAAGACATTGCTCCGGTGTTTTTTTATGCCTGACTTTCACAATCTTTTTACATATTTTCTCCGGCACCGCTTTCTGCTCCGACGAGATTTCAATAACCGGCTACCATGAAACCGTAACATTAAACGCTGCGGGCGGCGCGCTCGTAAGCGCCGGCTTAACCTTGCGCGGCACGGGTACTCAACTCCTTATTCCCTGCTCATATAAAAAGCCAAAAAACATAAGGCTCGTTGACGGCACGCTTGAAACCGGCCTCCAGACGATAAATATCGGCGGCGCTGAATTTATAAATTATAACGGTCCTCGAACCGGCGAAACCGGTATAACCGTCCAATACGATGCCGAAAGCGTTTATGACCCTGAAGATTTTAAATCGAAAGACTTCGCAAATGCCCCGGTTAAATACTCTTTTATCAATAACAGCGGCCTGGCTATTTCATCTTTCGAAGTTATGATAATACTTCCCGCGGGCCTTGCCGTAAACCGCGTTGACGACTATTCACCACGGCTGAAAAAAGACGATCCGAACGATCCATACACGCTTTTAATAAAAGACGGCTTCAGAGCTTTAAAATTAAGCACATCCGATATGAAATACGGCGGCAGAGTATCGCTTAATTTTAAAATGAAGCCCGAAAAACGCTCAAAGGCGCTTATATTCATATTTGTAATAGCTTCGCTGTGGTATCTTTTTGCGTTTCGTGATATAATAAACCCGCGCGAGCATAAAGAAGCGGCTAAAAAAGACGCTGAACCGGCGACAGAAAAAAGTAAGGGATAAGTTTAATTTAATTTAATTTAGCTTAACTTAATTCAATTTATTTTATTTTATTTTATTTCATTTTATTTTATTTTACCAATAACTCAATATTAATTCAGGAGGAAATAATGTCAGAAATCAAACCCAGATTCGAGTTCAGAACCTTCGCCCAAAACTTCGGAATGGTCGTCAATAAAATGAGAAAACTTTCCGCCCTCGATAAAATAAGGGAAAGCTCCGAAATTTACATTATGTCGGCAGGCAATAACGAAAATAATACAAAAGTACGCGACGATTTAATGGATATTAAAGTTTTCGTAACGCGCGACCGCGGGCTCGAACAGTGGAATCCCCGCATGAAAGGCTCTTTTGCGATGAAAGCCGCGATGATACGCGACGAAGTTTTTGCCGCCTTCGGAGTCGCGCCGCCGGATTTTAAACGTGAAGAATACACACTGCAAGAGTTTCTCGAAGAAATAATAAGGCCGCACAAAGACCTCGTCGCGGTTAAAGTTATTAAACGCAGATATGGTTTTACAGTCAACAACTGCATCACCGAATATGCCGAACTGCTGATTAACGGCGCCGCCATTCAGACCGTCGCGGTCGAATCGGTCAGCGTAGAAGACATTCTTAAAGCCAAAGAAATGCTCGGTCTCGATGAATACGAAAATATCAACTATCTGCTTGCAATAAAACGCATAATAGGCATGGAGCCGCTTAACGACTAAAACTTCTCCTGCCGGTTCGAACGAGGCGGGGCCGCCCAAATAATTCGCACTGCGCCGCGGCTTTATCAACCGGCACGCCGTGATAACGGACAACTGGATTCAAAATTGCTGCGTTAAAATTTAAAACTTAAAAATGGAGTTGAAAAAAAATGGCGAAAGAAATCGAAAGAAAATTTTTAGTTAAAGGCGAAGAATTTAAAAATCTGGTCAAAGGCATTAACTACCGCCAGGGCTACTTATCGACTGTTAAGGAACGCACCGTCAGAGTCAGAACCATTGACAGCGAAGGGTTTTTAACCGTTAAAGGAATAACCGTCGGCGCGAGCCGGGCCGAGTATGAATATAAAATACCCGCCGCCGACGCGAATGAAATGCTTGATAATCTTTGTGAAAAACCCATAGTCGAAAAAAACCGCTATAAAATAGCTCAAGGAAAGCATACCTGGGAGATCGACGAATTCTTAGGCGTTAACCTGGGGCTTATCGTAGCTGAAATCGAATTGGGCGCAGAGGATGAAAAATTTGAAAAACCTTCATGGATAGGCGAAGAAGTTACAGGCGATCCTAAATATTTTAATTCGAACTTAATTAAAAATCCATTTTCAAGCTGGAGTAAATAGCCGAATCAGCCGGCCGGCCAGACCGCCCAATTTTACCGGCTCACTATAAGGAGGCAAGCCATGAAAAAATGCTTTGATTTATATAATAAAATCCTCAAAAATCCAGCGGAAAGTTTCATAAAAATTACCTGCGCGACATTCGCTCTCGCCGCTCTGGTATCGTTATTTACCGCCACGCCGGCGCGCTCCGAAGACGTTAAATTATCCTCGCGCGAGTGTAAAGTATTACTTTTACCCGAAATGTTCGAAGATTATGAGACCGGCGCGCAAAATTTCTGGGCGATAGTTGAAAAGGTCTCTAAATCAAGAGGATTAGACGCCGGTTTAAGCAAAAATAATTTAGAAGTAACTAAACGCGAATTAAACTATATAGACACGCCCGATTTCAAACTTTATAAAGCCGGCTTTATCATCAGACGCCGCGCCGAAGACGATAAATTCAACTACACTTTTAAATACCGCCATGCCGACCAGGTTATATCGGCTGATGCGAAAGTATCGCCCGCTGATGGATTTAAAGGAAAAACATCCTTCGAAGAAGACGTCGTCGTTAAAGTCGGAAGCCTTGAACATGTTTTTTCCAAAAGCGGCAAGGCCGATTTAAAATCAGAACTTGAGATGTCCGCCGGCGGCTTCATCAAACTTTTTCCCGGCCTCTCGCAGTTCAACCTTAAACCGCAAACCGCCCTTAAACCGGTTAACGACATTTTTATTTCCGAAATTACCTTCGATTACGGCAATATTTACTTCAAGCCGGAAACTAAGGCTAAAGCGAGCTTTACCGTCTGGTACCTGAAAGGAAACTCCAAACCTCTGATCGCCGAATTTTCATATAAATATAAAATCGACGACAACACTCCCACTGGCGATATCAATCTCATACACCACGCATCCGACAAATTCTTAACCGCGCTGCGCGCTAATATTAAACCATGGCTCGCCGCCGGCCAGACTAAAACCGGTTTGATTTATAAATTCGCCAGCGGCAACAACGAATAAACTTTGCAGTAATAAATAAACTTTGATTTAAAGACTTTTTCATGTTACATGCGGGTAAAAAAATAACATATTTCAATAATCCAATAATTCAATAGTTAAAAGTTAAATTTTTAGCAAGGGAGGGAGAGAAAAGGTTAGCAACCCTTTCTCTCCCTCCC
>DIVV01000088.1 GCA_002423385.1 bacterium UBP16_UBA6123
AAAAATCTAAAGATTTAAGCCATAATACCAAAGAACGCGAAACAAGAAAAGCGCTCGAAAAAGAATTCGCGCCCGAATTTTTGAACAGGGTTGACGAAATCGTCACTTTTACCTCGCTCACTAAAGAAGACAGCCTTACCATAGTCGATATAATGCTTAATGAAGTTATCGAACGGCTTCGTAAAAACCTTAAAATGGAAATAGACTTTCCGCCAAAGGTACGCGAATTTTTAGTTGAAAAGGGTTTCAATCAAAAATACGGCGCACGTCCGCTTAAACGCGCGATAAAAACTTACGTCGAAAATCCGCTCGCGGAATTGATAATTCAGAAAAAATTCAAAACGCGCGATCAGATAACCTCGAAGCTTGGCTATCTTACCCAGAAAGAAATTAAAGACCGCGAAAAATCTCTTTTAAAAGACGATTTGAAAGATAAAGATAAAGACGAAACGCGCGGTAAAGAAAAAGTTTTCGAAACGGTAAGAAACGATCAGGAACCTAAAGGTAAAACTGTTAAAAAAACCGATAAAGAAAAGATAATCAAATTTGTTTTGAAGGCGTCCAAAAAAGAGATCAAAGAAGAAATCGCCGACGGCAGAGCCAACAGCGAAGCGGCGCCTGACGACGAAGAAAAGTAGAAAAATATGCCTTATTTATTTTTTCGTCTTAATGAAAAAATAAATAAGGTTTTCTACAAATAAGTAAAACGATATTGCTGAAATTGAATAAAAAAATATATCCATACCTGATGGTATCGGAAGAAAAATTTAAAAATTTAGTCCGGGGGAAAAAATGGATTTTAATGAAACCGAAAAAATAGATTTGTTGACAACGCTTAAAGGTATTGAAAATGCTTTAAATCAATTGAATTCGACGCTAAAATCCGTTATAGAGCCCGGGGTAGTTTTGCGTCATTTCAGAAAAGGTCCGTCGATCAGAATAGATGATTCCCAGTCAAAAAGCAATAATAAAACATTTTAGGTTTGAATGATTCGATTTATTATAACAACGAGAGGATTAAGAGGTAGGTGCTACTTTGGAAGATAGTTTAACTAAAATTCGTGATTTAATAGCTAAATTTAAAGATAAATCATGGTACGCCAGAAAAAAAAGCGCTGAAGAAGTTATTGAATTCGGCGTTTCGGCTTTTAACCCGCTTATGGAATCGGCCCGCTCCGATAACGATGATATCCGTTTCTGGTCGTATTTCTGCTTAGCTAAAATAGATGTCGAGCACGGTATTACTTTTTTACTGCAGCAGCTTCAATCGGCTGAAAAGAAAAACAAGAATTTTTCAGCTCTCGTTCTCGGTGAATCGAAAGATAAGCGTGTGGTGCCGGAACTCATTTCGACTTTAAACGACGATTCATGGGCCGTATGCGCGGCCGCGGCCAAAAGCCTTGTTCACATGGGTGAAAACGTTATACCCGAGCTTATGGAACCGCTTAAAACGGCAAATTATAACGTAGCGTTCTGGATCACTAAAGTTTTTTCGCGTCTCGGCCAGAAGGGCTTGCAGGTGCTGGTGCAGTTTTTAAGGCTTAAAAATAAAAACGTGAGAGTGCTTGTAACCGAGGCGCTCGCTGAATCCAAAGATTTAAGCGTCGTTCCCTATCTTTTAGAATGCCTCAAAGACGAAACTTATTCCGTGCAGAACCATGCGGCCGAAGCCATCGCCAGTCTCGGCGAAGGCGTCGTAGAGCCGCTGATATCCTTAGTCAAAGACGAACGCGATATGCACGATTGGATGATAGTTATATTTCAAAAACTCGGCAATAAAAGAGTTCGCCCGCTTATCGATTTATTAAAACATCCCGATCGCGACGTGCGCATGCGCGCTGCCGAACTTCTCGGCGCCACGCAGAGCGATTCGGCGGTCAAGCCTTTGATCGACACTCTTTCCGATAAGGTGTGGCTCGTGCGTAAAAGCGCGGCCGCCGGCCTCGCCGAAATAGGCGAAGCGGCTATCGACCATTTGATAAGGGCCCTTAAAACCGAAGATGAAAATGTAAGATACTGGGTCACTACCATTCTCGGTAAAATAGGCGATAAAACTATCGATCCTCTCGTTAAAATATTGCAGACCGGCAATCGAGACATGAAAGCGCTCGCCGCCCAGGCTCTCGGTGAAACCCGCGATCATAGGGCCGTCCGTCCGCTTATTGAATCGCTTAAAGACGAATCTTGGGTGGTTCGAAATTCGTCGGCGAGCTCTCTCAAGCAGCTCGGCTCCATAGCCGTGCTTCCGCTTATTAAAGTGCTTATGAGCCAGAACGAAGATTTGCGTTTCTGGTCGCAGAAAATTATAGCCGATATCGGCCCGCACGAAGTCGATCAGTTCATCGATATCCTTCAAAATAACGATAACAGCGAAATGCGTTATTTCGCGGCGTTCGGCTTATCGATCATCAAATCGAAAAAAGCTATCGAACCGCTTATTTCGGCTCTTCTCAACGATAACGACGAATGGGTTAAAAAATACGCGGCTACGGCGCTCGGCGCTATAGGCGATAAGCGCGTTATGAAGCCTCTTATAGCCGTACTCGATTCAGATAACGAAGAATTATGCATCTGGATATCTAAAGTGCTCGGTAAAATGGGAAGCGAGGTTATTGAAAACCTTATGCAGGCCCTTAACTCGAGCGACGAAAAAGTCCGTTTTTATGCCATGGTGGCCCTCGCGGAAACAGGCGAAAAACAATCGGTCGAGGCGCTGGTTAATTTTCTGGGCGGCAATAATACGATGGCTTCCCATGCCATCAGAGCGCTTACGAATGCTGGCGAAGCCGCAATAAATCCGCTTATAAATCTTTTTACCCTGGAAAGTTATGAAGCTAAAAATAACGCAGTTCTGGTGCTTTCTAAATTCGGTGAATTTTACGATAAAATTAACGATATTTACGAAAAAAGTCAGCATAAAGATGTTAAACATTGGCTCAGTAAGGTTCTTCACGATATGAAGAAGCCTAAATTAAGGCTTAAAAAATAAAAAACTCAGTTCGGTTTTCAAAAATAAAATAAAGTAAAGGGCAGGCGGAAAAGCCTGCCCCTGATTTAATAAAGGAGCGTTTAAAAATGCCCGATAAAAATTATTTCAGCGCAATTGTCGACAGAATTGAAGATGATCTTGTAGTGCTCGAGATGCAGTTCGGGCACGAAGTTGTAATTCCCGACATTTATTGCCCGCAGGGGATAGGCGACGGCTCGGTTTTAAAAATTTCAATCGATTACGACCGCGAAGCTACCATTAAGCGTAAAAAAGAGGTCCAGGACCTGCTTAAAAAATAAAAAACAAAAATAAATCGAATTAAATAAATAAACAAAAACAAAAGCAAAGGCAAATAAAAAGTATTAAAACGGAGGGATTTATGAATATAAGGCAATTAAGTATTTTAACTATAGTTTTACTGGCGTTATCATTATCTTTTTCGAGCGCGTATTGCGCGGATGCCGATTTTTCTAAATTAATATTCAAAGATTCGCCACTTGTTATTAAAATTAACTTTGGTTCCATGTTATCTTCTTCGCAGATGGCCGAATCGAAGATACCGGCTTTAAAAAAAGCGCAGGAAGAAATTCAGGCCGAAATTGAAAAGCGCACGGGTATGGTGATTACCCGCGATATCAAAGAGCTTATATTTACGGTAGGCCCCGCCGTCGATTTTTCGCTTAGAAAGCCGAATAATTTTTTAGTGATATTAACCGGTTCATTTAACGCTGAAAAATTAATCGCTGAAATCAGCAAGGAAAAAAAGATTAAATTTAAATCGGAAAAAAAGAACGGCCGTTATCATTTAACCAGCGATCAGAATGTGCAGGCTTTATTTTTTAATGAAAACGTTTTTATGTTCGGCCCTGATGACGCGATAGAAAGCGTAGCGGGCGGTAAATTCGCCGGCGCTGAATTAAGCGGCGCGGTTAAAAAACATTTCGATGAATCAAGGTTTTTCTGTAATTTAAGCCTCACTCCTAAAATTAAGGACGATATACTTAAAAATATGAAAATGGGAGTTCCGCCGATAGCTTCGATACTGCTTAAATCGCTTCAGAATATGACGATTTTCGACAATTATCCGGCGATAGTGATAAGGGCTGAATTCAGCGAAAAAACCGCGGCTGACGATCTTAAAAAACTAATAGAAAGTTTTAAGGGTATGGCAGAGGTAATGATATCGGCCAAAGAAAAAGAAGAAGACCAGAAATTATCTAAAGCAAGCGCTATCGAGCTTTTAAACCCCGAGCTTATCGGAATGAGGGCCGCTATAGGCCTGGGCAAAACGCTTCTGGGTTCGCTCGAAGTTGGTTCGGACGGCGGCGTTTGTGAAATTAAATCAAAGGTGCCCGAAGAATTTCAGGGCGCGATAAAAGCCGAGCATTTGCCTGTTTTAGCCGGAGTGACGGGAATCTTAGCTGCCATAGCCGTTCCTAATTTCAATAGAGCAAGGCAGCAGGCGCAACAAAAGTCCTGCATAGCCAATATGAAAACCATAGAAGGCGGCAGTGAACTTTTTCTGATGGAAAACGATTCCGTTGTTTCATTAACGGTCGAGCAGCTCGTTAAAGGCGGTTATTTAAAAAGAACGCCGGTATGCCCTTTAAACAAGGAAGAATTCGGCGGATATAAAATAATAATGAAAAAAGAAGGCGGCGTTGAAGTGGAATGTCCTTTTCACGGTAAATTAATGCAAAATTATTAATTTAATCGGCGGCATTTTTATTTCGCATTTAACTATATTGATTAATTGATGAAAAAGGAGAATTTAATATGAAAAAATATTTTATAACACTCGTTTTTTTAGCGGCCGTACTTATGGTTTCTTCGGCTATGGCGGCTGATTATTCAAGCCTTATAGCTAAGGAGCCGGTCGCCGTGGTAAAAATGAATATAGGTTCGTTTTTTAATAATCCGGCTATAACCTCGCTTTACAAAGGCGAAATTAAAAAATCGCTCGATTTGATATTTAACGAGTTCGAAAAGAAGACAGGTTTTTCGTTTACGCGCGATATCACCGATTTTGGAATGTTTGCGGCCTCCGATATTAATTTAAACGCGCCGAATGCTAATGGGGTATGCTTTTTTATTTCGGGCAAATTCGATCGTGATAAATTGATCGCCGAAATTTTGAAAGAAAAAGACAGAACTTCAAAAGCCTTAATAACCGTTGAGGAAAAAAGCGGGTTAAAGGTTTTTAAATTTGAAAATTTTCATTTACGCGTAGTATTTTTAAATGAAAATTTTGTAATAATAGCTTCTGAGGATATTATCGAAAAAATAGCCTCTAAAAAATTCGAAACCGCCGCTTTAACCGGAGATCATAAAGATGGATTCGAAAGCTGCTGTTTTTACGCTTATTTAAAACTGATACCCGATATTAAAAAAATCGTTTTCACTGACGAGTTTTTATCTAAAATACCCGTCGATTTGAAAGATTCGGTTCTTAATTTAAGCGAATTAACGGTAAGCTCTAAATCGCTCGATTTTAAATTCAATTTTAAATTCAGCGAAGCTCCTTATGCGCAAAATTTCAAGAAAAATCTCGATTCATTTATAAGCATGGGCGAAGCTAAAATTAAAGAAGGACTAAGCGGGGCCGAAGATAAATTAAAAAATAGCGCTTCCGTTTTTGAAATAATATCTTCAGACGCGGCTAATTTAAAAACGGGATATACGTTTTTGGCCGAGCTTTTAAGTTTTGTTAAAATCGAAGTTAATAACGAAAATACGGTCGTGAATTTTAATTTTCCAGCGCAATACGCTGAAGCCTTTTCGCCGGAATCGATGCCCGTAATCGTCGGAATTGTTGGAATAGCGGCTGCTATTGCCATACCGAACTTTAAAAAGGCCAGAGACCGCGCCCGTGAAAAGAAAAATGAAAGATACGAAGAGGAAATGAATAAAACTAAATAAAAATAAAAAACGGATAATAATGATTAAAGTTTTATTTAACATTATATTAAATTCGAACTTAAAATGAAAGCATGGTATAATGAGCGATATAAAAAGCAATATCAACAAAAAATCTAAAAAAATAAGCGGAGTTATATTAGACAACTATATCAGAAGGCTCGCTGACACTAAAAAAGAAAAACTCGACAAACTCGTTAAGATGATTTCGAAGTTCGACGAGCGCGTGGTTTTAACTAAACTTTGTTCGTTTTTAGAGCATAACACAACTATCGACGGGTTCCGTAATGCTCACGATATTATAGTGGGTTACGGCGCGAAATCGATAAATTATCTTGAAAAGTTGTATCAGAAACCCGGGCTGCGCTTCGAGGTTTCGGAGTGCATCGTATTCGCGCTTTACGCTTTAGGCGATAAGAATTCGTCTAATGTAAAACTTTTAGAGTTATATAAAAATCTTAAAGACGACGAGCGCTATAATTTGCAGGTTATAATCGATATGTACGAGCTCGATCTTATAAATGAAGCCGTGGTGGCGAGCCTTGACTTTATGGGCCGCAGCGAGGAACATAAAATTGAATTCGTTTCGACGATCCTTGAATTTTTCGAGGGCCATCTCGAAGTGGAGGCCTGGATTAGAAAACAGAGCGAGCCTAACTGCCGCGGGCTTATAAATATGCTTGACGATTATTCCGAATCGTTTGAAAATATGAGCATAACCCGGGATAATATCGAATTTTTCAAATTCGAAGATTTTATAAATGCCGATAAAGAAACGCCGGTCGAGCAGATGATTTATTGCTACGAAATGTCGAATCTCGTGGCTAATTATATAACTTCGTTCAAAGAAGAAAACGATATTAATTTCATGCCTTATAATAATATCAAAGGTTTCGTTTTTTTATTGATGTCTAACTCGGTGGAATTAATTAAAACTCTTTCCGGGCCGGCTTTTCCGGTTTTGTGTGATCTGGAAGCCGACGCCTCGCATTTATTTTCTAAAGATAGTTTTAAATCGCAGTACGAAAAATTATTTTCGTTTTTCTGGAGCGATATGAAATTAATTTACGGCGATATTATCAAGCCCGTTAATATCGATTACTTCGCATGGCGGATGCTATGCCTCACTTATATCACTTTGCGCGATTATCTTCAGAAAACACCTGATTATCATCTGGACAAAGACGAAGATGACGATTTATTCGTTAATTTCGTATTCGGCGTCGCCGAAGAAGTGACCGGTAACGTCGAAGAATATATATTTTGTGATGGCGGCGGCGGAACGGTTTTTGCCGTTGACGAGATTACGCTTAATTATTTTAACGATTTAATGAAACAACGGCAAAAATAATATTGTTTTTAAATTTTGCTTATATAAAATCGGTTCACGCAATGATATCAATTATCGCTGAACTGATTTTTTTTGCTCGATTGAAATAAATCTATGGCGCCGTCGAAAACCTTTACGGGAAAGCATTCTAAAAGTACGCGCCCTGACGGGGTTATTTCGGCGGCGCATTTGCCGCCGGGCAGTCGTATCTTGATTTTCGCGCCGCATAATTCGTTTTTATAAGCCGTGAAGGCGGCGGCCGATGCGCCGGTGCCGCAGGCGAGCGTTTTGCCCGCGCCGCGCTCCCATACGGCAATTTCAATTTCGCTTCGGTTTTTAACCGTAACGAATTCGACGTTAGTTTTATCAATAAATAATTTATGACGCTCTATGATCGGCCCCATGCGTTCGAATTCGGCGGGCGAAAGCTGCTCGTCTAAAAATATGACGCAATGGGGATTGCCCATTGAAACGGCGTTTAGAGTGAAGCTATAATTATCGATACGAATTTTTTTAACGAATTCGATCGAGGGCGCGCCCATATCAAGTATTATTTTATAAGCGCCGGAACGGGTTTGAACTATTTTAGCGCCTCGCTCGCCAGCGTTGGTTTCAATTTTCAACTCGAATTTTTCAAGCTCGCCGCCTTGCGCCGGGCTTGATTTTGAATTTATGCGTTTGGCGTCGTTTATGCCTTTCGGGCTTTCAGCCGAAAAAAGCGCGAAGCAGGCCAGACCGTTTCCGCACATTTGCGCCTCGCTTCCATCGCTGTTTATTATGCGCATTTTTAAATCGCATTTTTTATCGCCCGGGTTTAAAACCGCCACCACGCCGTCCGCGCCTATGCCGAAATGCCTGTCGCACATCTTTATGACGCTTCTGGCGGAAAGGGCGTTTTTAATTATTTTCGCGCCGCCGGTCGCGCCGGTATCGTATCGGCGCAAATCGATTAATATAAAATCGTTTCCGAGATGCTGCATCTTTAAGAAATTCATTTTTTATTTCACCTTGATAATTACGAGCGTCATATCGTCGAACTGTTTTTCGGTGCCTTTGAAATTAGTTATTTCATGCATTATATCTTCTATTATATCTTCGGCGGAATTCATTTCGGCGCTTTTTTTAAGCGCTTCTAAAAAAGCCGTTTCGCCCCACATTTCTTTTTTATAATTAACCACGTCGAAAATTCCGTCGGTGTAAAGGGCTATAACGTCGCCTGAATTTATTTTAAAAGAAGTGGTATTGTAGGATGCGTCGGATGAAACACCGAGCAGCAGGCCCGGCGCCTCGATAGATTCTATCGAATCGTTAATTTTTGAATAATGCGCGGGATAGCAGTTGCCGGCGTTTGAAAAAATAAGCTCTTTTTCTTCGGAATCGTAAACGCAGTACAGAAAAGAAATAAATGAATTCGATTCGAGATCTTTTATAACGTTATTATTAATTTCTTTAACCACTTCCGCAGGATATATTTTTTCGATCGATAAATGTCTGAACAGCGTTCTTAATATCATCATTTGAAGCGACGCGGGAATTCCCTTGCCGGCGACGTCGCCCACGCAAATACCGTAATAGCGCTCGGATACTTTAGCGAAGTCGTAATAATCGCCGCCCATTTCAAGCGCCGAGTAATTCATTACGGCGACTTCGAGCCCCGGAATTTCGATGGCGGATTTAGGCAGAAGCCGGGATTGTATTCTGTGGGCTATTTCGAGTTCTTTAGATATCCTCTCTTTTTCGAGAAGGTTTTCGGACAATTTGAAGTTTTCGATCGTCGTGGAAAGCTGGCCCGAAATAAATTCGAGTTTTTTAAGATCTTCGGCGTCGAAAACATTTCCCGACAGCTTATCGGTTATATTAATAACGGCCACCACTTCGTTTTTGACGCTTATAGGCAGCGCTATGAATGAATTGGTTTTATAGCCGCGGTTTTTTTGAAGCGCGAATTCGTTTTTATAAAGCGGCAGGTCTGCGTTGAAATCGGGCGACGGATATAAAAGCGGCCGGCCTTCTTTTAATATGTAATTGGTTACGAAACCGCGTTTTTTAACTAAAAGATCTTCTACTTCGCGGCCGTTTTTGCCTATGCGCCCTTTAACGAGAATATCGCCCTTTGAATTGTCGATCCAGAGCACCGAAGCGCGTTTGCACTCCATGGTGCGTTCTATTACCTCGATTATCATCTTTAAAAGGTCGGATATAGAAAAGGTGGTTTTTAAAATTTTACCCATCGAATAAAGCGTGCCGAGCTCGGTTTTGCGGGCTTCCAATTCTTTTTTTATATTGGCGAGTTCGTAATCGAGCGATGCAAGAGTTTTTTTAAGTATATTCTTTTCGATATTGATGTTTTTAAGTATGTCTTTACGGTCGTTAGAGAGGAAAAAATCGAAATCCTGTTTGTTGTCGATTATAAAATTTTGAATGTGCATACATATTCCGCGGATTTTTTCGAGATCATCGATGCTGAATTCGGTTTTATCACTTTTATCGGTAACGTTAACTACGGCGGTGAGTTTTCCGGCGATAATTATCGGGACGTTTAGAAACGAGTTCGTTTTATATTTTAATTTTTTCTTAATCGACTTGAAGCGGTTGTCTATTTCGATATTTTCGATGATCTGAGGTATTTTGCTGGCTATAACATTCATGGTAGCCGAGCCTCTGTTGAATATTCTTTTATTTTTATTGTTTTGCACCAATATATCGCCGTTTTTTTCGTCAAGGAATAAAATCGAGCATTTATCGCATTTGATGATGCTTATTATCGAATCGATGACCATATAGAAAAATTTTTCAAGCACGAATCGCGAATCGGCGAGTTTTCGCAGATTGAAAAGGTGCGAGATCGAATCGAGTTTTTTTTCGAGAATATGCGAGCTGCTTTCGATAACGTAACTATCGAGAAAGCGTTCTATGTACTGATTGCATTTTTCGAGTATCGCCGCAATTTCGTGTTCGTTAACAGGCAGTAAAAAATAATGGAACGCGCCCAATGCGAGGGAAGCGATCGCGGCCTGGCGGTTATCGACGGAAGCGCCCGTTACTATTATGATTTCGGAATTAATGGCAAGAAGAAGTTTAATAGAAATTTCAGAGTTGAATTCGTCATGAATATTCTCGAGATCTAATATTACGATATCGGATTCTTTCACGATAGCAGAGTATTTTTCGATATTGGCGAAAAAATCGAATGTAAGAAAAGATATGGGCATATATTCTGAAGAATCGTCGAGCAGTTTTAGAATATTTCTTGAAAACTCGTTGTTCTGGCTTAATATAACAATTTTTAAAACATGCAGCACAAATTTCCTCCACTTGCTTCGTGATTTGTAATTATACAGCAAAATAAAAAGGTTGTCAAAATTTATTTGAAATTTATTTGAATTTTAGCTAATATTATGCTAAAATATGCTTGTCGTGTTGTCTTTTAAATATTAATTCAACACTATGATTTTTATACATATCTAGAGTCATATTAGAATATTTTTATATTAATATATTAAAGAGGTGCACTTATTAATGAGTATTGTTGAAAAAAATCGCGCGTCCTTTTCGGTTAAGTTTTTTTCGTTTTTTCTTCTTATTTTAATTTTCCTTTCGTGTTCTGTTTTAATAAATGGGTGCGGCGGCGGCGGAAGTTCGTCAACGCCCGTTGAAGATATAGGCCCTATAGTGAGCATTATTGAAGGCTACGTTTACGTGCCGTCTTCAGGAGCCACAGCGCCGCAGAATGCGGTTTCGCAAACGGCTGAAATTTTTTTAGAACCAGATAACAACGGCGGCAGTCTCGAAGTTTCGGGCTTAAAATCGCCGTTGAATGCGGCCGTTAAGGGTTCGAGCGCCTCCGCGCCGAACCNNCGCGCGAGCATAATACCTACGAGCGGATACGTGCCTTTAGTAGGCGCGACGGTGCAGTTATCCGGCACTAATAAAGCCACCGTGACTAATCCGACCGGTTATTATAAATTCGAGATCGGTCAGAAAGAAACAATGGCATTCGGTAATAAAAAACTTATGATCAATAAGGCCGAGGCCAACGTGAGCATCGAGTTCGAAGTTGCCGTAGTGGCGGGCGACAGCCGTTATATACACACCGAGGTAAACACTAAAACAGGCGAAAAAACCGTTAAAGAAGTTCTTACCAACCGTGTTTTATCGCCTTTTATCTACGTTTCAGGCAAAGCGAGCGGCGCGACCGGCGTCGCTCTTTCCGGGGCGCTCGTCACCGCTGTTAAGGTGTCGGACACTTCTTTTACAAAAACGGCCACTACCGATTCTTACGGCCGTTACAGCTTCAGCGAGCTTACCGATGGCCTTTATACGCTCACGGTAGTCAAGGAAAACTACAAATTAACTTCTAAAAATGTCGAGGTATCGGGTAATTACACGCTGTCTAATATCGATTTCATCATTCCCGGCACTTTCAGCCTGACGCCGCGCCATGTGACTCCCGAATTATCGGCGGTCAAGATAGTTTACGCTACAAGCGTTCCTACGGCCTACAGCATAGAATACGGCCTTTCGACGACCTATCTTTACAATTCCACGAGCAATCTTTATAACTTAACCAACGAAATAACCCTTACCAATTTATCGCCTAAAACCGTTTACCATTATAGAATCAAGGCTATCGATCAATACGGAAATACCATAAACACCGACGACGCCACATTTGAAACCCTCGATCCGAACACCAATTCAAAAGAAGCGCCTATCGTCAATTCAAATTATACGATCCGTAAAACCCATAACAGCATAACGCTTACCTTTAACACTAATATGTCTTCCTATGCGCAGATCGAATACGCGGTAGCCAGCGCATCGGTTTTTACCAGATATCCGGCCGACGGTTCCGAAATAGGCCCTCAGACCAATTTCGAATTAACTGTTCCAAACCTTACAAACAGCACGACCTATAAAGTTTTTATAGTGACTAAAAATATAGCCAACCGCAGCGTATTTCGCCGCGAGCCGCAGCAGCTTCCAATTCAAATAACCACCGATAACAGTCCCGATATAACGCCGCCGGTAGTATCGGGGGTCACAGTTACCGACCTTAAAGCAAAGTCGGTCACTATTAATTTCAGCTCTATCGATATTCACGAAGGCGTTCGCAATAATACTGACGCCAAAGTATATTACGGCTTAGCGTCTTATCCGGTGCTGCAATACGATTATTCGGTAATCCCGCCGCGCGTGAGGCTCGATTATTATCAAAAAATATCGGAGGTCCTCGCCTTTAATTTCGATGCGCAAAAGGTCATCAAGCTCAGCAGTTTGGAACCTTCTAAAACCTATTATTTCAGGCCGGCTTCCAATGATCCTTCGGGTAATATAGGCACCGTTACTACCGAAGTGAGTTTCACTACTGCCGCGCCGGGCACCGCTCTCACTTTTTCATTATCCGAATCGCCTGCTACCGGACAGATATCAGTCGGCGAACACGCTAAAATATTCAGGCTGCTGGCTAAAGGTTCGACCGAAGAAAATCTCATCATTAAAAAAATGGTGTTTAAGCAGACTGGCAGCATTCCATACAATGCCATCGATAAACTTACCGTAACCGACGGCGTGAATACCTGGACGGTAAATACGCCGGTCAGCTCGAATATCGAAGTTAAATTCGATTCACCCATACTCAGTATTCCTAAAAACAATTCAATTTACTTAACTATGAATATGTCTTTGAATACGAGCGCGCTCAATCCGGGCGGCGCTCCGCGCGACGTTAAGCTCAAGCTCGACGCTAATTCGGCTACTGAAACTAACGTAGAAGTCACCGGCGACGTTTATGACGATTACATCAAAGATAAAATAACCGGACTTTCGCTCGAATCTAACGCGCAGACAATAAACATAGGCCAACTGGTTCTTTCACCGCCCGAGCAGGCGCAGAATTCGAATGAAACGCTTCTTGTAAATCGCGGCCAGAAAGATATAACTCTTTTCAAATTCAAGCTCGAGTCTAATTACGAAGATATCAACGTCACAAAAATTCAGCTCAGTCAGATAGGCAGCGCCATAGCCGAAACCGACTATTCCAATATTCGTTTATATGACGGAATCAGCTCCATAGCGGTCGGCGCGTCGTCGGGCAGCGATATTTTATTTCAATCGGTAACGGGCTTAATTAAAGTGGAAAAAGGTTCCACTAAAACTAAAACGCTGAGCGTCGTGGCCGATATCCAGCTTGGCGCTACGGACGCCCGTTATTTAAGAATGCAGATCGATAAAATAAATATAAGCGGCTCGGGCAGTTATTCGCTGCAGAACGTCGATGTGCTCGGTATCGGAACGCCCGTCACCGGAGCTAAATTCACCATAGGCGACAGCGAGCTTCTTGCTAAACGCACGACCGATTCGCCCACCAAGCAGACTTTCAAGATAGGCGACACTAATAAAACGTTCACGATATTCGAACTTACCGCCGGAAGCGCGGAAGACGTGCGCGTCGATACCATGGAGCTTATGTTCCAGGGCACCGCGTCGTTTACGAGCGCATCGTTTTCGGTAATCGATGAAAATAACACCGTTATATACACTAAAGCTATCGGCGGCGGCGGAATTACGGCCGAAGCTAATTATAACGCGGCCACTAAAAAATTTACGGTAGTTCCGCAAAGCTCCCTTATAGTGCCGAAGGGCGGCTCGAAAAAAGTATATATAAAAGGCAATATCAGCTCGACAGCCTTCGAAGTAGGTAAAACCATACAGATAAACGTAGCTAACGACGGCGATATAAAGGGAACGGGCGTTCAGACCGGTTCGTCTAAAGCGGCCGTAGGAACGGCTATCGGTTCGGAGCACTCGATAATAGGCGGTATAGCCATGGCGGCGGTTTTGCCCCAGCCGTCAAACGTTCTGCTGCCGGGGTCGAAGTATAACGACACGCCTAATAACAATACTTTCTTAAAATTTAAGATTACGCCCTCCGGCGAGCCGGTTGACGTTCAGAGTTTCAGTTTCGTTTTCAGCGGCAGTTATACCATTCTCGATAATTTAAGAGTTATCGAGTATAAAGCGGATACTACTACTGAAGAAGTGGCTATAAACCCTTCGATTTCCGGTAATACGATCACTTTAACCCCGCAATCCACGGTTAATATTACCACGGCCGGCAAAACTTTTCATCTTGTGGGCGATATATTGAATTCGGCGGTCTCGAGTGACACTATACGCTTTAATATAGCAGTTGACGGTATTTCAGTGCGCGGCACCAATTCGGCGCAGATTTATAAAACCCAGGAATTAATAAACGGCAATACGCTCAGCGTATCGACCGAAGCGTTTTATCTGCTTCAATCCTCGGTAGTATTGCCCGAAACTATAGTAATCGGCGATAGCGCAGCTAAAGACGTTTTTTCATTCAAGCTCGAAGCCAGGCCGCGCAGCGGATATTATTTGCAAAAGATCACCATGCGCCAGCTTGGCACCGCCACTTTCGGCCTCGGTCAGGATATTTCGTCGGGCGATTTTGAATTTTTCATAAGCGGCGACGGTATTACGTTTACGAAGGTCGTTTCCGCTTTAATAAATGTTACCGGCACTAATTTAACGGTTGAATTTCCGGCGAGTACCGATGTAAGAATAGACGCCACGGCGCAAACTACCGTTTCGCAATTTTTAACGTGTAAACTCGTCTGTAAAACCCTTCAAACCGCCATTAATAACAAAACCCTCAAGTTTTATATGGACGACAGCCTTACGGTGGCAAAGAGCTTAACTTCGAATAACCAGATAACCGGCGGCTCGAGCGCTTCTATCACGGGAGCGGCGGTTACGCTTAAAGAAGGCTCTCTGCTGGCTAAAGCGCGCGGCGATAATCCGGCCTCGGGAAGTATTTCTGACGCTCTGTCAAAAGATTTTTTAATATTCGATCTTACTTCCGAGGTTGAAGCGCTCGATGTAGGGGCAATTACAGTTACTCTCGATGTTAAAAATGGCCTTATTACCGATTTTGATTCAACTTCGATGACTATAGCCGTTAACGATGTTGCATATCCGAACAGCACGGTTTCTTCTTCAGGCAATAAATTCGTTATAACCCCGCTCGATAATACCGCGGAAAAGAAGTATCTGCGCATTAACGCGAATAGTTCGGCTAAATTAACCATATCGGGCAAAGCTAATTATACCGCCGCTCAAAACGGCAGCCAGATCGCTCTGCGCATCGCCGATAACAGCGATATAACCGCCTCGGGCGTGACTTCAACTCATAAATTATATTCGACCGGCATAATTAACGGTAATTATATGACGGTAACAAAAAGCCCGAGCGCTTTAACCGTTTCGACGGACGCATCCAATCCGGCCGCGGACGTGCTCACTAATCCGCCCGCGACGGCGTCCCGGTTCGCTTTTAAATTAACGGCCGGAACTTCCGAAGATATTAAATTAACTAAAATGAACGTAAGCTATGATGGGCTGTCAAATAATTTCGACGCTAATTCTATTCAAATAGCTTTTCCAGCGCCGATTTCTAAAACATATAATTCGGCTAATATAACTTTTAGCAATAATATTTTTACTCTCAGTGTGCCTTCCGCTGATAATATTACGATTACCAGCGCCGGCGTGGTCGTTACGATCAGCGGCGCGCGTTCGAGCGGCGCGACTTCCGGCCAGCAGTTCTTTTTAAGAATAGGCGCAGACGGCGATATATCCGGTACCGGCGTTAATAGCGGCATGCCCGTATTTTCGACCGGCACGGCGGCCGGCAATAAATTTACGATAGACGCCGCTAATACTAATATACTTGGTGCTTTGAACGCCGCGTTTGCCGGCGATAACCCGGCAGTGCAGACTACGGCGGCTGGTCAGAGGCTTTTGATAGGCAAAATCGACCTTCAGACTAAAAAATACGTGACCAATAATTTTGTGGACAGCGTTAGAATTAAATCGATAGAATTCACTAAAGCCGGCACCATCGCTAACGCCGATATCACTAAATGGGAGCTTACCGACGGAGTGAATACTTTTACGGGCGTTTTAAATACCGCTACTTTAGCCCTTAACTTCGATAACATGAATTATATAGTGCCGCTTCCTTCCGCAGACGCTAATAGTTTTATTACCCAGAAAACGATGTCGCTTTATGCTACCGTTAAAGACAGCGTGCGTAATGTAACGCTTTCGTTTGCAATATCGGCGGCCGCAAAAATTTCAGCCGATGGCGCTTTATACGGTAATGCCGCCACGGTGACGCTGGGTGCGACTCCGCTTACCTCGAACGCTCAAACTTTAGATATAGGCAAGCTTGTTATGACAAACGATGCTGTAATAAATGGAAATCCTTCGGGAAGTGAAAAAGGCAGCGCAAGCGCCGGTGACGTTAACATAACCACGCTCGGTCTTAATATCGTTAATGACGACGGAACGGGAGGCGCGGCAGATTCTCCTGAAGACGTTTATATTACCCAGATAAAAATAACCAATTCGGGTACGGGTGTTGCCGGCACCGATTTCGATTCGCTGAAATTATACGAAAAATCAGGCGCTGTCGAAACTTTTATTGCTAATGCGAGCATGGTGACCGATACGGCCACATCGCAGAAATATTTTCTATTTTCCGACAGTCAGCTATATAAGGTAGTTAAAAATGCCGCCTTGAAAAATTTAATAGTTAAGGCGAACGTTCCCGCCACTGCTACTAACGGAAAAACCGTAAAATTGAATCTGCTGGCATCCGATATAACCGGCAAAGGCTATGGTTCGAGCGTGACTATTCAGGCTGTTGGCGGCGATGCGAGCATTTTCGGAAAAAATATCGTTATAGGCACCAATTCGCTCACTGTAACGCTTGATTTGACGACGCCTCCGGTGACGAGTTTTTCTACCGACGAAACTGAAAGGGAAGTCGCTGTTTTTGCGGTTAAAACGGGTAGCGGTGAAAGTATAACTCTTGATTTAAGCGCAAATTCGTTTGAATATAGCGGGACCATACCAAAAACCGATTTTGCCACCGTCAGGTTAAAGTATAACAATACTTATTACACGCTTACAAATAGCGCCGGCAATTTATATACCACCAATACGCCGGTTACCGTACAGAATAATACTACCGCGCTGTTTTCAATATTCGTTAAATTAAAACCGGAAGCGACGCCCTTAACTTTAAGCGCAAATCAGTATATCGAGTTTAAAATAGGCGGCGTGGCGCCGTCCATTCTTCGCGGTACAAGTTCGATCACGGCGGCTACGATCGATTCGAGTAACGGTACGCCAGCGCCTGTTTCCAATAAATTCAGCGTGACGGGTAAAATGACGCTCGCATCGGGAGCGGCGCCGGCGCAGTTGAGTCCGGCGATCGGCTCGACGGCGGCCGAGCTTTTTAATTTTGTGTTAACTCCATCGCTCGAAGACTCTACTATATCGTCGATTAAAGTAATGCTTGATAAAGGCAGCTTTACGGAAGATATAAATAATTTAGTACTGTCGAATAGTGCCGATGGTACAACATGGAATGGAACCGTTTCAGGAAATTACGTTACTTTTTCAGCGATGAATTTTAATCTTTCAGCCGCGACTACATTTACGGTTAAAGGCGATATTAAAACGACTTCGGTAAATGGGACTAATTTATCGTTGAAAATTGAATCGGTCAACGATATTTCGGCGGTCGGCGCCGATTCGGCTAAAACGGTAATTCCTACCGGAAGCGCCGCGGGAAGTACGCTTACTACGGCAAACGGCGGATTAAGCATTTCGCTTTCAGCCTATCATACCAATATAAAAGACGTCGTTATTGGCGGCCCTGAACAACCGACTCCTTCGGGCGTGCTTTTTGCCATTGCCAAACTTACCGCCTCTAACACGGAAGATCTGAACGTAACGGAAGTTAAGTTTAACATCGAAGGTTCCGTTATTGTAGATGATGACTTTGACAACGTATCTCCTTACGGTTTCTGGCTTGCGGAAGCTACGGCGGCAAATACCTGGGATGCGGGCGCACATCTGGCCGGTCTCACTTTTTCAAAAACTGGAAATGTGATTACAATAACCGGAAATCCTATAACCACCGTAACAAAAAATACAAGTAAACATCTTGCCATAGGCGGCACGGCCAAAAAGCCTGGCGCTAACGCGGGAAGGCAGGGAAAGATCGTCGTAGAAAGCGGATGGATAAAAGCGAGCGGCGCGACCTCCGCAAAGTCGGTCACTTCTACCGGCAGCGTTAATTATAATTCGGGCGATACTTTAACGCTTGCAGCCGGAATTCTTAATTCCGCGATCAATTCTTCTTCACCTTCTTCCAAGACTATTTTAAAGGGATTGGCGGCCGTCGAACTTGCCAGATTCGACCTTAAGTCGGTAAAATCATCGAATAATGCAGACATCGAAGACATCGAAATCACCAGGATCGAAGTTTATCTTTCCAGTGATACCAGTAATTTTACCAATACGAAGATTAAAATAGACGGAGGCGCGGACATTAACCGTGACGCGGCCTCAACCGCTAATACCCACATATTTCTTCCCCCTGCCGGAACTTATATTTTGAATAAAGACGGCACCGCGAAAGTTGTAACCGTATATTCGGATGCAGCCGCGGGCGCATCTGGAAAAGTTTATGCGAAGCTTATCGCTTCAGGCACACAGGGAAAAGGAGCGCTTTCAACCAAAACTATATCATGCACAAGTTCTGATCAAACAGCGGCTGAGCATACAATTGGCACCGCGCAGATGTTGATATCGTCGAATTCTTCAATAAGTCCGACCAGCCAGTATCTCGATGTCACAAACACTCCGGCCGGCGATAAAGTCGTGTTTGGAGGTACGCTTAATGTCGATAATAACGAGGATATTTCACTTACGGTTGGAAGCCTGCTTCAGCTCAAACTCGAAGGAAGCGTAAATAAGATGGCCGTAACGGCGTTAAAAATAAATGCGGGAGCGGGTTTTGCAACGGTATGGCTGAATTCCGGCGCTACGCCGTTTAATAATGCTTCTCAAACTTATTCAGGCGGTCTTACCGGCGCTGTTCTTCCTATAGTTTTGACTAAAAATACTAATACGCAGTTCCAGGTATCGGTTACCTTTAATCAGGCGTTAGTAAATGACGGCGACACTATGAAGATCACGTTTCTTAATGGAGGTCTTACCGGCACTGGCGCGACTTCAACTCAAACTATATCCACTCAGAATGAACTTTCTAACACTCTTACTCTGCAGAAAACATCTATAGCCTTTTCAGCTAATACTTATGCAACCGGCGCTTATAAACGCGGCGATACGGGTAAAACTATTATAGATTTTAATGTGGCGGCGGGTAAATATCAGAATGTGGCCGTTAATAAAATTTATTTGACTAACGATGGAGCGGCGACTAAAGTTGATTTTACTATCGATTCGCAAATCAATAATTTTAAACTTTATATCGACGAAGTTTTATATAGCGGAACCGTGACTCCGACTAATAATAGTAAAGCCGGCGCTAGCGTTGATTATATAAGATTATCACTTTCCGCGCCTGTTACCGTTACCAGGGCATCTTCAAAGAGGTTTAGAATAACGGCTGATTTTAAAACGGCGGCCGTTAATGGCACCAATATTAAGGCAAAAACCGATAATTCGTATTACGATAAAGCCGTTGATTTTGATCCCGTGCTTGCGACAGATACCGATATAACCGGCAGCGTATTGGGCAACGAACATAATGTTCAGGTAATTGAAACGCTCGATTTAACCCTCGATTCCACTTCGCCGGCTTCAAATAATATTACAATAACACCAATGACGCATGGCGCAGCTTCAGGCGCTTTCGGGCATATAGCCACTTTCAAACTTAAATGTAGTGGTGAAAATGCGACTCTGACTAAGGCAAAATTCAAATATGCGGGTTCAGCTATATCTGATATTTCAAATTTTGAGGCATATCTTGGCGCCAGTGCAGTGGTTTATGCCGAAGGCACTAAGTTCAGTGTATCAACCGTTGATTCAACTAATAATAAAGTAACTTTTGAGCATATAGCCGGCATTTCTTTAACCGCCGGAACCGATTACTATGTTAAAATAGCGGTAAAAGTGCCTAATGGTTCAACTCTGCCGGTTATCGGGCATTCGATAAGAATGCAGATGGATTCATCTAATTCGAGCGATGCGGATTATCCGCCTTTAGTTGTGAGCGCTCCGCTTAAAGGCACGGGCGCAGGACAGGTCAGCGATATAACTTACAGCGCTAATGCTGTAAGCAATTCGATTTATATCGATTCTACCGAAGTATTCGTTAAAGTCGAATCAGATAATGTGGCCGGCGTTAATATGCAGTTTCCTTCGGACGCAGCGGTATCCAATCATAAAATTATGGAATTGACTCTGGCTAATTCTTCATTTGCGGATTACACCATCGATAAATTCGTTTTTGAAATTAAACAGGAAGGCACGCAAACTTCCTTTGATTCGCTTACTTCTTCTATGTCTCTAGGCGTGTTTGAAGGCAGTGAAAAAATAGCGGACGCCGCGGTTGTTTATAATTCGAGTAAACTTGGCGGCACTTTTACGATAACTAATTTTAATTCAGCTTATAAAACGATACTTAAAGGGCAGAGTAAAAAATTTGATATTAAATTTTCATCGGGTAAATTTATGGGAACGACCTCGCCTAAAATTTTATTTGCCGTAAATTCACTTACCGGCACTCACTCGGATGGAAGTACTTCCGTTAAAGGCTCTCAATATACGAGAATACCGATTGACGCCGCTAAAAATTTTGCCTGGAGTTCTTCTTCGAGCACCGTTGTCGATGTGGCGACTTCCGGTCAATTAGTTACGGCTGCGACCGGATTGAATAATGCGATTATAAGGGTGACAGCCAATATTACTTTAGGAGCGGGTCTTAATATATCAGGCGGCGTTAAAACTATCGATATGAATAATTTTTCGATAACTACGGCCGGGGCGTTTAATATAGATGCATACACTAATACGACCTTTAAAAATGGAACGCTTAATATAGCGGCTGGAACGAGTTTGACCAATAACGGAGCTAAAACGTTGACCGTAGGAGAAAATTGTATTGTCAATAATGCGGGAACTATAAACAATATAAGCGGCGGCGCCGGTACTATCGTAAATAACAACGTTATCAACAATGCCAGCGGCGGTGCAATAACAAATTCCGATGGTTCTTTTGGAGGTACGATAACTAATTTAAGCTCTCTTAATTTATTAACTGGAAGTACATTTACTAACGGCGCCGCGGTTATGGGCACGCTCGTAAATGCGGGAACGCTTCAAACGGCTCTTGCCGCCGGCGGCAATGTTATAGCCGACGGTAATTCAACATTCAGCGGTACGGGCAGTATTACGACTTTGACTATCAACAGGCCTGTAAGTGCTCTCAATCTATTATGTTCCGGTAATATAGGCACTTTAGCTTTTGCGGGTGGTTCAGTAAATACACTTTATATAAATAACAACGTTGCCGCTATTTCAACTTCTGGAACGGAAACGGTTAATACTTTAACTTATGGCGTTACCGGCGTCGATCCGGGTACCGGCTGGCCTGTCGGCATGACTATAAATAACATCGATCAAAGTTCGGTCGCGGCTGCAAGGACTATCAGACTTGGCTCGGTTACAGCCGCCGTTGCAAGCGTAAAAGGCCATGTTACGAGTTTATTGACACTTACAAGTACGGCGACTCTGACTTCGTGTACCATTACATCTGGAAATGTTAATATAACCGGCCTGGCCGCTACGACATTCAATGTAGCCGCAACGGCTCCGACAACTATAACCGCGACGGGTAAAACATTATCGTCGGTAAGCGGCGCTACAACGATAAGTATAAGCGGCGCGAACGCGGCCACGGTGAGCGGCGCGGTAACCACGCTTAATGTTACCGCGGCGGTAACTACGCTTAATATAGGCGCCGCAGTTACTAACAGCAGTATCGTTACCGGCACTAACGCGCTCGTCAATGCCGGCGGTAATTTAGCTAAGGGCGCAGGCAGCGGAATGGTGCTTGGCGTCGCTAATACTATAACGGTTGCGACGGGCGGTATAATCAATACATTAATCACCGGCAGGACGGCGACGGCAACAGGTATTGCAGTGGCCGGTATTACTCCGACAACAAGCGGTTCTGACTGTTCGGTAATCGGTACCGCTACGGGCAGCGGCGCGACTGTATCGGCGGGCGCCGGTACCGTAACGGTTACAGCGCTGTAAGCGCGTAAAATTTAATTAACGGCCGGCGGCGCGCTATGCGTTAATAAACAATGATTAAAGAATACTACTCAATTAAAAACGATTCGGCCTGCGAATTAGTCATACAAAAATCAAGATTCATCTGTGAGTGCTTCAAGGTCGAATCTGAAAAAGAGGCGCTGGAGCGGCTCGCGGCTGTTAAAAAAAAGTATTCGGATGCTACGCATCACTGCTATGCTTATTCGGTCGGGCTGGATACCGTTTATAAACGCCACAGCGACGACGGCGAGCCGTCGGGGACCGCGGGGATGCCGATACTTTCCGTTATCGAAAATAACGGGCTGCGTGGTGTTATCGCGGTCGTAACAAGATATTTTGGAGGCGTCAAGCTCGGCGCGGGCGGCCTGGTGCGCGCTTATTCAAAGGCGTGCTCGGAAGCCGTGGCGGCGGCTGAAAAGATCAAAATGGCCCTCAGCGCTACGGGCGAAATTATCATAGATTATAACTTTTTCAATCCCGTCGAGCGTTTTATACGCAATAGCGGCGATACGGTTATATTGAGCACCGATTACGGTGAAAATATAATTGTAAATGTAGTCACGCACGCCGCCTGGGAAGATGTCGAAAAAGAAGTGTTAAATATATGCAGCGGCGCGGCTTCATTGAAAAAAACAGGCGAAATTTTTTATGCGTGGTAAGTAAAGATAAGATAAGGTCGAACGCATTGGCAGTGGAATCAGCCAGGACGGAATCAAATATCAGATGGATAAAATGAAAAAATCCGGAATCATTAAACGTATTGGTCCAGATTTTTTAAGATTTTTTAATCAGTTTTTTATCGAACGTGAATACTTTGTATTTTTTTATTTTGGAATAAGCGAAGAGAAGCGCATCGACTATATCGATCTTTTTTATCGCAGTAGGCCGAATTATTTTTCAATAGTTAGGGTGTCGAAATAAAAATATATTTTTTTAAAGCCTTGAAATAAGCAGTGCTGTTGTGGCACAATATTAAGGCAACAACCGGGATTTTTCGTACTGGAGAATTTCGGAAGGAATCGAATTCCCGAAATTAAGCTGGCAGTAAACAAGCGGCTAAATGGTGCGAATAATATCGATTGTTCGCAT
Organism: bacterium UBP16_UBA6123; assembly: GCA_002423385.1. Taxonomy (GTDB): domain Bacteria; phylum Muiribacteriota; class UBA9980; order UBA9980; family UBA9980; genus UBA9980. The sequence goes on from DIVV01000088.1 coordinate 23,514, forward strand.
TAAAACATAAAAAGGGCTGTCTTTGAAAATAATTCAAGGCGGCCCTTTTTTTATTATTTATCTCTATATAAATTGCATTATTTACTAAAATGTGGTAAAATGAGTTTGTTGTCATCACTATTAAAAATATGTTATAATAGTTTCTATTGTTTTAATTTTAAATTATTAGCGTTAAATTAACGCCATTAGCTTCAAATTTGCGTTATTTGTATCAAATTTACGCTGCTGTTATGTATAATTTTATATATTTGAGGTTGTTGCATGAAGGAAGAAAGCAAAAACAAGAAACAGCTTATCGCCGAAATCGAAGAACTTAAATCACGTCTTTCAAAGCTAACGCTTTTTTCTGAAAGTATAAGCTACGAAATTAGAACGCCGCTTAACAGTATTATAGGTTTCAGCGGAATGCTTTATAAAAACGAGTTCTGTAAAGAAAAAAAAGAAATGCTGTACCAGATTATAACCAACGGCCGCGCGCTGCTGGCTATTATCGACAGACTCGGTCCTTCGACTGATAATAAAGGTTTAACTTCCGGCGATTCAGAGGGCGGCGATAAGGACGGCCTTCTTAAACCGGCCAGCGTTAATGCCGCAACTGAAAGCGCAGCCGGGGCGGCGACGGTTAAACCCGTTGAAACGGCCGGAAGCGAAGAAGGAACTGAAAAACTGACACTCTTATTAGCCGAAGATAACCCTTCAAACGCCAAATTAATAACGCGGCTTTTAAAGCAGTTTGGCCACGAGGTTATTACCGTTGAAAACGGTCTGCAGGCCGTTGAAGCGGTTTCGCGGTTTAAATTCGACGCGGTGCTCATGGATATTCAAATGCCCGTTATGAACGGTAGAGACGCGACCATTGCAATACGCAGGGCGGGTTATGCAATAGCGGTTATAGCGCTTACCGCCTGCGCCGTTAAAGAAGAGCGCGACGAATGTTTAAAAGCCGGCATGGATGCTTTTATTTTAAAACCTATTAATATAGATGAGATAGAGTCTTTGATAAGGCGCGTCATAAAAGATAAAAAAATATCCGGCGTGTCCGAATATGCCAGCGCTGAGATTATAGTGAAAGGAAATTCAATGACTGAAACAGTTGAACAAAAAGCGCAGTTTCAAAATTTTAACCGTGAAAAATTAGACGAGATAATGGGCGGTATAGAAGAAATTATGCGTGAGTCGGTTGAATTATTTTTAGAAGGCGTGACCGATAATATCGGCGATATACAAAACGCTGTAAAATTAAAAGACGCTCAACTGACTAAAAAATTAGTGCATAAACTTAAAGGCTCCGCGCTTAACGCATGCGCGGATAAAACAACCGACCTTCTGGCTAAAATGGAACATGCCGCCGATGAAAACGATTTTGAAAAACTTGGCGATTTATTTGAAACGCTTAACGACGCTATTAACGACTTTGAAAGAGAAGTTAAAAACGCCCGATTATATTAAATTGATTTCTGCAGATATGCAAAATTAAATATTATATTATTAAAAACTATATATCGGAGGATAATTTTAATGAGAAAAACTTTGATTGTTTCGTATTTAGCCCGCGGCGAACGCTCTAACACTAAAAAAATATTAGACGCATTTTCGGCCTGCATTAAAGGAAGTTCTGTTGAAACCCTTGATTTATGCAAAAATCCTCCCGATTTTTTCATGCCGGATAACCTTTCGGTTTATTATGAAAGAAATTATGGCGGACAGAAAATAGAGCCGAAGCGCGAGGCTTTGATGAAGAAAATGGATGAAATGGCCGCCCAGTTTAAAAGCGCCGATATAATAGTTACGGCAGCGCCGATGAATAATTTTTCGTTTCCCGCGCCGCTCAAGGCTTACTTTGATTCCATAATGCAAAAGGGCGTTACCTGGACGATCGGGGCGGCCGGTTATGAAGGAATGATGAAAGGTAAAAAGGCGCTCGCAATAACTTCGAGCGGCGGTGTTTACGAAGGTGAAACGGCCGCTTACGACCATTATTCAGGTCTTATTAAGGCCCAATTATCGATGATGGGATTTGATGCCATAGAAGTGATAAGCGCCGCAGGACTTAATATTTTTCCCGATAGAGCCGCCGATATAGTGGAGACTGCTTGTAGTAAGGTTAAAACTATAGCCGAAGGCTGGTACGCTTAAATAAAATTATTATTCAATAACAACGGGGGCCGCATGTTCATACTTAAAAAAATAAGATGGAAAGTCCTTTTTTTCTTTTTGACGGCGGCCTCCATACCTCTTTTTTTAATCAGCTTTTTAACGCTGCGCGAGGTTTATCGCGAGCTCGAAAAAAATATTATCAGTGAAAATAATAAAATGGCCGCTCAGGTCAAAAGCTCTATAATGGGCCAGCTCGAATTTTTTAAAAAACAGCTTTCTTCGCTCGGAAATATATCGGATATCAAAACTTTTAACCGCGAAAAACAAAGCCCCATCATTAAAAATTTCTTTAAATTAAATTCTTTTTTTTATAATATTCATCTTTACGATTCCTCGGGCGTTCTTAAAAATATAGAATATCCGGGCGGCTTTAACTCGAAAATGGATTTAATCGATAATCAGGGCATCGGCGATCTGCCTGAAACAATCGGCGGCACTATAAAAGCGGCTATGAGCGAAAAAGAAGCCGCCATATCCGAATTATTTATAAACAGTTACGGCGAAAGCGCTATATGTATCGCGGCGCCGATATTCGAATTCGGCAGCGATTCCATCGTTTCAGGCGCCGTTTCCGCCGCGGCAAAGATCTCCGACAGCGCTTTTCACAGGTTTTTAGACCATATCAAAATTTACGATAATGAATATATTATTATAGTAAACTCATCTAAAGAAGTACTTACTATGCGCGGTAAAATACTTCCCTGCGATCTCGGCCGCTTTGAATTCGATATATATAAAAACGGCCGTAAAATAGAATTATTCAATAAGGATTCACGGGCCGGTTTTTCAGACGGCTCTTCAGGCGAGGCCGTCGCCTTTGCAGGAGGGCGCAAGGACCTTATATTCATAGCCCCTATCAGGGAGCTCAACTCGGCCGTAATAATAGGCCGGCCCTACTATTCGGCTTTCTGGGGATTAAGAAGCATAATACGCTATATTATATGGGTATTGTTTCTGGCGCTTATAATAGCGGCCGCTCTCAGCGCGTTTATTTCCGAGCGGATAGCGCGTCCCATAGAGGCGCTTGTGCGCGGACTCAATAAGGCCGGCCAGGGAATATATTCGCAAAAAATAGAACATGCCGGTGAAGATGAAATAGGCGAAGCGGTTGACGCGTTTAATAAACTCAATAAAAAACTCCATCAGCACAGCGTGATCGATTCGTTCTGGAGAGAAAAATGGCGCGATTAAGCGGCGAAGATAATAACAATAACAATAATAGTAATAGTATTAATAATAAAGACGCCGGCGCGGATTATAAATCATATCTGAAGCGTATTATTTATCTTAATTTATTATTTTATTTCATAGCGTATTCGTCTATTTCTTATACGCTCGTGCTTGGTCACTCGCTGTTTTTAAAAAAAGCGGGGCCCGAATTCATTCCGGTGAGTTTTATCGTTTTAAACAGCCTGCTTGTATTATTTGAAATAGCGCTACTTACCCTCGATAAAATTCCGGAATTTAAGGTGCTCGTATTTGCGTTAACGGCCGGAACTATTTACACTATTTTATGCAATATTTATTTTTTTGAATATAATAATTATTTAATATATTTTTTTTATTTCGTATTCGGATATATTTTCATAATATTAACGCTTTTCGGTTATCTTACTTATTTAAATGATCTACTGCCGCTTAGAGCGCAGAAAAAATATATGCCGTATATACACGGGGCGAGCTCGCTTGGCGCGGTAATATCGGGCTTCTCGCTCAATTTTCTATTGCCGGTGATAATGGTTTCGGGCGTGCTTAATCTTGTCGTCGTATTAAACATTATTGGCCTTGTTTTAATATTTATAATAGACCATAATTATCGTAAAATGAAGTCTAAAGCCGCTCTGGAGCCGTCCGCGGCGGATGAGGCCGATAAAAATAAGGCAGCCGCCGAATCTTCGTCATTATCATTACCATCATCTCCATCACTAGACCCAGCCGAAGAAGCTGGAGCAACGGGATTTATGCCCGAAGAAGGATTTGTGGAAGCCGGTTCTGAAGATGGCGTTGCGGTAAAGATGAGCTTGAATGAAGCGCCGGGCGGCCGTTCGGAATCCGCGCCTGAAAAAGGCGGACCGAAAAAAAACGACACTTTATTTCAAAGACTGCGTGAGGTTTTTATATATGCTAAAAACACCGATCTGGCTTATTACTTAATTATAATAACATTCATAGTCAATTTTAAAGAAGCGGTCATAGATTTTGTTTTTTCATCGCGGCTCGCTGAAGAGTTTGCCGGCGTCGATGAAATGGCCGCTTTCAGCGGAACATTCCGCGCGGTTAATATGCTGGTGGTTATGGCCGCGCAGTTTTTTATATTAAAGCCTTTTTTGAATAATTATTCGGTGGCGGCCGCTATGCTTGTTATGCCGTTTGCTGTTATTCCGCTGTCGGCTGTCGGCCTTGTTTTTTACTTTTTTTCAACGGTTATTTCACTTAAATTTTTTTATGAAATAAGCGTTAAATGCTTTAACCGGCCGGCTGTCGGCATATTCACCAACGCCATAGCGGGCCGTAAAACCCAGATATTCGTTTTTTATGAAATGAGCGCATATTCGTCGAAAATATTAGCCGGCGTGGTTATATACATGCTTAAGCCGTGGTTCGGAACTTATTATTTTATTTATTTAATATTGATTTCAGCTTTAATTTATTATTATTATTCGTCTAAATTAGAGCCGGCTTATATAGGCGCGCTTGAATCCAGCCTGAAGGCAAAAACCAGCGAAGAGCGAATCGCGGCTATTAACCGTATTAATTATCTGCCGGCCGCTAAGGCGGTTGAAGCGCTCGCGCCGCTTTTAAAATCGGACGGCTTCGAAGAAAGGTTTAACGCGGTTAATAAAATAGCCGGTTTCGAAGGGGCGTCGCGGTTTTTGTACGAGGCGCTCGATTATCAGAGCGATCCAAGGATAACGGCGACTATTATATCTAAATTATCTACCGATCCGAAAACGGCGGCGGCTATATCGGATGCTATTAACGGCCGCGGCGAAGCGGGCTTCAGACTTCGGCTCGACGCGTTGTTTAACCATGAAAATCGCCGCGTTAGAGCTAATTTAATAGAGGGGTTTTCTAATTTTTTAAATGACGGCGGGGCCGCCGCTATAAGCGCCCGGCTGTGCTCCTACTTAAACGATGCGGACTATCGCATTAGAAGCGCCGCCGTTATAAGCGTGCTTTGCCTCTCGGAAGATACGCTTGAAATGAAAAAGGCCATAGACGGCTTATACGATATGAGCGTTTCAGCGGATCATAAGGCTAGAGCGAGCGCGGCATTCGTAATGGGCAGATTGAAATCGCGCGCTTTTATAAGCGCATTAGCGGGACTTGTTAACGACGATGAGGCGGGTGTTAGAAATTACTCGGCCATAGCGCTTATTAATATCGGCGGCGCGGGGCCTGAAGAAATTTTGCGCGGACGACTCGCCGGTGAATCTGACGCAAAAGTCATGGCTACTATCGAAAACGGCTTTAAAGCCATGACAAATACGGGCCGTACCGCAATTTTTAATATGCTTAAAAACCACTCCGTCGAATTTAGAAACCGCGCCGCCGCTATATTTAAAAATATCGATATAGACGAAAATTGTCAGCTTGCGGCAAAGATATTATTGATCAATTCCGATGAAGTCAAACTCGAATTATTTAAAAGCATATCCGCTCATGCCGGCGATTTGAATTTTATTAAATTTATAGATTTATTAATATCGCCGAAAGGCGCGCTCGATTTTAATGAATTTGAAAATATCGCGCTGGCAAATAAATTCAAACTCGAAACTATTTATTTTGAATTATACGGCGCTATCGCGCCGCTTCTTAAAAATGAAAACAGCCGATTTATATCTAATTTAATTGATATATGCACTGCGGCAATTAATTATAAAAAATCGCTTTCGGCGGATGCCGCTATAAACACCGTAAGTCAGGCTGCGCCGCAAAAAATAAAAAGCGACATCGCCGGCAATGATGTCAATAAAAAAAATGCTGAAAATAATATTGCACTACAGCGTGAAATAGATTTATCTTATATAAATACATCCGATTTATTAGATTTTATATTTGAATGCGCCGCTATATCCTCCGCTAATTACGAAAATGTTATCAAAAATTTCTCGTCGGCGCTTTCACAGGACCCGGCCATATCTTCCTATGCGGCCGAATTGATCGAAACTATTTTAGACGATGAAATCGCGAAGAAAATAGTTAACTTGATCGAAGTTTATAAGGATAGTTTATAAGGAGCGTTCGAGTGAATATAAAAAAAATGACGATTTTTATAATATTATTTATCATGGCAGGTTTGCTGATTTATTTAGCGAAACCGTCGCCGGGCGGCAATTCTATATTCGAATTTATTAATGTCGATAATATATTCAATCTTAAAAAACGTGATGATTATACGGGTTTAGATAAAGATTTTAAATATCCCCGCCGCCTGCGCTTTTCCATCGTTTCATATTCGGAGCCGGAAAAAATATTTAAAAAAGGCTCAGCCATAAAGGAATATTTCGAATCCAGCATGAGCCTGGAAGTTAAAATAGTCGTTTTGCGAGATTATTCGTCGCTTATCGATTTGCTGAAAGTCGGCCAGGTCGAAGTGGTATGGGCCGCGCCGCTTATATATAAAACCGTTAAAGACAGCATTAATTACAACCTGCTTCTTAAAACGATGGAAGGCGACAGCCCTTTTTATCAGGGCGCTATCGTAGTTAGAAAAGATTCGGGAATTAAAACCGTCGAAGACCTTAAAGGTAAAAAAATGGCCTTCGTAGATGAAGCCTCCACTTCTGGATTTTTTTTGCAGAATAAAATTATTAATGACGCCGGTTATTCGTCACTTTCATTTTTTTCCGCCTTCGAATTCGTCGGCTCACACGACCGCGCACTCAAACTGCTCTACGATAAACGCTTCGATGCCGCTTCCATAGGACTTCTTGCGCTTAACGTGGCCGGCGTTGATACGGCCGAACTCGATATTATAGCTAAAACCCCGAAAATACCTAACGCGCCGATATTAGTAAACAATAACCTCGATCCATCCACCCGCGCTAAGATATACGACCTTTTAATTTCACCGCTAAACCATCCAGGCGGAAGAGAATTTATAAATACCCTCAACGAAATAGATAAATTCAGCGCTTTTATTAAAGCCGATACCAGCGAATACGAGTTTTGATTTTTTTGTCAGCTTCGCCGGTCATTTATAAGACCGCTTTGAAACCGCATAAGACCGTGATGGAGGGAAATAAAGGGTCGAAGACCCTCTCTTTCCCTCCATAGCCTCCCAATCTCTCCCGGAATATTTTTGGCGGTCGTCATTTATCAGTCGTTAGCCATGCCTGAAAATTAATTGAAGTATTATACAAATTTATCCCACTCTACTACAAAATTTCTTTTATTCTCTAATCTTTTCTTTCACTATTTTTCTGTCCTGCCATAAACTTTTTTCATGCCTTTTGATAGTTTTGCCTCTGCGCGCGGTACGCGCGCAGAGGCGTTGCATTTACGGACCTCCGGGACTTAATAATAATGCTTACGGTAAGGCTCTAATGTAAAACAACTCTTATTGTATCACCGAAAATCATATAACTCATATAAAACTTTATAATTTTATATAATTAAATATATTCGTTTGACCTAATATGCCATATTTTAATAAGACTCGATTTACGCCAATTTTTACCGCGAGCCGTTAAGTTGAGTTGCGGTAAAACCGTTATTGCCACGCAGTCGCGCGCATGCGCGCGACTGCAAACAAGCAAGCTGGCAGATAAATAAGTAAAAAGTAAAAAGTAAAAAGTAATAAAGCAACAAATAAATAAATAAACAAATAAATGAATAAGTGAACAGCAGGCATAAAAAAACTTAAAAGCAACCCGCTAACGTTTTGCAAAATACTTCACTAAGTTAAAGCCCTGACTCTGACAGAAAAAGCTATCGATAGCTCTCGAAAAAACGTCAGGCAGTTTGCAGAAAGAGGGTGGGTTTAAGGGAGGGAGAAAGGGTTGCTAACCTTTTCTCCCTCCCTTATTTTTTTAAAATATTAAATATGTTCCTATCCGTATATATAACATTAGATATCAAATAAGCGACAGAACGACTCTTGATTTTGTCTTTAAAACGCTTTAAAAACAAGGACTTTGAAATAATGAAAAATTTAAAAATTTAAAAAATTATTGTTGACTTTTGAGCGGCTTTAATTTATAATTTGACCGGTTAGATTGAAAATTTAAAACATGGCCGGAACAAGCCGCGACTTTAATTAAAAACCTCATTAGCGCCTTTTGCTGCGCGATCTTTCTTTTTATAAGCCATCCATCCGGGCCCGCCGTAACCTCTAATAACGAGCCGGGCGAATTAAGCGGTAGCAGACAGTTCATTATCATCCGTCATGTTTTAATTATTTTTTAAGTGATCGTTGCATACCATACTGATTCTAAAAAAAGAGCGGCTTAAGTTGTAAGCAAAGTATAATAATTAAGAATGCCGAAACTTAGCGCCGGATAATTTAATAAAATTAAAGCGTTTTGCGTTTGATGCGTAAAACACAGTTTTTTATTTGTTGTAATTAATTGTTAATAACTAATTACCAGCGACTAATAACTAACGACTAGCGACTAAACACTAAACCTCTATTGTTAAAGGAGAACGTTAAATGGTCAATCCTTCCATTAAAGTTAAAACCAGAAAAAATACTAAAAAAGACGCCACCGAAATTCAGATGATGGTCGAATCCCGCAGTGAAGAAAGCTATTGCGAGTTCGATAAGCGCTATATCATATCGTCTCTCGAAAAAGAACTTCACATAAATACCGACGAAGGCCTTAAAGTCGCCAACAAAGTCGAGGAAAAACTATTAAACAGCGGCCTGAGCAAAGTCACTTCGTCTTTTCTACGCGAATTAGTCAACTCAATACTGCTCGAAGACGGCCACCAGAAAGAAATGAAACAGCACTCCAATCTTTCTATCCCGCTCTACGACGTTAAAAAAATCATAGAAGACAGAAATACCGAAAACAGCAACCTTACCCTGTCGCCCGAATCGATCAACCTTACCTTAGCCGGCCAGATATTAAAGCAGTACGCGCTGAAGGAAGTATTTCCGCCGGCCGTTTCCGAAGCGCATTTAAAAGGCGATATACACCTTCATGACCTCGATTTTATTAACAGGCCATACTGCAGCGGCAACAGCGTGGAATACGTTAAAAAATACGGCCTCCGCCTGCCCGGCATTAAAACGCAGTCTAAACCCGCGCAGCACGCCCTTACGCTCGTCAACCACCTTTCGTGCTTCGCTAATTATCTACAGGGCTTATTCGCCGGCGCCATCGGTTTCGATGCCGTTAATATGTTCTTTGCGCCTTATACCGAAACTTTAGACGATGACGGCCTGATCCAGTGCGCACAGCACCTGCTGTATTCATTCGCGCAGCTTGCCGGCGGTAGAGGCGGCCAGACCGCTTTCGTTGATTTCAACGTTTATTTAAATACGCCCGAACATTTTAAGAACACACCCGTAATCGGCCCTGGCGGAGAATATAACGGCCGCGTGTACGCCGATTACGAAAATGAGACGCGCCGCTTTTTAAACGCCATATTCGATGTTTTGTTCGAAGGCGACGCCAACCACGCCAATATAGCGTTTCCGAAAATATTGATGCACGTTAATAATCAGACTTTTGAAAGCGACGACCCGCTTTATTTGAAAGCGTGCAAACTCAACTCAAAACGCGGCAGCGTGTACATACTATACGACCGCGGCGAGAGCATTAAAATTGCCCAGTGCTGCCGGTTGCAGATCGGACTTACTAAAGAAGAAGCCGAACGCATGATGAGCGCGCCCGAAGAAATGCGCTTTAGCGCCTGGCAGAATATTACCGTAAACCTTCCGCGTATCGCTTATAAAAATAAAGATATCGACGGGGTTTATAAAGAAATAGACAGGCTCGTCGAATTGGCCATGAAAGGCCATATAGCTAAAAAGGAATATATAGAAAAGATACTGGATATGGGCGATAAAGGTTGCCTTTCATTCTTAACGCGCGGTATGGATTCCAAACCTTACCTGCGCCGCGAAGAAGCTAAATTTCTCGTAGGCATGTTGGGCCTCAACGAAATGGTCCAGTGCCTTTCAGGCTCGCAACTGCACGAAAACGACGACGCGCTTTTTATGGGGATTAAAATAATAGCTTATATGCATAACAGCGTTAACCGCCTCGCCGATAAATACGGCATCACCTGCCTGCTCGAACAGACGCCTGCTGAAGGTCTGGGCCTGCGCGCCGCGCTTTTAGATATTAAATACTTCCCTGAATCGCTTAAATATATACGCGGCAATATTAAAACGGGTGACGTTTATTACACCAACTCGGTCCATTTCGCTTACGACAGCGGCGTGGATATATTCACCCGCATTGAAAAACAATCTAAATTCGACCCGATGATACAGGCCGGAACTATCATCCATAACTGGTTCGGCGAAACCGAACCAGATTACAGGGCGCTTGCATCGCTTTATAAGAGCGTGTTTTATAATACCAGCGCCGTCCAGACCGCCGACAGCCCCGATATGACGGTATGCTGCGACTGCGGCACCATGCACAGAGGTTTCCACGATACATGCCCTAAATGCTCGTCTAAAAATATATATTGTGAAACCCGCGTTACCGGATATTTTTCACAGACAAGCGGATGGACGAAAGGAAAACTCGCCGAATTGAAGGACCGTACTAAAGTTAACCTTGAAATGCGCCGCTATATTATGTCAGGTTTTGATTCTAAAGAAGAAAAGATATACTTCTTCGGAAAAGAAAACTGCCCTAAATGCGACGAACTTAAAAAACATATACGGCAAAATGAAAATAAAGATAAAATAATTATGATCGATACCAAAGACCATGAAGGCCTGGCGCTTGCCTGCTATTACAACATAAACGAACTTCCGGTTATGATAAAAGCGCGCGGCGGCGAAATAATATCGAAAACCGAACTTAAAGGGAGCTTCTTAAAATGGATGAAACAAAATGTTTAGAAATCGGCATCTACGGCTATCAGCCGTCGAGCTTTTGCGATTATCCGCATAAGAGCGCCTCGGTTTTTTTCACCTCAGGCTGCAATATGCGCTGCTCGTATTGCCATAATATAAAAATGATGAATTCCGGCCGGGTTTTAAACGCGGAAGAAATTTATAGCTGCATTAAGCACGCCGTTACAAATAAATTATCCGATGCGATAGTGGTTTCGGGCGGCGAGCCCACGCTGCAGGGCGAAAAACTCAAGAGCTTTCTGCGCTTTATAAGGGCCGCCTGCTCTAAATCAGTTAAACTCGATACCAACGGCACTAATTACGGCCTGCTGAAAGAAATATTAGACGAAAAACTCGTTGACTTCGTGGCGATGGACGTTAAAGGCCGCTTCGACGATTACGAAAAATTCTGCTATAACTCAAACCCCGACCATCTTTATAAAACCGTAGATTTGATTTTAAAAAGCGGCGTTAAACACGAATTCAGATGCACCGTCGGAAACGAGTTCGATAAAAAAGACTTCCATTTTATCAACTCTTATTTCCCCGATATCAAACTGCAGCAATATAGAAATTTAAACTCTTAAATATTTGATTCCTGATAATACTGTGACGAGCCCTTTATAAGACCGTTACAGGACCGTGATGGGGGAAAAGAAAGGACC